>NZ_FNDI01000005.1:151370-399064 GCF_900100565.1 Paraburkholderia steynii | reverse complement strand
TGCGTAGCGGTCCGAAGTGAGGCGTGTGGAGCACTTGGGCCGACACACAGTTTGCCACCTGGGCGGCGGCGGAATATCCGGTGCGGCATGCTGCAGTGCGGGTGCGTGAAGCGGGTCAGGCGCACCGCAAGAACGTTGGCAACGAACGTGGGTCACGTGATTGCCGTGTGAAGCGTAAGAACCTGTGGGGGCCCTCAGGCAGGAAGAAGAGTTGGCGGTGTGAGCCGCTTTCTTTTGCCTACTTTTCTTTGCGGCGGCAAAGAAAAGTAGGTGCCGCCCCGCACAGGGGCGACGCGTGAAGCGAGCTAACGAAACGCGGATGCCAACATCAAAACAAGCAAACCACCCAGCGTCGCAGACAACCCAAAGCCGGTCCCGCCCCGCACAGGGGCGAGGCGTGAATGGCAAACACCGTAGCGCGGATGCCAGCGCAAGCACAAGCAAACCACCCAGCGTCGCAGACAACCCAAAGCCGGTCCCGCCCCACACACGGGCGACGCGCCAAGCGACCTAACGCATCGCGGATGTCAGCAAAAGCAAAAAACCTCACCCCGCAGATTGCCCCGCACCCGCACCCACGTCCGGCGTCGTGGCCTTATGTGCGCGCTGCTTGAGCACGCGCGCCTGCAGCACGATCACCAGCAGCAGGAACACGCCACGTATCACCGACTGCCAGTACGCCGACAGACTGATGAACCCAAGCCCGTTCTCGAAGTTCAGCAGATTGAACACGAGCCCGAGCAGCAGCACGCCCGCGATCGTCATGGCGATCGAGCCTTCGCCGCCCGTCAGCAGCGTGCCGCCGAGCACCACGGCCGAAATCGCGAACAACTCCCACCCGACACCCTCATTCGGCTGCCCCGCGCCGAACTGCGCGGCGAGGATCACGCCCGCCAGGCCCGCCAACAAGCCGCTCACGGCATACACGGCGACCAGCGTGCGGTTCACGTTCAGCCCCATCAAACGCGCCGCTTCCTCGCTGCCGCCAATTGCCAGCGAATGCCGGCCGAAGCGCGTGCTGCGCAGCGCGAGCCAGCCCGCGACGGCAGCGACGAGCGCGATGAGACCGGGAATCGGCAGGCCGAACAGGTCGCCCTGACCGAAGTTCGCGAAGTTCGTATCGGACGAAATCGACACGGCGTCGTTCTTGCCGAGCAGCAGCCCGAGGCCGTGCGCGCCGAGGCTCGTCGCGAGTGTCGTGATGAACGGCAGGATTTTCAGCCGCGTGATGATGAGACCGTTGAGCACGCCGACCAGCAGGCCCGCGCCCGCGCCCGCGAGCACCGCGACCCAGCCGCCATACGGGCTGGCAAGCGCCGCCACGACACTCGACATCGCCGCGACCGTCCCGACGGACAGATCGATGCCGCCCGTGATGATCACGAACGCCATGCCGACGGAGATCAGCGCGAACATCGAGTTGTAGCGCCAGAAGGACGTGATGTTGTACTCGGACGCGAAATGCTCGTAGCGCACGAGGCCGAGCACGATCAGCGCGCCGAGCGCAATCAGGATGGGCAGGTTCTTTTTCATCGGATCGTCTTTTGCCAAGCGTTTAGCGCGAACGCCGCTGCACGTACACAGCCGCGATGATGATGCCCGCCTTGACGACGAGCGCGGCCGCATCAGGAATGCCGTGCGCGAGCAGCGTGTAGCGCAGCAACTGGATGATCAGCGCGCCAATCAGCGTGCCGCCGATATACGCCTTGCCGCCCGTCAACGCAGTGCCGCCAACGGCCACGGCCGCAATCGCATCGAGTTCGATGCCGAGCCCAACCACATTCGCATCCGACGACGAATTCACCGAAATCGAAATCAGCCCTGCAAGGCCGGACAGCGCCGCACACAGCGTGTACGCGATCATCTTCACGCGCGCGGTCGGCACGCCGCTCAGATACGCGGACTTTTCGTTGCCCCCCGTGACGAGCAGATACTGGCCGAACAGCGTTTTCTTCACGACCCACGCGAAGAACGCGACGAGCGCGAACATCAGCAGCACCTGGAACGGCACGCCCGCCACCTTGCCGAGCGCGATCCACTGGAACGCGGGATTGTTGAACGCCTGCAGGCTGCCGTCGGTGACGACCTGCGCGATGCCGCGCCCGGCGATGAACAGCACCAACGTCGCGACAATCGGCTGCACGGCTAATCGCGTGACGAGAAAGCCGTTGAACACACCGCACACGGCGGTGGCGAGAACGGGCAGCACGAACGCGAGCGCGATGCCGAGCGGCCCGGCAATATGAAGGAACAGCATTGGCGCGAGCGCGCCCGCAATCGCCATCGACGCGCCCACGGACAGATCAATGCCCCCCGTCGCGACGACCAGCGTCATGCCGATGCCCACGATCACGATCGTCACGACCTGCGTCAGATTGACGTTGAAGGTTTGCAGCGACCAGAAGTGTTGTGTGAAGAGCAGGTTGAAGACGAGCATCGCGAGCAGTACGACGATCTCGCGCTGGATCGTGATGCGGCGTTTCTTCTTCACCGTCGATGGATCGGGCGGCGCTGAAGCCGCTGCGAGCGGCGCGCCGTCGTTGCGCAGCGACTCATGAGCCATGACGGTCGCCCTCCAGTGCATCGTCGATATGCGCGGACTGCGCTGCTTCCACCAGTTGCGAGGTGCCCGCGCTGCCGTAGGCAATCGCGTCCATGATCGCGGATTCGCTCATTTGCGCGCCATCCAGTTCGGCGACCGTGCGGCCGTCGCGAATCACTACGGCGCGATCGGCCACGGCCGTCAGTTCTTCGAGTTCGGAAGCGGACAACAGCACCGCCATGCCTTCGTCGCGCAGTTCGCGCACGATCTTCGCGACATCCGCCTTTGCGCCGACGTCGATGCCGCGTGTCGGCTCGTCGAGCAATAGCAGCGACGGCTGCGCGGCGAGCCAGCGCGCGAGCAGCACCTTCTGCTGATTGCCGCCCGACAGTTCGCGGATCGGCTGATCGGGCGAGCGCAGCTTGATGCCAAGCGACGCAATAAAGCGATCGACGATCGCCTGCTGCTGCTTCACATCGACGATGCCGTGCTTCGACAGCGTGCGCAGACAGACGAGGGTGAGGTTGTCGCGCACCGACAGGTCCGGCACGATGCCTTCGGCCTTGCGGTCTTCCGTGAGATACGCGAGGCCGCGCGCGATCGCGTCCTGCGGCGACTTCAGCGCGACGTCCTTGCCGTTGATCGACAGCGTGCCGCGCTCGGCGGGGTCGGCGCCGAACAGTAGGCGCATCGTTTCCGTGCGGCCCGAGCCGAGCAGGCCCGCGAGGCCGACGGCTTCGCCCGCGTGCACATCGAGCGACACGTCGCTCACCTTTGGATGCGCGGACAGATTGCGTGCCGAGATCGCCTTGTCGCCGCGTCGCGCGAGATTCGTTTCGCGCGCGGTGCTGTCGTCCTGCACGACGGCGGCGAGCGTGCGGCCGAGCATCGTCGTGACGAGCTGGCGCTTGTCGATATCCTTCATCGCGCTTTGCGCAACGGTCTGGCCGTCGCGCATCACCGTCACGCGGTCGCACAGCGCATACAGTTCGTCGAGCCGATGCGACACGAAGATCACCGCGCGCCCGTCGTCGCGCAGCTTGCGCACGACGGTGAACAGCAGTTCGACTTCGCGTTCGTCGAGTGACGAAGTTGATTCGTCCATGATGACCATCTTCGCGTCCGACGACACGGCGCGCGCGAGCGCAACCATCTGCTGAATCGCCGTCGAATAGCTGCCCGCGGGCTTCTTCACGTCGA
This sequence comes from Paraburkholderia steynii, assembly GCF_900100565.1. NCBI lineage: Bacteria > Pseudomonadati > Pseudomonadota > Betaproteobacteria > Burkholderiales > Burkholderiaceae > Paraburkholderia > Paraburkholderia steynii. The sequence goes on along the minus strand of NZ_FNDI01000005.1, from coordinate 395,322 downwards.
TCTGCAAACCGAACGATTCGAGCAGCGCGGACGCGCGCCGCTGCACTTCGCGCCAGTCGATCAGACCGAAGCGGCGCGGTTCGCGGCCAAGGAAAATGTTCTCAGCCACCGAGCGGAATGGCACCAGGTTGATCTCCTGGTAGATCGTGCTGATGCCTGCTTCGCGCGCTTCCTTCGGCGTGCGGAAATCGATCTCGCGACCTTCGAAGCGCACGCTGCCACCCGAGCGCCGATAGGCGCCCGTGAGGATCTTGATCATCGTCGATTTGCCCGCGCCGTTCTGGCCGATCAACGCATGCACCTCGCCTGCGGCGACGCTGAGATTCGCGCCGCGCAACGCGGGCACGCCGCCGAACGAAATGTCGATGCCCTGCATGTCGAGCAGGGTCGCGCGTGAGGACGGCGGCGGCGGATGAGCGCCGGGGGCCGCGTCGGAAGGCGCGTGGGATTGCGTCACGTGTGTCTCCTTTGTCGACCAGCGTTAGCGCTTTAGCGCTTACGCTGGTCCCATGCAGCGCGGTCGACCTGCGTTAGCGCTTTAGCGCTTACGCAGGTCCCATGCAACGCGGTCGACCTGCGTTAGCGCTTTAGCGCTTACGCATGGTCCCATGCAGCGCGGTCGACCAGATGTCGGCCCCGACTTGGCGCTTTAGCGCTTAGTCCGGCCCCATGCAAAGCGTTAGCGCTTTAGCGCCTTACGCATGGCACCATGCTGCATCGCTTGCGATGCAGCGCGGCCCGTGGCTATCGCGACGGCCGGCGCGCGAATTACATACTGTCGGTCAGTTCGCGAAGTCGATGGTACGCCCGACAAAGCGAAGCGACGTCCCATGGAACGCGAACGCGCGCGCCACAGACACGTCGCCTCGAATCCTTCCCGTCAGCCGGGCACGAATGCCCGGTGAAGCCCAGCGTGTCGGCCGTGCTGCGCGCGCCTCGCTGCGTGAAAACCGAAAACGCGCCGGCCGGGTTACACCAACGAACGCTCAATAACCGTACTGCATGCTTTCCTGCACGTTGCCCTTGTCGTAGAAGCGGTCCGACACCTTGACCCACGTCGGCACCTTCTCGCCCTTCGCGAATTTCTGCGCGACGTCGCATGCTAGCGGGCCAAAGAACGGGCTCGACTGCACGCTCGCGCCAAGCTCGCCCGCCGCGATCGCATCGAGGCCGCCCTTCGTGCCGTCGATCGTGACGATCTGGATATCCTTGCCCGGCTGCTTGCCTGCCGCCTTGATCGCGGCGATCGCGCCGAGCGCCATTTCGTCGTTGTGCGCGTAGACGGCCGTGACATCAGGATGCGCCTGCAACAGCGTTTCCATTACCTGACGGCCCTTGTCGCGCGCGAAGTCGCCGCTTTGCGACGCGATGATCGACATGCCCGGATTCTTCGCGATCACTTCGTCGAAGCCCTTCTTGCGGTCGTTTGCGGCGGAAGCGCCCGTTGTGCCTTCGAGTTCGATGATCTTCGCCTTGCCGCCCGTCGCCTTGATGAGCCAGTCGGCTGCGCGGTGGCCCTGGTCGATGAAGTCCGAGCCGATGAACGTGATGTAGTCGCGGCCCGCCTTCGCCACCGATTGATCGACGTTGCGGTCGACGAGAATCACGGGAATGCCCGCCTTCTTAGCCTGCAACACGACGGGCGCGAGCGGCTTCTCTTCACGCGGAGGGAACACGAGCAGATCGACGTGCTGCGCGATCATGCTTTGAATGTCGGAGACCTGCTTCGAGTTGGACCCGTTGGCATCCGTCATGACCATCTGCCAGCCGCACTTGGCGGCGATGTCCTTGAAGCTCTGGGTTTCGGCGAGGCGCCAGGGGTTGTTGCTCTCCGTCTGGGCGAAGCCCACTTTCAGCGGTTTCTTGGTGGGGATTTTCGGCAGATCGTCAGCCTGCGCCGATGCCATGCCGAATCCCAAAGTGATTGCCAGCAATGCTGCGGCGAGCGGCTGAAGCCGCTGCCCGCGCGAATCCCGATTGTGCGACGCCATGTCTTCCTCCAGTACCAGTTGGTGTGTTTTGCTTTTGTGCTTCAACTGCCGCCGGCACGTCGGTGGTGACCGGACGTGCCGATTATTCCATCGCGAATTATTATTGGTCAATCACTAATAATATTAATTGCGGCGCGTTTTGCCTCGGTAATTTCCCTGACTGACCCACGTTCGATCAACGGCCCGTCGAGTTTCACCATCCGGTGACGCACGGGCGCGCCCGCTGCCTGGTTGTGGACTTCCTGAAGCAGCGTATCGACGGCCCAGCGCCCCAATTCGTAGTTCGGCAGCACGACGGTCGACAGCGGCGGATGCGTGTGGCGCGCGATTTCCTGATCGTCGTAGCCGAGCACCGAGACGTCGTCGGGCACGCGGTAGCCGAGCTGCTTGAGCGCTTCGATCGCGCCGAGCGCCATCAGGTCGTTCGCGCAGAAGATCGCGGTCGGTGGATTAGGCTCGCGCATCAGCGACAGCGTGTGCTCGAAGCCCGTGCCCGAACTCCAGTCGCCGTCGCGGACCATCTCGGGCGCGAACGGCAGGTCGGCGGTCGCGAGCGCGGTGCGGTAGCCCTTCAGACGGTCTTTCGCCGCGTCCTGCCAGTGCTCGCCGTTGATGTAGCCGATCCGCCGGTGTCCCGCGCGCAGCAGGTATTCGGTTGCGACATGGCCGCCCGCGACTTCGGCGGGAACGATCGACGACTGGCCGCCCTCGCTCGTATAGCAGTTCAGCAGCACGGTCGGCACGCGCGCGAGTGCGGCGGGCAGCGTGACCTTGCGGGTGTAGACAGTCGCGTAGACCACGCCGAACACGGTCGGGCTCGCCAGAGCCGCATCGAGCACCTGCTGCTCGATGTCGGCGTTGCCGTGGGTCGAGTAGACGGCGAGCAGCTTGCCGTTCGCGTAGGCGGCATCGCGCGCGCCGTCGATGTTCACGACCGGGTGCGGGCTGGTCGAGATTTCGTCGGCGAGATAGATGATCAGATTGCGCTCGCCCGACGACGGCGGCAGCGGTTCACGCGGCGTGAGGCGATAGCCGAGATCCTGCGCGGTTTTCAGCACCTTGTTGCGGGTCGCTTCGGAAAATTTGGCGCCGGTCGCGTTGTTCAGGACGAGAGAAACAGTCGATTGCGACACGCCGGTGAGCTTGGCGATATCGGTCATCGTCGGGCGGCGCTGAGTCGATTTTTTCATTGATCTGGCCGCGCAACGGCGGCTCGTTGACGGTGAATGCCGCAGGCATCGTGTACTGACGGTACCACTAATAATATGCGCTGGACAACACACGCAAACCCCGCTTTTTTACTGGGCAGCGATAGCCTCTGGCGGCGGACTTTCGTCGACATTATTACTAATAATATTGACCGGAGAATTCAGCCGTGCGATTCTCGCACGCGCGGGCCGCTTCGGCGCATGGCATCGAACGCGCGCGCCCGACGACGTCGCAACCGCCCACGCCAATTCAAACCACTATGCGCGAAGCTTCCCTCCATCCGTCCGCAGCCGATTCCGCCACCGATCTGCGCATCGACGACCCGTCGCTCGTCGTGTTGTCCAGTGGCGATACGACGCTCGTGGTCGCGCCGGAGGTCGGCGGATCGATTGCCGCTTATTTCGACGTGGTGCGCGAGCACACGTCGCAACGCGTGCTGCACTGGCTGCGTCCGGCGACGAGCGCGGCGCTCGCCGCTTGCGATCCGCTGCGGATGGCGAGCTTCCCGCTCTTTCCGTATTGCAACCGCATCCGCGATGCGCGCTTCGAGTTCGACGGCCGCACGATCGATCTCGGCGGCGACGGAAACGGCTATGCGCATGCGCTGCATGGTCATGCGTGGCGCAGGCCGTGGCGCGTTGGCGCGCGCACGGCTTCGTCCGTCGAACTGCATTTCGAGCATGTGCCTGATAGCGAAAAGCGCAGCGATTGGCCGTTTCACTATCGCGCGAGCCAGCGCATCGAATTGCTGGGCGATGCTCTGCGCTTGACACTCACCGCGCAGAACCTCTCGGAAAGTCCGATGCCGTTCGGCATGGGCCATCACCCGTACTATCCGCGTACGTCGAACACGGTGATTACCGCGCATGTGGATGAAATGTGGCACGCCGACGCGCACGTGTTGCCGACGCATCTCGGCCCGCATGGCGCTGTCGATGCGCTCAGGCGCGGCATGAGCGCCGACGCGTTCGATCTCGACAACAACTTCAGCGGCTGGACGCGCAGCGCGACGATTGCATGGCCGGACGAAGCGCGCGGCGTGACGATGACCGCCGACGCGCCGTTCGATCATCTGGTGGTGTTCGCGCCCGCGAACGATGTGCAGTTGTGCGTCGAGCCTGTCACGAATACGACCGACTGCTTCAACGCTAACGCCAACGATGGCGCACGAGAGCGCTCAGGCTACCGAGTGCTCCAGCCCGGCGAAGCGATCAGCGGCGAACTCAACTGGAAACCGCAGCGCGGCTGACGCGTCAACGCGCGTTCAGTCGACGCGCAGTCGCGCCATATACGGCAGGTGATCCGACAGCCACGCCGTCTCTTGCGCTGGCTGTATCCATTCGACAGGTTTCATCCCGCGCACGAACATCTTGTCGAGCGCAAGCGCAGGCGAGAACGCCGGAAACGTGCGTCCCGGCTCACCGAGCAGCGTCGCGACTTCTTCCAGGCCGTGCTCGCGAAACAGCGGCACGGAATCGTTGCGCCAGTCGTTGAAGTCACCCGCAAGCACGAGTGGACCGTCGGGCGCTTCCTTCGAAATCCAGTGCGCGATCCAGTTCATCTGCCGCAGCCGCGCCTGGCGCGTGAGCGCGAGATGCGCGCACAGCAGCGTCACCGCGTGACCGCCGAATGTCGCACGTGCAACGAGCAGGCCGCGCCGCTCGAAGCGGTGCGCGGAAATGTCCCAGCGTCCGCCGAGATCGAGGGGATGCGGCGACAGGATCGCATTGCCATGCCGCCACGACGGTTTGAACACGTTCGGTCCCAGCGCGATCTGCAACTGCAGCGCGTCGGCGATTTCGGTCGCCTGGCAATGCCATACGTCGTCGTCGATGTCGCCCAGCCGCGCGCCAAACGAGCTGGCGAGCACGGGGCCCGGCATCCGCCGTGCCATCGCTTCTTGCAGGAAATACGCGTCGGCATGAACGGACTGTACCCAGCGCTGCATCGCCTGCCATGCCTGGAAGCCGAGTGGCGAGCGGCCCTTGTGCAGGTTCCAGCTCACGGCGATGAAATCTTTCCTGTCGAGGTTTTCGCGTATCAGTTCTTCGGGGTTTCGCATGCCGCGTTATCCACGTCTTTCGTTAAGTTCACGGGTTGTTTGCGACGCTTGCACGCAATCGATATACGAGATTCGGATCTTTGTCGACGATCGTCCATGACGTCCAGTCGCCGGGCGGCACTTTCAGCCCCGGATGGCTCGCGCTCACCTGTCGCGGCTGCGGCGGCAGCTTGCAGCCGGTGCTGGTGGTGCGCGTAGACGGGTCTTCGAGCGTTTCCTGCGCGTCGATGATGAACGTGACGCCGCTCGCATCCGCCTGGGTCGGCGAAATGGTCAGCGTGCGCGCGAGATCGATGCTGCCCGCCGGCACGTCCTTGCAACCGACGCTGTTTTGCACCACGTGATGATGCGTGTCCGTGCGCGCCTGGCCGACGGTCGTGTTGCCGTCGAACGAATCGATCTGCTGGCCGTCGCGCATCACCTGCAGTTCCCACTTGACGACGGACGGCGCGCTGCGCGGCTGCGTCTGGGCCATCGTGCCCTGCGCCATCAACGTGGTGCCGAACACGGCGGCAACGAGGCTGGTTTTCCACATGAACAATGAGTCTCCGGAATCGCTGCGTTTCGCTAAAGCGTGCGGCATCCGCGCGTTCTTTCTGCGACCGCCGACCATCTTACGCTTTATCGGGATAACGGTTTTCTGACACCCGATCTGGAACCAAGGTTCAGCGCGCGGCGGTTACATTGCATTGCAGATAGGGGCGCGAATGTGACGATTCAAGCAATTGTCTCGCCCGACATGTGCGGTTAGCAGCAGACCCGCATGACTGCTGGCTTGCATGCCATTTCGGCGTCGTTACACTGAAATTAAAGCGGCGTCGGGGACGCTGCGGATGCAAGACCAGCACGACGGGGTGAAGCAATGACAACGGCCATGGTGAAACAGGAAATCGCAGTTGCATCGTTCAGCAAGGTCTATGACCTGGATCAGGTCGAGACGGCACTCAACGAACTCAGCGAAGGCGCCAGCGACGCACTGCGTTCCACATACGAAAAGATGCTGAAGGTCGGCAATCTGCGCTTTTGCGTGAAGCCGAACCGAATGCCGTCCATCGACGATCTGATCGGCTCGCTGCCCAACTTCACCGAGCCGCTCGACGACATCCGCAAGCAGGTCGCGCTGTGCCTCGAAACGGACGACCGCCTCGAACTGATGCCGATCCTGCTGCTCGGCGATCCCGGCATCGGCAAGACGCACTTTGCGAAGCAGCTCTCGCGGCTGCTCGGCACCGCGTATCACTATGTCGCGATGAGTTCATTGACGGCGGGCTGGATTCTGTCGGGCGCGTCGTCGCAATGGAAGAATGCGAAGCCGGGCAAGGTGTTCGATGCGCTCGTGCATGGCAGCTATGCAAACCCCGTGATCGCCGTCGATGAAATCGACAAGGCGACGGGCGACTCGCAATACGATCCACTCGGCGCGCTGTACGCGCTGCTCGAGCACGACACCGCGCAGACTTTTATCGACGAGTTCGCGGAGATTCCGATCAACGCGGGCCATGTGATCTGGATCGCGACTGCGAACGACGAACGCGCGATTCCCGAGCCGATCCTGAACCGGATGAACGTCTACGAGATTCCGCCGCCGGACCGCGACGGCTCTCGGCGCATCGCGCAGTCGATCTACAACGAAATCCGCTCGGCGCACGGCTGGGGCCAGCGGTTTCCGGCGCAACTCGGCGGCGCGGCGCTCGACGCGCTCACACAGGCGTCGCCGCGTGAAATGCGGCGCGCGATCCTGAACGGTTTCGGCTCGGCGCGCATCGCGAGCCGTGACCATATCGGCGCCGACGACATTCGCCTTGACTACAATTCGCGCCGCAAACCGATCGGTTTCTAGCGTCGTTCGCGTTATTTATGCGAACAGGTCGCGCTCGCGCGACCTGTTCATTGTTCCAATGTTGCAGCTATTCCATAGCGAAAACAGGGCGATTCGCGCCTGATTTGAACACATTCGAACAACAGTCAATTCCGCTAATGAGGGTCGGCAATCCGATAGGCGAGGACTAGACTCCGTTCACTGAAATGCAAACAGCGTTTCGTTCGAACTGGACTTCACCTCAGGAACCGATCATGAAGAAGCTTTCGCTTGCCGCTTTGCTGATTTCCGCAGTCGTCGCCGCGCCCGCTTTCGCAAGCGGCTACAGCCCGGCTCCGACGCAATCGCCGTCCAGCGTCAACGGACCGAAGACGCGCGCCGAGGTGAAGGCCGATCTGGTGCAAGCCCGCGCGAACGGTGAACTGAGCCTGAATCCGAACGCACCTGCTTATCCTCAGCAATTTGCAACGGGCGGTTATACGGTGCCCATCGCACACGTCGACCTGCGCCATCTGTTCAAACGCACAACTGCGCAGGATTGATCAAGCCCGTTGTGGCTCAGGCGGAACGAGTCCGCCAAATTCACCTGGAATGAGCGTCGTGGGCGTACACTGACTCAAACGCTCGACGCGTTCCCACATATTGATGCCCGCAGCCGCACAAGGTTGCGGGCATTTGTGTCTGTAGCGCGTCGCGTCATTTCGCATTGTGCATGTGAAGCGTTCGACAGCACGCGGTCACGGTTTCGACGACACCGCACGCTATCGAAATCCTGGTGGATGACGAGGTAGAACGCGGCGCAGTGAGCCGCGTCCAACGGACATGGATCAGATCGAATGTGTGGTGATCGGCGCTGGTGTCGTCGGTCTTGCCGTCGCGCGCGCGCTGGCTGCGCGCGGACGTGAAGTGATCGTGCTGGAAGCGGCGGAAGCCATCGGCGTCGGCACGAGTTCCCGCAACAGCGAAGTGATACACGCGGGCATCTACTATCCGCGCGGATCGCTCAAGGCGGCGCTGTGCGTGCTCGGCCGCGAGATGCTGTACGACTACTGCGCCGAACGCGGCGTGCCGCACCAGCGCTGCGGCAAATTGCTCGTCGCGACTGCGCGCAACCAGATTCCCCAACTCGAAAGCATCATGGCGCGCGGCAAGGAAAACGGCGTGCTCGATCTGATGCGTATCAGCGGCGAGGAAGCGCAGGCGCTCGAACCGGCGCTGCAATGTGTCGAAGCCGTGTTCTCGCCGCAGACGGGCATTGTCGATAGCCATCAGCTGATGCTCGCGCTGCAGGGCGACGCGGAACGCGACGGCGCCGTCTGCGCGTTCCATGCGCCCGTCGAAGCGATCGAAGCGATCAACGGACGCTTCATCGTAAAGGTTGGCGGCAACTCGCCGACGACGATCGGCACCGCATGCGTCATCAACAGCGCTGGGCTGCATGCGAACACGATCGCGCGCAAGATCCGCGGGCTCGACGCGCGCCATGTGCCGCCGCTCTATCTCGCGCGCGGCAACTACTTCAGCATTTCAGGGCGCGCGCCGTTCAACCGCCTGATCTATCCGATGCCGAATGAAGCAGGACTCGGCGTGCATCTGACGATCGATCTCGGCGGCCAGGCGCGTTTCGGCCCGGACGTCGAATGGGTCGATTCGATCAACTACGACGTCGATCCGCAACGGGCCGAATCGTTCTATTCGGCGATCCGCGCCTATTGGCCGGCGCTGCCCGATCATGCGCTGCAACCGGCATACGCGGGCATTCGTCCGAAGCTGTCGGGTCCCGGCGAGCCGGCCGCCGACTTTCTGATTCAGGGTCCCGCCGCGCATGGCGTGCGTGGTCTGGTGAATCTGTTCGGTATCGAGTCGCCGGGTTTGACGGCGTCGCTGGCGATTGCGCAGCGCGTGTGCGAAGTCAGCGGACGCGCATGAATGCGCAGGCACACACGCACTACCGATTCGCTTATGACGGGGATTTGAAGCATCACGCGCGTCGGCTTCATTGATATGCTTGGGGACCGCTGTCGTTAGAACGGCGTTGACCCCCACAATACCAATGGAGTGAGTCCCCATGAACAATTCACGTCGTACGTTTCTGATCACGAGTATCGGTGTGGCATCGACGCTCGCGCTGTCGCGCCAGGCGTTCGCCGATGCACCGAAGGTCGCGGAATCCGATCCGACCGCGCAGGCGCTCGGCTACAAGGAAGACGCGTCCAAAGTCGACAAGGCCAAATACGCGAAGTACGCAGCTGGCCAGGACTGCGGCAATTGCAGTTTCTATCAGGGCAAGGCCACCGACGCCTACGCGGGCTGCCCGATGTTCGCGGGCAAGCAGGTCGCAAGCAAGGGTTGGTGCAGCGCATATAACAAGAAGGCCTGATACAACGAAATCCAGTCGGCATGGGCACGTGTCGGACGCTGCGCTGCAGCATCGCCGCGTGTGCCTCTCGCTATAACGGATAGAGCGCGCACCGTGCAACGCGGTGTCGCGCTCTTTGTCGTATGAAAGTTGCTTGAAATCCGATGTCGTGCTCTTTTACACTCGCATGGCTTGCGCGCTCGGCCTTCACGACGGCCCATTCGAATCGCTTCAAACCAACGCACCCCGACGCCTCGACGAAGGGCGGAGACATCGATGTCACAAGCAGCGAGGAGCCTCAATACCCGTGCGGTCACAGCGGCCGTCATCGGTAATGCACTCGAGTGGTATGACTTCACCGTCTTCGGTTTTCTCACCGTCGTCATCGCCGAACTCTTCTTTCCCTCCAGCAGCGACTACGCGTCGATTCTTCTCACCACGGCGACCTTCGGCGTCGCGTTCTTCATGCGGCCTATCGGCGGCATCGTGCTCGGCCTGTATGCGGATCGCGCGGGACGCAAGGCGGCGCTCTCGCTGGTCATCGCGTTGATGACGCTCGGCATTCTGCTGCTCGCCATCGCACCGCCGTATTCGGCAATCGGCATCGGCGCGCCGATCATCATCGTGGTCGGGCGTCTGCTACAGGGCTTTTCCGCGGGCGGTGAGTTCGGCAGCTCGACCGCGCTGCTGATCGAAGCGGCGCCGTTCTCGAAACGCGGTTTATACGGCAGCTGGCAGATGGCAAGCCAGGCGGCGGCACTGCTGCTCGGCGCGATCGTCGGCGCGCTGGTGACGCGCGGCCTGTCGCCGGAAGCGCTCAAGTCCTGGGGCTGGCGCGTGCCGTTCATCATCGGTCTCGTGATCGGACCGATCGGTTTCTACATTCGCCGCAATCTCGCGGATTCCGAAGCATTTTTGCACGCCAAGCAGACCGCGCGCCGCGCGACGCTCGGCGAGCTTTTCGCGCACCATACCCGCGACGTGCTCTGCGGTCTGGGCTCGGTGATCGCGCTGACGGTCACGATCTATGTGCTGATCAGCTATCTGCCGACATTCGCGGTCAAGCAACTGAAGCTGCCTTATTCAGATTCGTTCACGGCTGTGATCGTCGGCAATTTGCTGCTGATGGTGTTGTCGCCGCTGACGGGCGCGTGGTCCGATCGCATCGGGCGCAAGGGTTTGTCGCTGTGGTCGCTGGGTCTCACGCTGGTGCTGATCTATCCGCTCTTCGCGTGGCTCGAAGAAGCGCCGAGCGTGTCGAAACTGATTCTCGTGCAGGCCGTGCTGTCGATCACGCTATCCGGCTACTACGGACCGTTCGGCGCACTGATGGCCGAACTTTTTCCCGCGAACGTGCGCTCGATCGGCCTTTCGCTCGCGTACAACTTCGCGGTGATGCTATTCGGCGGCTTTGGCCAGTTCATCGTCACGTGGCTGATCAAGACGACGGGTTCGCCGCTCGCGCCGACGTACTACGTGATGTGCGGCATCGCGCTTTCTATCATCGCCGTTGCGTGCATGCCCGCGAAACGTCACGCTGATCTCGACGCGATGCGCAAGCCCGTCGATGCGCTGGAGCGGCGCTAGCTTCGCGCGGGCATCAGCGGCGGCCGCCGGTCGAACCACGGACGCGCCGTTTCCAGTTGCGCGGCGAGCCGCAGCAACATCGCTTCGCCGCCGTCACGCGTCGCGAACTGCACGCCGATCGGAAGTCCGCGCGCGTTCCAGTAAAGCGGCACCGACATCGCCGGTTGTCCCGTCAGATTGAACAACTCCGTGCAGCCCGCCCACGCGAACGCCTTGTTCGATACTTCCGTCAGCAGCTTGCGCATCAGCGGCTCGACGGGAACGGTGGTGACGGCGCGCATCTGCATTTTCTCGACGGCAGTGGGCTGCATTTCACCGATCTTGATCGGCGCGGAAGCGAGCGTCGCGCACAGGATCACGTCGTAGCGCGTCATCAGATCCGCGAGCTTCGCGCTCACCTGGCGCTGCGCTTCGAGCGCGGCAGGCAATTCGCGCTCGCCGAATTTTCGGCCGATATGTCCCATCGTCCACGTGGCGATTTCGAATTCCTCACGATTGGGCTTGCGCCCCGTGATCTGATCGGCCCTCAGCACGAGGCTTTCGGCGCTCACCGACCAGATCATCAAAAACGCTTCGCGCAGACTCGCGAAATCGATGCCGAGCGATACGGGTTCGATGTGATGGCCGAGCGACGCTGCGAGTTGCGCGGCGTCGTCGAGCGCGGCTCGGGCGTCGGCGGATAGCGTGGGCGCGAGCATCGGGTCCGTGACGAACGCGATGTGCAGCGGCTTGCACGGTTCGCTGGCGGCGGCGAGGAAGGTGCCGGGCGCGCCCATCGGACGGTCGGCGTTGCCCGAAGTGAGATCGAGCAGCAGCGCGCTGTCGCGCACGCTGCGCGAAACGGCGTGATCGATGCCGAGGTCGCCGGGCGCGGGCACCGCATTCGACGGCTGCCGTCCGCGCGACGGCTTGAGTCCGAACAGGCCGCAACACGACGCCGGAATGCGGATCGAGCCACCGCCGTCCGACGCATGCGCGAGCGGCACGATGCCCGCCGCGACGGCGGCAGCCGAGCCGCCGCTGGAGCCGCCCGGCGTGTGATCGAGACTCCACGGGTTGCGGCACGGCCCAAACAGTTCGGGCTCCGTATAAGGCATCTGGCCCATTTCCGACGTGCTCGTCTTGCCGAAGATGTTGAGTCCGGCGGCGCGCGTGGCCGTGACGAGCGGCGCGTCTGCGTCGGGAACGAAGTGGCGGTAGTGGCGGCTGCCCATCGACATGCGCAGCCCTTTCACGGGCAGCCCGAGATCCTTGACCAGATACGGGACGCCGGCGAGCGCTCCGTCGCCAATCACGTCATCCTCGCCGTTCGCATGCTCTCGCGATGCGCGCTGACGGGCGGCGTCATAGTCCTTCAGAACGATCGCGTTGATCGCGGGATTGGCAGCTTCGGCGCGCGCGATTGCTGTTTCCAGCAATTCGCGCGCGCTCACCTTGCGCTTGCGCACGAGATCGGCGAGGCCGATCGCGTCATGATCGAGATAATCGGATTGCACGACGACGACCCCCGCGGACAGGAATGGTGATGACGGCACGCGCGGGGCGTCGTGCCCTGAATCGAAGCACAGGGCACGACGCAGCCACGCCGTGCCTCTAGCGTAACTTACGCGTGGGTGCCGAGGAAAGTCAGCGTGCGGCCATGCGCGAGCGCCGCCGAGTGCTGGTGATAGCTCGCGCGCTCGGTGCAGTTGAAACCGTGATCGGCGTTCGGGTAGATATACAGCTCGACTTCGTCGCGGCCCGCGAAGCGCTCCTTCACTTCACCGACTGCCGACAGCGGAATGCCGTGGTCGAGTTCGCCGTAGTGGAACTGCATCGGCACCTTGATTTGCGCTGCCTTGTCGAGCTGGTTCTGGATGCCGCCGCCGTAGTACGACACGGCGATATCGAGCAATCCTTCAGCCGCGGCCAGATACGCGAGACGGCCGCCAAAGCAGTAGCCGACGCCCGCGATCTTGCCCGCCACTTCCGGCATCGCGCGCAGCGCGGCAGCCGTGGCGCCGATATCGGCGACGGCGAGATCGACATTCGTCTTCTGCAGGATTTCGATGCCCTTGTCGCGATCCGCGCCGGCGTAGGTGAGTTCGACGCGCGGCTGCGTGCGCCAGAAGATATCCGGTGCGATCGCGATATAGCCGTCCTGCGCATATTGATCGACGACGTCGCGAATGTGGCCGTTCACGCCGAAGATTTCCTGGATGATGATGACGGCCGGACCCTTGCCGCTCTTCGGCGTCGACATGTACGCGCCAAACGAATCATTGCCGGTTTGAATGTCGATCCATCGGGAAGTCACGCTCACGTTGTTTCTCCTTGCATAAACGGTGAAGCCGCTATCGGGCGGGCAATCGTTTGCGGGCGTCTCGCCCGCAGCGGGCGCTCAGTGTGCCATCAAAAGAAGGCAATTGCAGCGAGAGGCCCGCGCGGCGGCCTTCTCGTAAGCGGATTGAAACGACTTCTGGTCTCGGCGGGCTGCGCGGCCCGGTTGCAGCGGCCAAAAAAACGGCACTCGCACTCTATATAGAGCGCATCGCTTAAGCGTGTTTGAGCACGATCTCAACGGCGCGATATCACCATTGTGTTTACCCGTGATGACGCGTTCGACGCACATCCGGCGCATTAACGGACGATCGAGGAAAAGCTTTAGACCCGCACTATAGAAGCCTCCCTCGTTTCCCCGAAACCCGCGCCAGCCTTCGCTTTCCGGCCACGTCCCACCTGCCTTTCATGACTAAGTGGGATAAACGCTATTGGTAGTGATCCCACTTCCTCAAAAAACCCCCACAAATTAATTTGATAGCCTACACTTGCGCGCAAGCGCGGGGCGCCACCTGCCACAAACAGGCTGGAACGCGTGCTTGCCAAGTGCATGAACGATGCATCCGGCGGAGTCGTCCACGGGATTTGAGCGACACGTGAAGGAAGCGGGGCACAAGGGCGATACCGTTGTTTTTCGGGACCGAAATCGGAGACTTACATGAACATCAAAATCCAAAAGCTGTTGCCGATCAGCGCTGCGGCGATGCTGTTTGCAACGTTGGCGACGACGGCTATGGCCGACGAAACTGTCAAGATTGGCCACGTTGCGCCTTTGACGGGTGGCATCGCTCACCTGGGCAAGGACAACGAAAATGGCGCACGTCTCGCAGTTGAAGAGATCAATGCCAAGGGTCTGACGATCGGCGGCCAGAAGATCACGCTGCAACTGGATGCACAGGACGACGCAGCTGACCCGCGTACGGCTACGCAGGTTGCGCAGAAGCTGGTCGACGACAAGGTCGTCGCAGTGGTTGGCCACTTGAACTCGGGCACGTCGATCCCGGCTTCGAAGATCTATAGCGATGCAGGCATCGTTCAGATCTCGCCGTCGGCAACGAACCCGGCGTACACGCAACAGGGCTTCAAGACGACGTACCGCGTCGTCGCGACGGACGCGCAGCAAGGTCCGGCACTGGCGAACTACGCAGCGAAGGGCCTGAAGGTGAAGAGCGTCGCGATCGTCGACGACTCGACGGCATACGGCCAGGGTCTCGCCAACGAATTCGAGAAGACGGCAAAGTCGCTGGGCCTGAACGTGATGTCGCATGACGCGACGAACGACAAGGCTGTCGACTTCCGCGCAATTCTCACGAAGATCAAGGGCGAAAACCCGGACGCGATCATGTACGGCGGCATGGACGCCACGGGCGGCCCGTTCGCAAAGCAAGCCAAGCAGCTCGGCCTGCGCGCGAAGGTGCTGGCGGGCGACGGCGTGTGTACCGACAAGCTGTCTGACCTGGCTGGCGACGCAACCGACAACATCGTCTGCTCGGAAGCCGGTATGGCGCTCGAGAAGATGGAAGGCGGCGCAGCGTTCCAGGCGAAGTATCAGAAGCGTTTCGGCCAGCCGATCCAGATCTACGCTCCGTTCACGTATGACGCTGTGTACATCATCGTCGACGCAATGAAGCGCGCTGGCTCGACCGATCCGGCGAAGATCCTGGCAGTGATGCCGAACACCGACTACAAGGGTGTGATCGGTGAAACCACGTTCGACGCGAAGGGCGACCTGAAGCACGGCGTGATCTCGCTGTACAACTACAAGTCGGGCAAGAAGACGCTGCTCGACGTCGTGAAGATGTAAAAGCGCTTGGCGTAGTTGGCGGAAACGCGGTTCGCCGCGTTCCGCCCTGCGCAAGCCAGCCCGAAAGGGCTTAGGAGGCACGCGGGTTTCGACCCGCGTGCCTTTTGTTTTGCCTTCTGCTTTTGCGCATGCCTGTCTGCGCATTTCTTTTTGCGCACCGGAAGCGGTGCGGGCGATATTGTCGTATCGGCTACAACACGCGGGGGACGCGGTCGTGACACGGATGATCGATGACGAATGGCGGCGCTGGATTGCCGAGAACCTGTTGCTCGAAGCCTCGCCGGAGGCCGTGCATGCCGTGCTCGTCGAGCATGGGTTCGAACGCGAACACGCGTTATGCGAGATCGATAGCACGTTGCAAAGCCCTTATTTTCAAGCGGGTTCTCGCTTGCGCAATCGTTTGCGTAAGCGCGAATGGATGCTTTCCGTGTACGGTGAGCTGAATCGCATGCGTTCGGGTGCGGCATGTGTCGAGCGCCGCGTGCGCCTGTCGCGCGATGCGTTTTACGAGCAGTTCTATTTTCAGAACCGGCCCGTGATCATCACGGGCATGCTCGATTCGTGGCCGGCGCGCAAGCTGTGGAATTTCGGTTACTTTCGCGCGCGCTGCGGCCTTGCCGAAGTCGAAGTGCAGTCTGGGCGTGAGGCAGATGCGAACTACGAGATCAATCAACCGGTGTTGAGGCGCACGATGCGCTTTGGCGATTACGTCGATCTCGTCGAAAGCGCGGGCGTGACCAATGACTTCTATATGACGGCGAACAACGCGTCGCGCAACCGCACGGCGCTCGCGACGCTTTGGGCCGATGCGCCGGCGATCGGCGAGTATCTCGATCCCGCGCCAACCGACGCAGGCTATTTCTGGTTCGGTCCGGCCGGTACGAAGACGCCGTTTCATCACGACCTGACCAACAATCTGATGGCGCAGGTGATTGGCCGCAAGCGTGTTCTGCTCGTGCCGTTCACCGACACCGCCCACATGTACAACCATCAGCATTGTTATTCGCGGCTCGACGGCGGCGCGATCGATGTCGGGCGGTTTCCGTCGTTCGAACATGCACAGGTGATTGAATGCACGCTCGAACCCGGCGAACTGCTGTTTCTGCCGATCGGCTGGTGGCACTACGTCGAAGCGCTAGACGTTTCCGCCACGATGACCTACACGAACTTTATCGAGCGTAATGATTTCGGCCGTACGTACAGCACGTATCGCGAACTTTGAGCGGTGCTGCGATAAAAAACGGCGGACCGATGCAGTGTTAAAGGCAGGCCTTCAGATGCCGAGCCGGCGCAAAACCTTGGGCCCGATGAACGCGACGAGCGCCGCGCACAGCGCGACGACGGACAGCCCGATGGGAAGATTCGTCACCTGCGCCACGCCGCCGATGATCACCGGCCCGAGCAGCAGGCCGAAGTAGGCGAGCCCGGCCACGTGCGCGAGTCCCTCGGCCGCGTGTATGCCTTTCACGCGCGCCGCTGCCGCGAACAGCACGGGCATCATGTTGGCGAGACCGAGGCCCATCAGCGTGAAGCCCGTCAGCGCCGCGATGGGATGCGGCAGCAGCAGCGCGCCGATCATGCCCGCGCAAGCCAGTGACGCGCTCGCGGCAATCAGCTGCGGCGCGCCGAATCGCGCGCGCACGGCGTCGCCGGCAAAACGCGCGGCCGCCATGCCGCCCGAGAACGCGGCGTAGGCCGCGCTCGCTACGGCCGGCGTCGACGCGACGACGTCGCGCATATAAACAGTCGCCCAGTCGTACATCGCGCCTTCCGCGATCAAGGCGATCAGCGCAATCGCGCCGAGCGCCCACAGCGCGGGCGAGCGCCAGCGGTTGCCGCGCGGCGTGTGTGCGTCCGGATGCTCGGAATGTGGAACGTGCGGCAGGACGGATGGGCACGCGGCGAGTAACACAGCCGCGCTGATCAGCGAGGCGAGCAGCAGATGCACGGCAGGCGCCATGCCGTGCGCGAGCGCCGCGCCGCCGACCGCAGCACCCGCCATCCCGCCGACGCTGAACATACCGTGCAGCGCCGACATGATCGGCCGGCCGAGCGTTTCTTCGACGGTGCTGGCTTCCGCGTTCATCGCGACGTCGAGCGTTGCCATGCCCGCGCCGAAGAGCGCGAGCAATACGAGCAGCATCCAGTAATACGGCACGACGAGAATCAGCGCGCCAGCCCCCGACATCACGAGCCCGCCCGCAAGACAGGCGCGCCGTGTGCCGACGCGCGCGATCCACGGCGCATTCGTCACCATTGCACCGATCGAGCCGCCCGCCACCGCGAACAGCGCGAGCGACAGCATGGCCGGATTCAGCTGGAATCGATCGCGGACGGTCGGCACGTGGACGCCCCAGGACGCATACATCATCCCCGCGATGAAGAAGAGCGCCATCGTCGCGTAACGGGCGCGGTTGCGCGCGCTCGCTGACAGATTGCGATGCGCGGCGGGCAAGGATGCGGACTCGGACGGACGATCGGACACGGAAAACTCGGTGATTGAAGACGAAGATGAAGAGGAAGCGCAGCAAGAAAGCGCGATGAAAGCGCTTCCACATTCTAACGAAGCATGATGGCTCATGCGGGCAAGTCCCTGAACTAATATCTCCTTTCCAGGCACGTCGCGTTTAACGGCATCGCGCGGCGCATCAATCACCCGACGAGGACGCGCACTTGAACATTCCCGCTCACGCTCCGCTGCATCTGTTGCATCAGGCCGCCATCGGCACGCTCGCCACGCATGCACGCCAGCCGCAAGGGTTTCCGTATCCGACGGTGCTGCCGTTCGCGCCGGATTCGCATCATCGCCCGACGATACTCGTGAGCCGGCTCGCGGAGCACACGCGCAATCTGCACTCTGATCCGCGCGCGGGCTTCCTGATCGTCCACGCGCCAGACGGCGACGTGCTCAACGGGCAGCGCGTCACGCTGGTCGGCACGTTCGAGCATGTCGAGCCGACGCCACCCGTGACTCAGCGGTATTTGCGCTACCACCCGGAAGCCGAGCGCTATCTGGTGCTAGGGGATTTCTCGTTCTGGGTGATGTCCGTCGAGCGGATGCGTTATATAGGCGGGTTTGGCGCGATGGGATGGTTGACGCAGGCAGAACTCGATCCGCTCGACCCCGTTTCATTTGACGAGGAAAACGCGCTCGTCGAATTCTTCGAGCGTCACCCGCGACGGCCAGCGCAAGTGCAATTGATGGGCATAGACCGGTATGGCGCGGACCTGAATATTTCGGGCGCCCGCAGCCGCATGGCCTTCGACACACCTGCGCCCGATGCCGAATGCTTACACGCTGCGCTTGAAGATTGCATCGCGCGGCACGCCAATGCATGACGGGTAATGTGGAGCGATTTATACCGCAAAATCGGGCCGGCATTTTACATTTTGCCGGTTAAAACTCGCATGGCATGAAATGTTTGGGAATAAATTAACCATTGCTTTTCATGCCTTGCCAATTAAATATGAATTTATTCCTCAGATGAGCGTTATTCAGTGGGAGAATAATTCGGCTTCTGAGCCGGTTGATTGCCAGGCTCTTGAAAGTTTTAGAAATTGAGATTAATTAATTTTCGCCGGTCTCTTTTCCGAAGTTTCTATTTTGTGTTAATCTCGCCAGCAAATTCCGAGGCATGATCACTTTCCGGACTAATCGGCATAGACCGTCCGTCCATTTATCGAACCACAAGGAAACTATGTCCTCCTACAGGGAACTACTCGCGCAGCGCGAAAAGCTCGAGAAACAGATCGAAGAGGCGAAAGCGCGCGAGTATGCGGAAGTGTTAAACGAGATCAAGCAGAAAATGTCTGATTACGGTATTACGCTGGCTGAACTCGGCGCTGGCGGACGTGCGAAAGCCGTAAAGGCAGCGGGCCGTCCCCGCGCCGGCGTCGCGCCTAAATATCGTGACCCCGCAAGCGGGAGCACCTGGTCGGGCCGCGGTAAGCCGCCGCGCTGGATTGCAGGTCAAGATCGCGAAAAATTTCTCATCGAGAAATAATATGACTTAATGCTTGCACCGCAAGCAATGGATTTAAGAAAAACCGCGCTCCATTCGGAAGCGCGGTTTTTTATTGGGCTGAGTCTTTTCAATTCTTAGGAAGAACGATGGCCGGTGCCGTGCGTGCTTCGATGCGAATGAGTCGCGTTATGATAAGCGCATGATTTAAAAGGTATTTTTTGTTCGCTTAACAGCGGTTTCACAAAGCGGCGGGTAGAATAAATAGTAACCAAACCGTTTGCCTTCAAATGCCTTCCAACCCGACCGCCCAATCCGCGGAGAAACGACGCGTAGCCCGCAAAACCACTTTCGTCAGCATCGGACTCAATACGGTGTTGATGTCGGTGCAGATTGTCGTGGGCGTGATTGCGCATTCCCAGGCGCTCGTCGCGGACGGCGTGCATTCGCTCGCCGATCTCATTTCCGATTTTGTCGTGCTGGTCGCCAATCGCCATAGCGGAGCCGAACCGGACGCCGATCACAACTACGGACATAGCCGTTATGAAACGGTCGCGTCGCTATTCCTGGGCGGCTTGCTGATTGCGGTCGGCGGCGGCATGTTGTGGCGCGCCGGCGAGCGGCTCACCGATCTGGACAACATTCCTGCCGTTCATGTGAGCGCGCTCATGGTTGCGGTCGTCGTGCTGGTGTCGAAGGAAGCGCTGTTCCGCTACATGCTGCGCGAGGCGCAGCGCGTGCGATCGGCGATGCTGATTGCGAACGCGTGGCATGCGCGCTCGGACGCGGCGTCGTCGCTGGTGGTTGCGTTGGGTATCGTCGGGAGCATTGCTGGCGTGCGGCTGCTCGACCCGGTTGCGGCTGCCGTTGTCGGCTTCATGGTTGCGCGCATGGGCTGGACGTTCGGTTGGGACGCGCTTCAGGATCTGTCCGATCGCGCGCTCGACGAATCCGATACCGCCGATCTGCGCGCTCGGATTTTATCGACGCCAGGCGTGCGCGATGTCCACGAACTGCGCACGCGGAAGATGGGCGACTTCGCACTCGTCGACGCACATATTCTCGTGGACCCGATGATCTCCGTTTCAGAAGGTCACTACATCGCCGAGACGGCGCGTGCGCGTGTGCTGTCGGACAACCGCGTGCTCGATGCGCTGATTCACGTCGATCCGGAAAACGATGCGATTGCGCGGCCACCCGTCAACCTGCCGCCGCGCGCAAAGATCGCGGCTGAAGTGGAATCGGCGCTTGCCGCGCAAGGACTCAAGGCGGCCAGTGTGAATCTGCATTATCTGAGCACGGGGCTCGACGTCGAGGTGACGTTGCAGCCGTCGAGGCTCGACGCGCTGGAAAGCGAAGTGCATCAACTCGCGCGGGTCGATGTGGAAGCGCTCAAGCACAAGCTGGGTGCGCGCCGCTTGAACGTGACACATGCAGTGGATGTGTCGACGGCTGGCGCGGAGCTGGTGCGCGAGCCGCGCGGCGACGGCTGAGCGATTTCCGGCGTCTGAGCGAGCCGGTTAAAGCGGCAGCTGCGTATCGAACTTGATCTCGCGCAGCACGACGCTCGTGCGCACCTGCGCGACAGCGGGAATCTTGAAAATGCGGTCGTGGAGGAAGGCGTCGTACGCCTTGATGTCGGGCGCAACGATCTTGAGGATGTAGTCCGATTCGCCCGTCGTGCTGTAGCACTCGGTCACTTCGGGGCAGGTGGCGATTTCCCGTTCGAACTGCTCGACGCCGCCTTCCGTGTGTCGCGTCAGGTGAATATGGGCGAGTGCGCACACATGCAAGCCGAGCTTTTCGCGATCGAGCAACGCCGTGTAGCGCTGGATGATGCCCGATTGCTCCATGTCCTTGATGCGTCGCCAGCACGGTGTGCTGGACAGTCCGACCTGATCGGAGATTTCCTGCACCGAACGGCGCGCGTCCAGCTGCAAAAGACGCAGGATTTTTTGAGAGAACGTATCGAGTGTCAACTGCGCCTCCGTTGTCGCGTCGCCTTTTCGTCAATGGTAGAGGTCGCGGAAACGAAACGCAATGCAAACCGCCCGTACTGAGGGAGATTCCCTAATTTGGCGCTTACTCGGCGGGTTTTTGTCCTGAGTCGTCCCCGTCAGCGCCGGCTGCCACCGCGCTCTGGCTTGCCCGCAGCTCCGCGAGCATGTTGCAGAAGAGCGCGCCTTGCTCGATGGCGTCGTCGAGCGCGACGTGCGTGTGCGGATGATCGTCGAACCAGTGCTTGGGGAAACGTGGCTTGATGCACTTGCGATACGGCAGCCCCGTCATCGCGAACGCGAGCGTTTTGATATCGAGCGCCGACCACGAGAACGGGCAGCGGCCGGTAAAGCGCATCATGTACCAGAACATGAACGTGAAATCGAAGCCCGCCGGCATCGCGACAAATACGGGCTTGCCCGGCAACGCCTCGACCCATTCGACATACGCCACGAGCGCCGCCGCCGGCTGCTGCAAGTCCTTGCGGCACGCCGCCCACGCTTCGGGCTGTGTCTTCCACCACGCCTCCTGCACGGGATGCGGCGCCGCGCCTTCGAGCAGCTCCAGGTTCGCCGAGAACGTGCCGATCAGCTGCTTGTCGGCCGTATAAGCGGCGGACGCGAAACTCAGCATCGAATGCGGACCGGGAATCGGGCCGTCCGCTTCGACGTCGGTGCTCACATAGATTTCTGCGCTCATGCGCCGACTCTGTCCGCGACATACGGATTCGTGCGTCGTTCGTCGCCGAACGTCGAGGTGGGCCCGTGGCCGGGAACGAACGTCACGTCGTCGCCGAGCGGCCAGAGCTTGGCGCGGATCGAGCGGATCAGGTCGCCGTGGTTGCCACGCGGAAAATCCGTGCGACCGATCGAACCAGCGAACAGCACGTCACCGACCAGCGCGAGACGATGCTCACGGCTGAAGAAGATCACGTGACCGGGCGTGTGGCCGGGGCAGTGATAGACCTCTAGTGTTTCGTCGCCGAACGTCACCGTGTCGTTGTCGTCGAGCCAGCGGGTCGGTTCGAAGGCCTCAGCCGCAGGGAAGCCAAAGCGCACGCTCTGTTCGGGCAGCTTGTCGAGCCAGAAGCGTTCATCGACATGCGGACCTTCAATCGGCACGCCGTAGTGCTCCGCGAGCGTCTTCGCGCCCGCGCAATGATCGATATGTCCGTGCGTTAGCAGCACCTTTTCGACAGACACGTTCTGGCGCTCCACCTCGCCCTTGATGATGTCGAGATCACCGCCCGGATCGACGATGGCCGCGCGCCCGGTGTTCTCGCAAACGAGCAGGGAACTGTTCTGCTGGAACGGCGTGACGGGCATTAGTGTGACTTTCATGGCGGGGGCGCAAAGCTTGGAAAGCTCGATTGTACCGACCGCAGGGTCACGTGCCATCGGCCAGAAAGCCGACTAGCGCATGCGCATTTTTGCAGTAATAGTGAGAATTCATCGGGCGGATGGAGAGCCGGGCAACACAGAATTGTGTTTTTGCTATAATGCACGTAATGGGTGTGGGAAACCGCACTGTCTTTTGGGTGAAAAAGCATTTCGTCCTATGAAACGGGAACGGGCGCTGCTGCTTCACCATCAAGCAAGTGTCGTCGGGTGAATCCGATGACAAATCCAGCATCGATCGCTTTTATCGATGCGCACGTCCTGTCTAGCCAGGTGCCACGCACCTGCTACGGCCTCGCTGCCGTGACGCTGGATGGGGCCTACGCCGCCTTCCTAAGCGCTGTGAGTTTCCGGCGCTGAGCGTGTTTCACGTTCGATGGCGGCTTGTGGGGTCTGGCCAAAACTGCGGGGACAGTTCAGTCAGACGTGAAAACTAACCGTGCGGTAGCGGCTGAGTGTGCCGCGTCCGGGCTTCCGTCGTCCTGCGCCAACGTTGCGCGGTGCGCGCTCGCTCATTGCCGCCGGAGTCGCATGCATAGACGCTGTTTTTTCGCGTGATGCGGCTCGCATTGGTAACAAATTGTCTTATGAAAACTCGGCTACCCCGACGTGTTGGGAGCGTTTTTGCCTTTTTGGCACTCGCCGGTTGCGCGGTGCCTCCGGGCGCGAGCACCCAGGTCAGCGGTGTGTCCGCAACGACCAAGGATGCGCACACTGCGGTTGCACCGCAGTCGTACGGCTCCGGTCTGAACAATCTGCCTGACACGGCAGAGCAGAAGGGCAAGCTCGCTGACGCAGAGCCGTTGACCGACGGCCCGAATATCGGTGATTTCCATCAGATGGGACGCGCGTCGTGGTACGGACGCGGCTTCCACGGACGCAAGACGGCCAACGGCGAGCGTTTCGACATGCACGCGTTGACGGCTGCACACCGCACGTTGCCGCTCGGCTCGTACGTGCGCGTGACCAATCCGGCGACAAACGATACCGTTGTCGTGAAAATCAACGACCGTGGTCCGTACGCGCGTGGTCGGGTGATCGATCTTTCTTACGCGGCTGCGAAGATTTTGCATCTGGCCTATATCGGTACGGCACGCGTGAAGATCGAAGGTCTGACGCAGCGTGAGGCGAAGGCCGAGATGAAGGAAATCCTGGCGTCGAATCAGAGCGATTCGAACGAGAAGTAAGATCGTCTTTGTACGATGGCCGCGGACATGCGATGTCCTCGGAAGAAAGGGCTGCGTTATGCAGCCCTTTTTGTTTTTACTCGTCCTTTTTCAGCGCTAGCGCACGCGTGTACAGCGCGTTGCGCGAAGCGCCCGTGAGCGTCGCCGCGATTTTCACGGCGCCGCTTACCGACAACTCTTCCAGCAGCATGTGGAGCAGCGCGTCGTGATCGTGCTCGCCTTCGGCAGCGACAGGCGTGCCTTCGACGACCAGCACGAATTCGCCGCGTTGCCGGTTGGCGTCTTCGGCAAGCCACTTAGGCCCTTCGGCCAGGGTGCAGCGATGCAGCGCCTCATGTAATTTCGTCAACTCACGGGCAATCAACAGACGCCGCTCGCCGCCGAACGCGTCGGCGAGCGCCTGCACGGTTTCGACGATGCGATGCGGCGCTTCGTAGAACACCATCGCATACGGATGCTTCGTCAGCGGCGCGAGCGCGGCGGCGCGCTGCTTCGCTTTGGGCGGCAGGAACCCGACGAAAGAAAACGTCGATACCCAGTCGCCCGCGACGCTGAGCGCCGTGGCGAGCGCGCTTGCGCCCGGCATGGGTACGACGGGGAAACCGGCTTCGCGCACGGCATCGACGAGTTTTGCGCCCGGGTCCGAGATGCCTGGCGTGCCCGCGTCGGAAACGTACGCGATACGTTCGCCCGCCTGCAGATACTCGACGATGCGTTGCGCGGACTCGCGTTCGTTGTGCTGATGCACGGCGACGAGCGGCTTCGAGATGCCGTAGCGCGACAGCAGTTGTCCCGTGTTGCGTGTGTCTTCGGCGGCGATGCGATCCACGAGGCCGAGCACGTGAAGCGCGCGCAACGTGATGTCGGCGATGTTGCCGATCGGCGTGGCCACGACGTAAAGCGCGGAAGCGGGGTACTGCTGTCCCTGCGCGAGTTCGAAAAGAGGAGTCATGACACGGAAGACGCAGACAGACGAAACGAGGCCGACATTGTGCCACGCAGCCGCGCGCGCACGAGATCACGCACGCGATGCCGCGCCGCGCTCGCACAACTTTTCCGATGGCGCACGGTCCAAAAGCGTCGGGGCAGCGTTCGAAGCGCACGCGTTGACGTTTCTTCAGCGGCAGCGTTTGCGGTTCGTCGCGCGTAACTTCGTGTGTCGCGGCGGCGAGATCGATCTCGTGATGCGCGAGCCAGACGGCGCGCTCGTGTTCGTCGAAGTGCGCGCGCGAGCGCACGGCGGATATGGCGGAGCGGCGGCGAGTGTCGTGTGGCAGAAGCAGCAGCGCATAGTGCGCGCCGCGCAGCACTTTTTGTTGGCGCATCATGGCGCGATGCCCGCGTGCCGCTTCGACGTGATCGCGTTCGAGCGCGGACGTCTGGTGTGGCTTCGCGACGCTTTTCGCGCGGACGACTGTTGAGCAGGCGGTTTCGCCGCGTGAGTACGATAAACTTGCGGACGCGAAAAGGGCGGCGCGTGGTGTGTGTGAATACGCGCCGAACGCTTTGCACGCAGGCGCTGCAGAACGGAACCGCTAAACGGCCTCGCATGACGCGCCGATCGGAGCGCTGCGGACCATCGCGCGGGGAAGGGCAACACGTCCAATTGAACCTGCGCTGCCAGGCGGGCAGCGCAAGCAGTACACGATAGAGAGTCGATGTCAGTCGAACGCATTCAACAACACTTCCGCGATAGCGCGGCAGTCACACTCGCAGCACTGGACGCTTTGTCGATGCCGATCGCGGCGGCCGTCGACACGATGTTTGCCGCGCTTGCAAACGGTAACAAGATTCTGGCGTGCGGCAACGGCGGGTCCGCTGCCGACGCGCAATACTTCGCTGCCGAACTGATCGGCGGCTTCGAGCGCGAGCGTCCCGCGTTGGCGGCCATTGCGCTGACGACAGATTCGTCGATCATCACGGGCATCGCCAACGATGCATCGCTCGACCAGATTTTCGCGACGCAGATTCGCGCGCTCGGTCAGCCTGGCGACGTGCTGCTCGCTATCTCGACGTCGGGCAATCCAGCCAATATTCTCGCTGCCGTCGAAGACGCGCATGACCGCGAGATGATCGTGATCGCGCTGTCGGGCAAGGGCGGCGGCAAGATGAACGAAGTGCTGCACGATACCGACATCCATATTTGCGCACCGTCCGATCGCACGGCGCGCGTGCAGGAAGTGCATCTGTTGACGATCCATAGTCTGTGCGACGGCATCGATGCGATGTTGCTCGGCGAAGAATGATTCCGAAGGAGAGCGAGTTGATGAGCGCATATCGCGTGAAGAGTACGTTTGTGAGGACCACGCTGGTGGTTGGTCTCGTCGCCGGGCTGGCTGCGACGTTGCAGGGCTGCGTGCTGGCTGTCGGCGCGGCGGCGGGCGGCAGCGCGCTGGTCGCGACCGATCGGCGCACGCTCGGCGCGCAGACGGAAGACCGCGAGATTCAGGTGAAGGCGATGTCGTTGATCAGCCAGAATTTGCCGGACTCGGCTCACGTTAACGTGACGGTGTTTAATCGCCGGGTGTTGCTGACTGGGGAAGTGGCGGGTGAGGTTTCGAAGGCGCGGGCTGAATCGGTTTTGCGTAGCCTCAATAACGTGAATGCGATCATTAATGAGTTGACGGTTGCGCCCGCGAGTTCTTTTTCTTCGCGTAGTAACGATACGTATCTGGAAGGGCGCGTGAAGACGGCGCTGATCGCTGAGAAGGATATTTCGGCGAATAACTATAAGGTGGTTTGTGAGCGTGGTTCTATCTATCTGATGGGGCTCGTTACCGTTGATGAGGGGAATCGCGGGGCGGATGTGGCTAGCAGGGTGCCCGGGGTTACGCAGGTTGTGAAGGTGTTTCAGTATATTCAGCCGCAAGAGGCAGTTGCGGCGTCGGCGGCGGCTGCGTCCGCGGCTTCGGGGGCGCCGGCTGCGACGCAGCCTGATGCTGAGGTGACGTCGGGAGCGGTGCCGGATTCGTCGGTTACTTCGAAGCCGTTGGAGCAGCAGGCTCCGGCGCCGGTTAGTAACTCGATGCAGGTGCATCCGGGGACTCCGAAGGCGGGGCAATGAGGGTGGGTTTTTTTGTTGCTGGGCTTCGGGCGGTGATGGGTGGGTTGGTTTTGGTTGCTGGGTTTGGGGTTGTTAGCGCCGCTCATGCTGCCGATGCGCCGTCGCGTGGACTGGCGATCGCTCGGGCTAATGCTTGTATGGGCTGTCATGCGGTTGATCGGAAGCTTGTTGGGCCCTCGTTTCAGCAGGTGGCTGAGAAGTACAAGGGGAATGCTGGGGCTGGGGCTTTGCTTTCGAAGAAGGTGAAGGATGGTGGCTCCGGCGTTTGGGGAGCGATTCCCATGCCCGCGCATCCCGCAATGAACGATGCTGATATTCGCACCGTCGTCGATTGGGTGCTGGCTGGGGCGCCTTCGAAGTAATTCGGCTTTGTGCTCTGGCACAGTAATTTTTCGTCGTGCTAGAATCGGCAAGTCGTGGGGCGGTAGCTCAGCTGGGAGAGCGTCGCGTTCGCAATGCGAAGGTCGTGAGTTCGATCCTCATCCGCTCCACCAAGAATACGTCTGAAGTAATCCGGGAATGTCCAGAGAACCCCGTGAGATCAAGGCTCACGGGGTTTTTTGTCGCCTATAATGTCCGGGATGGTCCACTAAAATCCGGTCTGAGGTTGGGGTACTTCTCGGGGTATCCGCTGAATGGCCCAAGTGCGATACCCCCAATGGCGCTCACCGACATACTTATTCGGAATGCCAAGCCCGGCAAGAAACCCCAGAAGCTGTTCGACGGCGGAGGGCTCTTTCTGTATGTCACACCGAGCGGCGGCAAGCTGTGGCGGCTGAAGTACCGCTTCGGCGGCAAGGAGCGGCTGCTGTCCCTCGGCGCTTATCCTGCTATCAGTCTGAAGGATGCACGGGAGCGTCGCGATGAGGCCCGCAAGCTGCTGGCGCATGACGTTGATCCCGGCGAGCACCGTAAGGCGCAGAAGGCAGCGACTTTAGCTCGCGCGGCCGACTCATTCGAGGTCATCGCTCGCGAATGGTTCGCGAAGTTTGCACCCACGTGGGCCGAGGGCCACTCGAGCAAGATCATCCAGCGTCTGGAACGGGATGTCTTCCCTTGGCTGGGAGCTCGGCCAATTGCAGACATCACGGCTCCTGAATTGCTGACAGTCCTGCGCCGGATTGAGGGCCGGGGTGCACTCGACACGGCCCTGCGAGCAAAGCAGAACTGCGGACAGGTTTTCCGTTACGCCGTGGCGTCGGGGCGGGCGGAGCGTGATCCATCTGGCGATCTGCGGGGGGCGCTTGCGCCTGTAAAGCATGAAAACTTTGCCGCCATCGTCGATCCTGCACAGTTAGCGGAACTGCTGCGAGCTATCGACGGCTTCAAGGGAACATTCGTCGTCAAATGCGCCTTACGATTGGCGCCCATGCTCTTTGTGAGGCCCGGCGAGTTGCGTACGGCTGAGTGGACCGCATTTGATCTTGAGAAAGCCGAATGGCGGTACCTGGTCAGCAAGACTAAAACGGAGCACCTCGTCCCACTGTCAGCACAAGCGGTGGCGATTCTGCGCGAACTGCGCGCCTTGACTGGCCAATGGCGCCACGTTTTTCCTGGCCGCGAACCGCGCAAGCCGATGAGCAGCGCGGCCATCAATGCCGCGTTGCGGCGGTTGGGGTACGACACGAGGACAGAGATCACCGGACACGGCTTTCGGGCAACGGCGCGCACAATTCTGCACGAGGAATTGCACTTCAAGCCAGAAGTGATCGAACATCAACTTGCACACAAGGTGCCGGATGCCTTAGGCACCGCCTATAACCGCACCAAATTTTTGAATGAACGCAGGGCTATGATGCAACGGTGGGCTGACTACCTTGACGAGCTGAAGGTCGACGCGAAACTCGTACCGATGGTCAACGCGCGTTAGAGATAAGGGCCAACAATCAACGAGCGAGAGTTGGCGGGCGAGGATATCGCGCCCGCCGTCAAACCAAAGTCCTGCTCCTTTTAGAATCGAAACAAATCTAGCTGTGGGGGGATTATCTGCGATTGGCCGTTTGGCGTGAGTTCATCCACTCATCGACTGAGTGCGCCCACCAACCGACCGCACGCGCGCCAAGCTGCACGGGTGGTGGAAACTGGCCTGCCTGAATCCACGAGTACAGGGTCGATCTTTTCACACCAATCTTGTCCAGTACCTGTGGTAGGCGCAGGAATTTACCCTTTTCCATTTTTGGCTCCCGTAACAAACAGTGCTTCCGGCAAGTGTTCTTTATCCATGAGATTCCGCTCGCGCAGAATGGCGCTCGTGTCCACCGCAATGTTGAAGAGATGCTCGAGTTCTATCTTGAGTTGTCCAATTGACGTCGGATTCTCGTCGAGAAACAGGCGCTGGACCAAAACCTGTTGCACTTCGGGGTCGCTCAACTCGCGCAGGCGTACGGAGGCGCGCCCGTCGAGGCCTTTTGACTCGCGGGAGCTTTGCGTCGGTGTCTTCAATGAGTTCAGATATTCCCTGCGGCGGTGTTCTAGGGAAATCCGGCCCGGAGGACGCACCAGCGAGAGGATTGGTGAGCCGCGCAGTGAAAGCAGATCATCAATGGTGAGCTGATACACGGGCGCAACCAAATCCATCCTGCCGCAGGCGCGTAGCTGTGCCACCGCGGTCGAAGCAGCTTGCTTCAGCAGGACCTGCAGATACTGCATGTCGTCGGGCACACTCGGGGCGCGATGTGGCTCGATCGTCCTCGGAAGCCTCTTGTCCAACAGTTCCTCAAGCAGCCCGGTGAGCGGTGCCAAAGCAAAGCGGTAGACCACGTCGGCGGCTTCGAGCTTGAGCCGGACCTTGCTTAGATCAAGGGACTTCCAGGGACACGCGCGACCCACAATTTCGAGTTCCTGCGCGAAGATCCACACATGGCGGAATATCCGGACGACTGCGTCAGGTGATGTCGCATGCTTACGATGTATGTACCATGTCAGGAAGTCCGCTTCACTGGCGATCGTATCGAGCATCGGGTCGCCCGCGTCAGCGAAGTAGTCGCGCAATGTCGCCAGTTCGGCCTGCCTGCGCAGGAAGGCTGCCGAACTGGGCGAAGGCAGCGAGCAGCGCTGGAAGCCACTGAGCAGCGCAAGCGCTGTGTCCGGGCGCTCTTGCTGCACTTGCGACTGCTGTACTTCGACCCAGCGCTGGCAAGCGAGGCGGAAGTCCTGGCCAAGCATGAGTTTCGTGCCGTCGGGTTGGATGAGGTAGAACGTTCGGGTGTTGTCACGCCCACGGCGGGAACGCATCCCGGAAGGATAAGCAGTCCTCTTCATGCCTTTCTCCGGGGTGGCGTGTAATGCCACAGGACATCAAGACGTAGATGACCGAGCTCCTGGCTGACCATTTCGAAAATGTCGAGCGGGTCGAGACCCATCGCGATGAGCGTCTCTAGGCGGCGCTGGCCGTAGCCGTGCCGCAGTCCGTGAAATCCCAGAGAGAACCCGAGTACGACGACACTCGTCTCCGAAAACGACTGGGACAGGCTCTGGCCACCGCCGAGATCGAACACGGTTTCCCGATGCACTTTGCGGTCAATGACCGTGGCAGGCATCGCAAGGCGGCAGGTCTGCAGTTGAAGATGCAGTTCTGCTGGGATCCAGATGCTGCGCGCGAGCCCTCCTTTGCCCGTCGTCCGGTAGATGACACCGTCGGGCAGACCGGTGAACAGATCGGGACGCCAAGGGCGACCTGGTTCGGGGTCGAGCTCATGCGCCTCGCGCAGTTCGTACAGTTCACTGGCGCGCATTCCGCTGTGAAAGGCGACGCGCGTCGCAAGTGCATTGCGCGACGACTGGCGGCGAGCAATGGCCACCATCTCGTCTTCCGTGTACGCACGACCACGTGTGAACGTTGAGATTTGGGCGTCGATCCGCGTAAGCGCCACGCTGAAGACGAGGCTCAAAGCTTGGCGATGCTGATCGACAGTTTTTTGCCGCCAGCGCTGGCTCTCCTGCGTCAGATATTGTTCGAGTTCTGCGCGAGTTACGGGCGCGTCGATGCTTGTGCCGCCCGCGAAGCGCCAGCGGAGAAAATCGCATACACATTGCTCGAAATTTCGCGCCGTGCCTACGGATACGATCACGTGCCCCGCGATTGCGCCGAGGGCCGACTTCGACTGGCCGAGCGCTACGACAGCCGAGATCAGTTTCCGTGCCAATGCGTTTGCGGCGAGAGAGAGAGTCGCGCTGCTCATTTGGCCTTACCCCATGCAAAGTTGACCCCGAGGCGCTTCAGAAATCGGTGCACGGTGGACTTGTGCACCTTGAGGCCGAATCGTTTGGCGATCCCGTCTGCCACCTCCTGCAGCGAGTGACGACGCACGTCTGCTCCTTTGAGGCGTGACGTGGCGCACCGGCGGAGGAAGGCAACGATGTCGGGGCGATCTAGCTTCGAATGTTTGTTGCGTGCCTGCATGGTGAAACCCTCCTGATCAGGAGTCTCGCATCGCAGTGGGACGATGCAACCCGCGCGGCGACGTGCCGCGGTCGCCGGGATGCGGCGACCAGTCAACGACTTTGCGGGTTCATGCGGAGCGGCCCGGACCAAGAGCTGCAGCGGTGGCGTAAAAGCCTTTCGTGGGAGGACGCGGCCTTCCCTCCGACGGGATCGATTTCAGCTGGGTCACACTGCGGGAATCCCCGGCGCGGACAATTTGCATCGACCCTGTGGGCGCGCCCGCAGGACACCATGTGCATTGCGCGCGGGGACCGCGACGACCGATGCAGGCTTTAGCCTCACGGACGCCGTGCGTCAGTCAGATCAAGTTTTGGATCGAAATTGGCGCTTCCTTCCCAGAGAACAGGGAGGAAGGGTTCCTGAAAGGCGGGAGTGCACGCCTCGTTGACACGCCTATCCAGCAGGAAAGGCGGGTAATGCGTATTCATGTGAAATCGGTTTGTGCCCGGAGGCACGCTGCCGCATTAGCGGCTGGCGAAACTGTATCCTTCTTCTTCGAGCTGATCTTTAGGTGGTTGCCCTAATCGTTTTGCGTTAATCCCACGATGCCAGGTTGCTGTGAAGAGCACATTCGGGCGGTGGCGTCGCTATCCATCAAGGTTGCAGACGCCTTTATGCGTCGCCGTGCTCGTCGCCAGTCGCATCAGGCGGTGGAGACATGAAATTGGCGAGGAGGTTGGTGACAAATTCGTCCCCCAGCGCCGCACTGACTGGATTGGTCTCCGTATGGTCCATGTGAACGGCGCTGCTGCCAGGATGGGACACCGGAATCGTTTTGTTCATGCCGGTCAGTCCCATCTTCTGCAACATGCAGCCCAGCTCCGCAAAGGTAACAAGCAGGCGAGCGCGCCGTCGCGCGGACGCCTCGCCAGCAAGTGTTTCGCTGAGATGCGGGTGTTCGCTCGCATGTATTGTGTAGTGGCCCTTGAAGGTGTTCATTGCCGTCCTTTGCGCGCAGCTTCGCCAGCAAGCAGAAATCCAATCGAGTTCGCGAAGCGGGGATTGTCCACGACCTGGATCTCGCATCCGAGAATTTCACGAAGCGCCTCGAGATAGTAGTGAGCGGCTCCGCCCGCGGCGAAGACGATCAGGTCTTCCTGGGTTTTGATTGTTGTCAACACCGAACGGGCAACCGGGATGGTCACATGAAGCGCCCGGCGAAGGTAAGGCGAAAGGTCAATCTCCCGGCCCGCATGTATCAGTGGCTTTCCGGTGACGATGGCCCTGTCAATCCTGTCGAGGTTCGAAAAACGTCCTGAATGGTCGCGTTGCAGCAACTCGGCGATGTGACGAAGCACCAGCGCGGCGCCTCCCGCAATTCCGCGTGAGCGATGAGGATCAATTTTAAAACTCGGGGAGGCGACCAGCGTGTCCGTCGTGGCCCAGCCACAGTCGATCATGCAGCAAGAGGTATCGGGCATAAATGCATCCGGTTTCTTGACGCGCAAGAATGCGAACGCGCCCACGCCCTGTGGCAGCACCGACGCGTTTCTGACCGTGTACGTCCCGTGGCCGAACTCGTGGCGTCCGCGGAACTTCTTGATGAGCGCGGGCGCATACTGCTGGAAAGTGTGCATTGGCAGGCCCAGTACTAACTCACTGATGTTCTGGATTCCACTCTGAACGAGCGCTGCCTTGACGAGGGCGTCATGCTCATCTGTGATGGGATATTGGTCGTTCTCAGTACGGATTACGCTGGACGAAACGACCTCAACCTCAGAGGTATTTACCAAGTAAGACGCGTCGCCGATCTCGATCCTGAGATCGGCCTCGCGTGCTCCGATGCTTTCGAGACCAGAAAAGATCGCGACGCCCGATGCACGAAGTGCGAGGCTCGGAAAACTTCCAGTGACGATCTTACCGTCACGCCGCAGCGCATACTTTGTGGACAGGTAGCCGACGTCGAGGCCAACCTCTCCGGGCTGGTTGTGGAACGAGGGTTCGTTGAACATTTGATCTCCCTATGGAACTTGTTAAAAGGTCGGTGTTTGGTTGGGGCACCCGCCATTGATGCACTCGATCGCTCCGTCATGTGTTGCAGAGATCTTGCAACTGGATTCGGGACATGCAAGTTGAGCGGGCTGCGTCAAAACGATCCTCTTCTACTGCTGCACCTCCTGAGCTGGACGCTCAAGAAGACCCTACGCACTACAAATGGATAGATAAACGGCACGGAGCCGGCGCACTCCCGCGGGAGCACGACTTGCCGCCAATTTGGCATTTCGGGAAGGGACCATACGCGCGGCCTGCGTGCAATGCCTCAAGGAAGTGAAATTTCGTAGGGTGATGCGCTGCCCGTTGATAGCGCAGGTGGCGGAGCGGATTGCATGGCTGCATCAACTCGAATATTGCAGGGCGCGTGAACGCCTGTGGAAATGCCTTCCGAACGGACAGACGTGATCGACCCTCCGCGTGAGGGACGTCAGCACGAGTGTTAGGTTTTAATTTTCGGAAAGGGCAACTGGAGCGCACGGTTGATGCGAGCGAACCCGAAGCGGTGGGTCACGCGACCAAGTGCGATTTCTGCCTCCTCGCATACGCTAACGTAGCGAGGGTTGGATAGTCCGACCAGTACAAAGGCCTGGTCGCTTTCAGCTTCATGTGCGTACACAAACGTGCGCGCAACCAACGGGGTGGTCGATCAGTCGATCAACCTCATGCCGGGAACCGGCGAATCATGCCAGATAGAGATTAAGGAATCCGGAGCGGTTTTGTCAAGCAGCATCGCTCTCTTCCAATACTGCAGAAAATTTCCGGTGTGATCGACCCGGGCGCATTGGGCCCGGCGCCCGCGGGCGGCAATATCAAAACTCAACGCCTTGCGTTGCGTTTAAGGACGTAAGGAGAGCGGGAAAAGTAGTTGAAAAGCCTTATGCGGCGGACCGCTATAGCGATAGCCGATTCCCTGACACAGCCGCTTTTTCGATTTTTTGAAGTGGCTGCGGAAAGTCTGGATCCGCGCGATTTTTTCGAATCGCATCCTGTGAAGTTTCTTGCGTTCGTGCCTTTGGCGCGCGGAAGCGCCACACATCTGGCACTTGAGTGGTACCAAGTCATAGATATTGTCGCCATGGTCATTGTCGTTTCCGTTGTGGGACTCCAAGTGCCAGCAAAGTGGCACTTGGAGCGGGGATCGGGGGCGAGAGTCCTCTTGCGCCGATCCACGGGACTAGACCGGCTATTACCGGTTTGAGGAGGCAGCGAGCCATTCCTTGATCGGTGCTCTGGACGCTGGCCGCGTAGCACGTCTTGAAAACCAGAAAGCGTGATTCGTCTCGCTAAATCGGATCTGATGCAATGAGTATGGCGAACAGCTGGCGACAGCGGGACCCGATGTATGTCAATGCGATAGTCGCGGGGCGCCGACAATTATCTTGTCGGGTTGATTGACGCTTGTTTTGGCTGCTGGTCAGGAGTCGGAGGCGACGCAGTGGCCGGAGACGACGGACCACCGGGGCCGCCGGGATGACTGGGGCATGGGATGGCTGGTCGCCTTCAAGAAGAAGCAAACAGCGAGGCGTATTTGACAAGTTCAGAGGTCTAGAACACGAACCCTCCGTTGCATATAAGGGAGTCGGTGACGTGGCGTCGAACTGCCCTCTAGTCCGTGCTGACAAAGGCTCACACTACGTGTGCCTCACGGTTGAGCCACCCTGACACAGCCGCTTTTTCCATGCAGTGATAGAGGCAGATCGTTTCGAGTCGATGCCTAGGAACCGTATGCCAGTAACAACGACGCGGTTGGGTGCAGCTTTGGCCGGAACCAAATCTCTCGGCCGTCGTTAGAGTTAACGAGTTCTCAGTTTAGAGGCTTTGGGAACTGTGCTGCCAACGGCCGCTGGACAGGCACCCGGTGATCGTGTTCGGCCATGTTCGTCATTCCATAGATGCGCCCATAGGGGCATGGGAACGCGACTAGCACATGGTCGTGCAATGCGCGCATTTGATTGCAGGAACAACTTGTCGAAGAGGGCTCGGCTCCGACATGTCAATTCGAGCGCACTGCCGAGCACGGCGTGAAGAACACTTCCATGTGTCGTGCCGCGTATCGCTTACTTGCAATTGTCGCGAGCAGGGGACCGGTTATAGCAATGATCTCGCCGCTTGACCCGTGCCAGCTCCCATCGGCAAAAGTCACGCCTTCCCAAACGTCACGCTGCTCTTTGCCGCTCAACGTTACTTTCCATCGGTTCGTTTAAAGCGACGCAATCGATCTCCCGATCGGGAGCGTGGATTCTACGATTGACCTGTGTCGCGAAAGCCAGGTCAGCAGGCCTTCGCGCCAACCTGGATCATCCGAGTTTTGCTCGATAAGATGAATTTACCCGGCTTGATAATGCTGTAGCAACAGTTCTAGCATGCTCTGCCGATGCCGCTCTATCTTGGCTGCATTCCATTGTTCCTTGCCCATCAGATGGAAAATGTGCGCCAGCTTCAAAGCGTCATAGGTCAGCTTGCGCTCAAAGTCGACGCGCTTCTTTTCCGGATCCTGATTGCTGTAGGAGGAATTCTCACCTGGGCTCAGCAGGACCAGATTGCCGAAGCTGTTCAGTATGTCGGGTTCGAGCTGTTCCTCGCGATACTCATGTTGCTGGGGGTGGACATGCTCCACCGAGTTTTTCGAGGCGATGCGGAAATCGCGCCAACGTTTTTCGTCCAGAAAAGGCAGCTTGTCCCGGCGCTTCCACAATACGTATTCCAGCTTCTGAAACCAATAGTGTGCGAAGCCGGTGCCCAGTGGCTTTCGCAGATGATCTTCAATCTCAGCAGGAGGATCGCATTCCGATTTCTGCCCGCACAACAGCGCGAAGCTGGCTTCCTTTTGCGTATTTTGGGCCAGGGAAAGTACGTTATCTATCCTTTCCAGCTCGCGCAACGCGATGTCCATCGACTTAAGCTCATTCGACGCATCCCCGTTTGTGACCGGCGTGCGCTTCATCATCAGCGCGAGAAAGGGGCTGAGCCAGTACTGGGCGCTGCGCTCACCGGTGAAGTTCCGGACCGCCTGAAGCTGAACCAGGTCCGGCGTGAGTTCAGGATAGAAGCGGCTCAGCCGTTTCACGCCCTTGCTCTCGCTCAGCGTTACGCTGCCCAGATGCAGGTGCTCGACGTCGTCATCGCGTTGCAGCCATTTCGCTACCCAGCGGTCGAACTGATAGCGCACACGCCACAGGCATTCTATGAAGGCGATGGCATCCGCCTCATTCCCGTTTTGAACGAAATCGTCGAAACACTCGCCAAAGCGCGCCGCGTTGAGCCGGCAGCTGATGTCACCTTCTTTCCGTTCGGCGCGGAAGATGCGGTAAGTGTGCATCAGCAGCAGCGGAAAGCCAATGATGGAGCGACAGTACACCGTATTGTCATCCTCTTTGGCAGAAGGCGTTTCTGCCGGCCCGTGTTCCGGGCCTAGCTGGACATCCACCTCAGCAGCCAGCTCTGCCAATGTTTGGCCTATGGTTTCCGCCTGATCGTTCTCTTCCTGCCGAAAGCGTTCCGCATCGAATTGCGCGAGGGCATCGAAGCGCAGCTTTTGCCAATCGGAATGGGGGAAAAGCTGGCGCACATTGCGCTCAAAGTAATTGTTCAGATTCTCGCAGGCTTGCCAGATGGCGTCGTAGCGGCGCTTGTGGCGATGAATCTTGCGCAGCAGCTGTGCCTTGAGGATATCGCTCTGCTCTAGCTGCACGCCGCCTGTGTTGATGCGTGTGAACAGGCGGTTCAGGTTCATCCCTGCCGGCACGATATTGTTGACCCACACCACCTTCTCATACAGATAATCGGCCAGTGCGCCCAGGTCCTGCCCCGCGTCCGCCATCTGTTTGAGCCGCTGCCGCGCGGCCTTCAGCCCCTGATGCAAATGGCTAAGGTATGGGGAGGCCAGCGCTGCATTGTCCAATTGAGTATCGGGTTGCAAGTCAGCCTCTTTCGCCAGAAACGCCTGCGCTTGCTCGCGGATCATGAATGTTAGGCGGGGCTGCGCACCCAGCCGGGTCATGGCCGCTAGCGCGTGATTGGGCAGCCGTTCGCGGAACGCCAGCGCCAGCAGGGTCAGTGTGGTGCTGCGCTGCTGGCCGTCTATCAGTTCGTAGCTATATTCTGCTTCCGGATTGGCATGGGCGCGGCTGCGCGAGCTGATCAGGGTGCCGATGTAGTAGTGCGGCTGCTGGTCAAGGCTGGCCGCAGCGATGTCTGTCAGCAGTTTTTCCACATCCTCCGCCGGCCAGACATAGGGACGCTGGTAGCTAGGAATATTGAGGGCCACGCCCTCCTTGCACAGCCTTGCGATGGTTTCGGTTTGGGAGCGAACACGGTTCATGCGCAATGTTCCTTGGAATTACAGCGTTGTTCGATGGCGCGACGAAGCTCGTTGTCGAAATGCAAGACGATTTGCTCAGGCGTAGTTGCCAGATTGAATTTCAGCACTTGGGACACTGCCGCCACATGTCGACGCTTCTTGCCGCTAGGAGCGTCGAGGTTTTCCGGCCGGGTCTCATAGCTGAAGCCACGCAGCCGGGCGATCACCTGCGCGTGGGTGTAGCTGTGGGCAAGCCAGTCAAGTAGCGGATTGTCGCGGGCGAACTTCTGCACCGAGCTCTCCCGCACCATCTTCTCGTTACTCATCCGCAACGAGTAGATCGCACGGAACAACCACAGCCCAGCCTCTTCCAGCCGGGTGTCGCCAAAGCGGCTAACGTAGAGCGCAAGCGCCGCATCGTACAGCTTGCGCAGGAAGGGCGAGGCATCAGAGCACGCCACCAGTTGAACGTACAGCCGGGGCCACGATTCCGCGTGAGCTTCGTCGATCAACTGGTTGGGGCAGTAGCGGCTCAGCAGCGTTTGAAACTGCTCCAGGTAATTGATGCTGTTGGGGCCGGCCTGTAACGGCTGGCGCAAATCGTACCGCCAGAGCTTGGGCTGACCGCGCCTTTCCTGCTGGGTGAAATCGTCGACGGCGAGTTGATACGCGACATCCATGCCGCTTTCGCCGGTGGCGGTAGCCAATTCCTCCACCACCTGGTCGCGCCAATCGCGCACCTGTCGTTGCTTGCTTGCCAGTTCGCGCCAGTCGAGGTTCTGCCAGTGGCGGCCACGCATGACACAATCCACGACAGGCTCCAGGTCGCCCAGTTGCTCCCAGCGCCGCGCGTAGTCGTTTTGCCGGGCTTCGTCCACTGCGCGCAGGTGATGGGCCTTGGCGATATCAATGCCGGAGAGCCGCACGCCGCCGCTGTTCTGTGTTTCGAAGAAACGATAGGCGTCGTCCTCGCTGCGGGTCACCACAAGAGTGACGTTGACCTGATTTAGGTCCAGTAGCGGTTGCAGATTCTTCCTGCGCAGTTCGGCCAGATTGCTACGGATGCGTTGCCGGCTTTCCGGTGCACGATAGCTCAGATCCGGTAGCGGCGACACGCCCGCGAGTAGGCACAGGATGCCAATGCTGGTCAACCGCTGCTGGCCGTCGATTATATTGAGCGAGCCGTCCTCGCTCTGGTGCAGGATCAGACTGCCAAGATAATAGTCGTGGCCGGGGGCCAATTGCCGGTGGCGGGCCAGATCGTCGGCCAGTTGCGCGACCTGCTCGCTGCTCCAGCGATAGGGGCGCTGATATTCCGGCAGACAAAGCCGGCCTTTGAGCGGACGGCCAAGGGTGTCGCTTATTTCCCGGCCGGACAGCAGCTGATCTAGCGATACGCTGGCGACCGCCAGCGGTAGAGGGGAAAGGGTCGTCATGCGGTTTAACGCGAAAATGAATCGATGATTATTAATGGCTCACCCCCGCCGTGCAGGCTTCGCCGTGACAGAGTGAGCGAATTTTTCCCTGTGCCTCTTGAGAGGGTCCGCTCCTGAGATGGTCAACAGGCTTGACTATGTAGATCTAGTGAGGCTGCCCACTGCGCATATACAGTTTCATAGTGAATCGACCACGGGTTTATCGGCAGGCAAGCAACGAATCTTAAACAGGCTGTGCTGTACGCGTCGGCTTCGACTCCAACGTCCCAACGTCGGGTTGCGTTGCGGCGCCGGTCGCAGCATCGCGACGCATCTTCTTGATGTGAGAGCGGGCGAATTGTTATCGCCGTGACGATGTTCGCTGAAGCGACACGGACCGACGTCCGCTTCAATCGGGCCGACGTCGTTTGGGTGTATCTGTGGGGACTATACGCAAACGTCGGGACATTTCGTGTCTCGATGTGACTCCGCTGCGTTGTAGTCGCCCAGTAAACGTTGCGCAAAGACGAGATTTGATCGACGCAGCAACAGGCGATCTCGTCAGTCGATCGGCCGTTTCCTTCCCGACTTCGACCATGGCCCGAAGACGCTACTGATCCGTCAGTGCAAGCGGTCATCACCGGCTGGCCCTGTTCCGGGGGCGGCCGATGTGGACACCGCTGATGCGACTTCGGGTGCACCGAAGTCGATCAGCCCGTCATCGTTGTAGGTGCGAACGATGAAATCCAGCAAGGACGCAAACCGATTGACGACGAACATGAAATTCCCGGCAATTAAACCCTGCACATACGGCAGCACGTAGGCGACAGTCAGGTCTTCATCGCGGTCCAAGGCGAACACAGGCAAGAAGACCTCCTCGTTCAATCGTCGCGCGAGTTCT
Organism: Paraburkholderia steynii; assembly: GCF_900100565.1. Classification (NCBI taxonomy): domain Bacteria; kingdom Pseudomonadati; phylum Pseudomonadota; class Betaproteobacteria; order Burkholderiales; family Burkholderiaceae; genus Paraburkholderia; species Paraburkholderia steynii. Next base: position 355,509 of record NZ_FNDI01000005.1, on the reverse strand, counting down.
TGCTTCTGGTCAGTAGGGGCCAGCCTGTTCAGCGGAAGGTATGTGCTGAACCGTATGAACTTTCGGTCCGTGACCAAGGAAACGCTATAACCAATACCCTTCTCGGTACGCAGCGAGATATGATCGTGTTGCACCGTGTATGGCACCAGGCCGCTATCGCGGACATGGACATTCAGGATTTCGATGGTGACGTCGGATTCAGCGAAAATTTGCGTCAAATATTTCTCCTGGTGGTAGATACGTTGTACAGATGCAGCCGGGCAGATGCCGACCTGCCGGACTTCGGGTGTTTCTCCACTCCGCAGGCAGAGCTCTTAGGCGCGAACATCGGTGAACCGTGCTATCAACGGTTCTACAAGTTCAAATCCCCGAAGCTGCTCAAGCCAGCGTACCGGGATGCCGTCCAGGCCGAACTTGATTCCGGCCAGGCCGCACGCGACCGCTGCTGTCGTATCTGTGTCATGTCCAAAGCTGATAGCAGTCCGGGCCACTTCTTCGAACGACTCCTCTTCCAGCGCCTTGCGCGCGGACCAGAGCGTGTCAACCACGTAGCCGGTCCCACGGGCTTCGTTCGACCTGGGAAAGCGCTTCAGTTCATCGAGTTCTGCCAGAAACGCTATCTGTTCGTGAGGATCAGACCAGGCATGGTAAATTTCCTCGAGACGCTGATCAGCCCACGACCAGGGGTCCGATAGGTTCTTAAGATACCCGCGTGCGATGAGGCAGTAGAACGCACAGGCGACCAGCGACCGAGGGTGCCCATGAGTCGGCATCGATTGCAGATGAGCGCTCCTGACCAGCTCACGATCTGGACCGGTATGCCATAGTGCCAACGGCAGCACTCTCATCAGCGAGCCATTGCCGTTGTCCCACTCGGATGCGCCGCCTGATTCCAGCGGGGGTACGCCGTCGCGCAGGCGGTCCAATGCGCGGGCGGTCTGACTGCCAACATCAAAGACATCGCCGTCGACTGCGAAGTAGCCCTTATCCATCCACTGCACCAGTCTGTCCGCGAAGTCCGTCAGGCGGAACGAGCCTCGCTCGATCAGGCTGGCAAGCAGGCACAGCGCCTGCGCCCCGTCATCGGACCACGTTCCGGAAAGTACATGGGAATAGGTACGCCTGAACGTCGCAGGCATAGTCATTTCTATCACGGCGCGCGGAGGAATCTGGTTCGGATGCTTGAACTCGAATCCTACGCCGAGCGCGTCACCGACTAGCAGGCCGACAAGTCCACCGATAGCCGCATTGGATTTGTGGTTCTGTAACAGTGCTGCGAACCCGCCATTCTTGTTCGTCATATTGATCTCCTGCGATTGATTATTAGCGTATGAATGCCGCGGATATCTGGTCATGGCTTCACCGCACCGGTGAACAATGTCTCGCCAGGTAGCGGAGTCACCGAAGTCGAAGATACGAGACGGCGTGTGACAACGGCTCCCCTCGTGCTTCCAGATCTCCGGTGACGGTTAGCTGAATCGGTTCGCTATCGAACGTCGGGCGATAGAGATAGCCAACAATCCGTCCCGTGAAGTACGTTCTACCCTGGTGTTTTGCAAAGTTCTCTCGCACAAGCCGTTTCAGGCAGGCAAGTTGGTCATCCCGCGGCCATGCCGATATGTCGTCGGGCACTCTGGAGCCAAATCGCCTATTACCACCGGAGAGACAGAACAACGTTATCTGGGTCGGGCGGGAGAACTCCGGGATGACCTCAAGGTAGGGCTGGAAGGCTTGTCTTGCCTCGTCTTCCTCACGCTTTGCTACAGCCGCGCGCTCTCGCTGTAACAGGACATCGTTTTCAGCCATCACCTGCTTCAACAGATTGTCATCAATGGCGAACCGGCTGGATTGAAGTCTTTCCAGCAGCAGGGTGTTGCCTTCCCCGTGCCTGAGCCAGCCATCCAGTCGTTCTATCGACTTCGAAAAGTTCGTGAATCCCAGTTCAGCGAAGAACGCTTTTGGGTCAAGCCCTGACTGTTCGATTACGTTCAGAAGCAGTTTGCCGATGGGGTAGTTGGAATGGCGCGCTCTCATTGTCCTTTCCTCCCTTGGCATTCAAACCGCTCGTGCTCGGCGTACGGAACAAGCGCAGCGAAGAAGCTGGCGATGTGAGGTGGGTCATAGGCGTACACGGGGAGCAAACCCTGCTTCATCCATTGTGCCGAACGGATTGCACGAAAGCCGCCAATGACGCCATTTGTGCAGCGTGCCGCGACGGCCTCGCGCACGTCTGGTCGCGGCCTTGCGAAGAGGAATGACCCGGGGCGGACGGTACCCGGAAGTCCGATCAAGAGGACGTGATACTCAGGCGTTTCGATCTGAAACTGGAAGCGATCGAAGAGGCTGTCCAGCGAAGGCAGAATGCCCAGTAGAGGTTGTGTCATTTTTCTCTCCATCCCCGATGGTTCGGCGTTCACCGGCCTTCGGGGTACAGAGGCGTGGCGACGCTTTAGCAGAATTTATGAGTCGCGCTGCAAGTTGTGCTTTAAATCCGCGACATGAAACAAAAGAAACCACCCGGCTTGCGCTAAAGCGGGTTGCTTCCCGCTTTAGCTGCATTTGAAATGCTCCGAACTGAAATTTGTCAGATCAGGTGAACGGCGATTCAACGCAATAGCACGAGCTGAGGCGTCGCGTCGTCTGCGGACCAGACAATTGCGTTCTGACGGTATTGCGCTCCAAGCGCCTTTGCTGCTTCAAGCGAGAGCCCAGGCACGAGATAGCTCGCCTCGCCAGGCCACCTGTCTGACGGGTGCTTGCCGATACCCTCGATCGCGATCAAGCCAAGCCGCTTCAGTTCACACGCTAACGCTTCCTGACTGGCGGCGTTGAACTCAGGACTGCAATTCTGGCTAAAGGGATTGCAGGCAGTAACGAATGCGCTGCAATTGACGTTGTGAGTTTTGTGCAGGGTGACCAACTCCGGGTTGGTTTGGCCAATCCTTAACGTCGTAGGCGCGTCGCCAAAAGTGATGTATTCAGTTTCCAGGTAAGCCTGGATCGTTTCAGTAGGAATCGCTGAGTCTGAAAACAAAAAACCCTCCGTTAAGGGAGGGTCGACGCGCTACCCGCTTGGTTGCTCTCATGAGAGCCACATTCGCTTTCGCGTTCCACCTTGCCCGGGAAGGCAGGTTGGCATGGGCGTCGACCCAATTCAGAATGCGAGGCGGATTAGATCACGTGCTTGACTCTTGTGTCAAGAAAAAAGTGCGGGATCATGTTTCTGCGGAAGGGCCCAGCGGTGCGCCGATTGAAGAAGACGCTCGGGTGACGGATGAGGTCTCGCCAAGCACTATGGTCCGCGCCGCGGAAGTTGCAAACTTTGACCTGACCCAGGGCCACGATGCCAGGCTCGCGCGGTCGACAAATTCAGAGTCAAAACGGGGCAGCAGATCATCAAGTTGCATGATGCTACGAAAACTGTCAGCGGTTGGCCAGCCGCTCAATGGCAAGAACGCCAGCCCGCATTTTGTCGACCGCCGAAGAATTTGCGGAGTGGACGATGATTATTGGTGGCTTGAACCCACGCAGTGCGACGGCCTCTTCAATCCACAGGATGACGTCGTACCCGGTTCCCCGGGCGTCATCCCCCAAATCATGATCCAGGCTGATTTCCTCGACGGCCCCAGTCTGGAGCAATTGGATGGCCTCATCGGGCCAAAAAACGCGATGCCACCCATCAGGTGTGGGCCTCTCATCGTCGAGAAACACTTTCATGTTTGCTTTACCCTGAAGAGGGCGCATCAGCACAGGAGATAAATATTTTGCTGAAGTCCTTTAATTGAGCCTAGTCGAAGATGATTGCGTTGCCAAGATCGAAGCTGAAGAGCCTGCCCTGCGGCTTGCGGTACCAATCGACACCGACAACACACAGGCTGCAGTCATCGAGGGCGCTCTCGGGGAAGTGGCAAGATTCGGGGAGGCAACTATGCAGCGCGTCTATGGTGACTTCACGTCGACATGCATCGCTTCTCGGAAGAAGCTTCTATAGAAGTACATCCGTCAATACATTGTGTGCACTCGTGTACTACTCCAGCTAGAGTAGGTGGAAAAAGCGAAAACGAAGGCTTATCCGGTATTGTCGTTCACTTAAGAGTGGACGGCAGACTGGTAACGGGGCGCATGGCTTCCCGCCGGTTGGCCGTCGCACCATTGAGAACCGCATACACGAAGTTCAACGAACAGGAACTGGGGTTGTTATGAAGAGCCGGGTTGAAGCATACTGGCGTTGCGTCGAACGACGCTTGCCCAAAGATGAGCTTGTTGAAGTGGAGGAACGCCGGCCGCGGCCCATACAAGGCGACGAAGCCGGCAACGCGGACAATGAAAGCGAATGGCGAGGTGGACCGAAGTCGGTTACACAGACCATCTGCCCGGAATACTACTTCTATCGCTCGCTTCGACACCGGGACGCTAAGGGAAGGTGGGGTGTATTCGTTTTATCCGGCGGCGTTTCGACGCTCACTGAATGTCTCAGTGGGGCGATTGCAGACCGCGAACAAGCTGAGCGCCTTGCGATTGATTTTTTGCACACTTGCGGCGATGCGCACTATCGTTTCGACATTTATGCAATGTCCTGTGAGGGGCTCTTGGGGAGGCGACGATACGCTCAATTCCATCATGAGGCAGCGTTGCCCGGTCACATTAACTTCGAGCACACATATGTCTATCATTGTGCCAAGGTGTGGGCCGCAGACAATGGTCTGGATGCCGAAGTCGAACGCATCTTCAGAAGCTGGACTGACGACGACCGAGGTTGGCATTGGAGCAGGCGACGTGTCGGCGCCTATCTTTCGACTGCATTGCTAGATGGCTATAACGCGCTGACTCAAGGTCTGCGCTTCGACCAGGCAGAATGGGTCGATTGCCTGCCTGAAGAGTTTGCAAACGAGTGTCCGAAAGTTCGCTTGTCGAGCGCGTCATTGCCTGTCTTGAAGGCGGTGCTGACTGCACGCACACGCGAGCAGTGGTTTCAGCGATGGGGTATTTCAAAGAACAAAGGCGCCGTCATCGATGGGCCAATCCGTATTATTGGCGAGAATTTCGATGACGGTCTGTTTCCGCTGGCCATATCGCAAGTAAACGGTGATTTCGAGCTGATTGATACGAATGTCCGCGACTTCTGGCAGGCCATGCCAAGTTCTGTTATAGGCAACGCCAATATATCGAGTGAAAAGCCATTCGATACGTTCTCTCAGAAAGAGGGAATCATTGTCTGTCCGGATGGCAGAAGGAAGAACGCGTTAATCCACGTCGCCGGCACATTACGCGTAACGGTTCTGGAAGCAGGACCGGAACGCCTGCCTGGCAAGAAATCAGGTGCGGTACTCGCGCTTAACCGGGTGCGTGTCGAGGAGCTTATCGCGACCAGCCCCCTCGAGGAGCACGCGGACACTCGTATTAACTGGGTCGATATCCTCCGTCAATTCCGAAGGCAAAACATCCCGGATTGTATGGATGCGCTTTTTGAGGCGGACTGTAAATCGGCGGCGCGTTTGTGCGATGCGGATGATGAGTCGGGCCGTAAACCATGAGGCGTGACCGAGGCTTGCTTTTCCGGTCGCATTTCCCCGACCAAATGACCGCACCGTGCTCGAAGCCAGGGGCAGGTGGCTCTCTTCGACGCCTTTTTTCGCTCGTGTATCACGCTCCGCCGTGGCGGCACAGCTTTTCACTTTTCTTCGCGTAATATGAATGATGCCCGACACTACAATCAATTGAGATGGTGTCAGTTGAAAGGCCATTGCTTCGTTAGGCCGTAGCAGGCTGCAGGGGGTTAGATGGCCTAGCTCGCGAAAGTATCTGCGCAAACGCTTTGGAAGGCTCGTAACCCTTCTCGATTAGCTTAAGTATCTTTTCTTTTCGTGTATTGTCTATGCTCGAAGGGTACCAAGGCACGCCGCTTTGCTTGTCAGCTTGCCCGTGCGCAAGAAAAGTCTTCCGGCGTCTTGTCGACTTGTCTTGATTCTTGCATTCACCCGCGTGACCGCTTCAGCGGATAGTGAACACGTTACAACTGACGTAACCGACCAGCAGAAGAGTGGCGGCATACCCGCCAACCCGACCGTCTAGAACACGGAATTGCTCCACCCCCAAACTCCTTATGTGGAGATGCGGGACGCCGTTGCAAAGTCAGCACCCGCGCAGTAGTAGCGGGCCCAAACCCGCTCAGTCAAACAGAGCCGACAGGCCCAGACCAATGAATTCAAGGACCGCTACGCCTACGACGAGTGGCACCGCAACGGGCGCGGCGATCACACCGGTCGTGAGAGCCGCGGCGGCAACGCCACCACTCGTGAGCGCTGTGGCGATCCCTGCGGATCCGAGCGTATTCGTCAGGCTGGTGGTCAGGGCAGTAGCGGCAGCGGGCGCAGCGGATGTGGTCAACGCACTGGAGACGAATGGAGTGATCGCTCCTACAGCCCGGACAGTCTCCGCGGTTCGATTCGAGACCATCACATCACCCGTCGTCCGGGCAACCCAAGTGGCGTACGAGCGGCCCGCCCATGCGCTCGCCGCGGCGTGGCCGACTGTGCGGAACGTGCTGTTCACCTGCTCGCTCGTGTGTTCATCGTAGATGCACCAGCACACGAAATGCTCGCAGTTGTTGAAGAGCAGGTTGTATTCGGTCTCCCCGATTCGCTGACGAGCGCGCTTGACGGTCTGGACTCGCCCATGCAGGCGGTCCGGGTGATCCTTCACGTGCACCGTGGCCCCGTCGGTGAACTCGGCGAGGGATGTCTCCGCGATCATCCCATCTTCGTAGACTCCTTTCTTGCCTAGATAGTGGACGACGCTGTCTGTCCCGGTGGCGATGCCGTGATGGGTGTAGCCCGTGCACCGGACCCAGACGTGATCCCCGCCCTGCATGGTCCTCTCACTCATTCTTGCCCCGTTGGTCTTTGTCATTGCTTCTTCAATGTCGGACAATGGTGCCCAAAACTTGAGGGCGATGCCAGCAAAAAGTGCTCCGCGCGAACGTGGTGCAGCATGCGCGTGATGGACGAGGACCGGGGTCTCTAGTTTCCCTTGGGCGCGGCGTGCGAGTCGAAGTCGTCAGCCCGCGTTAAGTCGAAACCTCGCCTTTCTGCAACTCGCGCTCACGCATATACTCCTCTCGGATCTGGACGGTCAAAGGCATCGGCCGCGACATCGAACGGGGAGTGTGAGGTGCGCGGTAGCATGCTCGTCAGCTGCTGGTGCGTAAATACTCGCTACCGCGTAGCCCATTGAAAACTAACTTTAACAACTGAAAAGAATGAAAAGACCTGTGGTGATCGAACGCACCTCTCAACCGGCATGGGCCGTCGATAACCCGTACCTGGAGATACTCAAGGGTCGCTTTTTCAGTCAATCCAATCAGGTTGACTGGAATGAACTGCCGCGGAGAGTCCAACGTCTTTTCCTAAGCGTCGAACGTCGTCATGCACCTGAGGGTGAGGCGCAACGAACCTCTGCGCAAATACTGGAGCTCTTGCAGGACGGAGCCTTCCTGCCGAATAGCCCGGTCATGATGAACAGCGAACGGGAAGACGAGGTGAACCTGTTTGCTTGCCATGTTCTCGCTCCGCCAGTCGGGATCGATGAACTGGAAGTGGCGAAAATCATCCACGACGGATGCGGCGGCATCGGCTACGACCTGACCGCTTTGCCAGATCCGATCACCTTGACGCAAATGATCGAACAGCAAACAGCTGTGCTCAACCCGACTCGCAAACGCAAGGCCCATAGTGCTGTCACCTTGAGTGTCGACCATCCACAGTTCCGATCTTTCATCGAACTGGGTGACAGGTTATCCATCACTCACACCAATGTGGAACTGGACGAGTCATTTTTTCTCAAACTAGAAGCCGGGGACCCGCATACTGCCGAACGCTGGGACTTGATCTGCAACTCCATCACTGAGACTGGTAAGCCAGCGATTGCGTTCGGCGAACACAAGGCCACCCGCTCGCCTAACGGAGAGCGGCTCATTCTGAACGTCTGCGGGGAATCCCTGCTCCGGGAGAACGAGTCTTCCCTGATCGGGTCTCTCAATCTCTCTAGATTCGTCAGCGCCAAGACCTTCGACACCGACCGATTCGTCAATGCGGTGCATCTTGGGGTCCGTTGTCTGGACAACTTTCACGATCTGCAACGCCATGCATCCGACGTCGTAGCCCAGCGCTGCGCCCAAAGCCGGAAAATCGGGTTGGGTGTCATGGGCTACGCCGATGCTTTGCTGCTCCTGGGCTTGCGTTATGGTTCGCCAGAAGCCTTGGCATTCGCTCGGACTATTATGACGCTACTTAGCGAAAACGCGCGTACGGCGAGTGAACGGCTAGCGTCCGAGCGAGGCGCCTGTGATCCACAACTGCAACTTCAGGATGGCAGCCTACCCCGCCGGAATGCCGCGCTAATGGCCGTGGCCGCGAATGGCACTCTTAGCCTGCTTGCCAATGCGACCGGAGGAATAGAACCGGTATTCAGTTACCTCATTCGCCAAGAGGTGGAGGGGGTGGTCGTGCATCAACTGCAACCTACATTGAGGCATCTGCTGCAGGAGCAAGGCTTTGACGAGTCGGCCTTGGCCGAGGTGGTAGAAAAGCTTTTGCGTGGCACGCAGGCATACAACTTGGACCTCATTCCTCTCCAAATTCGAAACACCCTGGTCCGTGCTCACGATTTGACCACGGCGGAGCATATTGAGACACAGGCCACCTTTCAGGGCTTTATCGACGGTGGGATTTCCAAAACCATCAATCTGCCCTTCTGCAGTACGCGCAGCGATATCGCAAACGCCATACTACGCGCTCGTGCTAGCGGCTGTGTTGGTGTTTCTCTTTACCGCGACGGAAGTGTCGCCGGGCAGCCTTCCCAGGGCCCTCGGATGCAGCCTGGCACGGCGGCGATAGCATGATCAAGCGGGAATTTCGTACCGAACAGTCGCTATTCATCAGTTTCGACGGCCCAAAAGGGACCGGAAAAACTACGATCCTTGACGGCGTGCATAACAAATTAAAGGCGTTGGGTCGCGATGTTGTGGCGCTCTGCGAGAAAGAACTCGATCCCTACCGTGCAGACACCATCGAGTTGCTTGAACAACTTTCGCTAGCACCAAACTTGGCTCTTGAAACGCACATCTGCGAACAATTGGCTGCGGGGAGAGCATGGATTACGACGCATATTTTGGACGGCCTGCATTCAGGCGAAATCGTACTCATCGACCGCTGGTATCCCTCAGATGCAGCATTTCGACGCTTGATCCCGTTCGAACAGGTGTTAGACATCAACCGGAGTAGACTGGTACGGAACCCGGACATCGCTGTGGCAGTTACCTGCGCCGCGTCGATGTCCTGGGATCGAGCGCACAGTCGCTCTCGGGGACTAAACAGCCATGTGATTCAGTCGTTCGAGCAGCATAGGCAATGCACGGAAGTGTTCAATCTTGCCGCCGAGAAGTACGGCTGGTGTGCGTGTATTAATGATCGAACAGTCTCGGCGGCGGCAACGGAGTTGGTGTCGCACATAGAGAGAGTGACGAAGGAAATCCCGAGTGGGCTGTCGCCTGTCCAGATTCGAAGGCCGTTATTAACACATAACACCTGATGTCTCTCGAACACAATCGCCTCGGGAGCCGCGTCCGTGGGACGTCAGTTTCGTCGAATGCGTACCGCCTGATCCTTCGTAAGCTTGAGCGAGAGCGAAGTCAAATCGGCTGCCTTCGGAGACGCCGGCCGTGGGGTCGTCTAGGGGCGTTGGAGGGACGCCGGTCGGCTGCGATGGCAGCTATCGGTATGGTCTGGGGCGTTGCTGTGTCGCTCGGGCTAGGTGCCCATTTTCGTGTCAATATGGGCGGCTATCGTTGTCCCGCCATATCATAACGACATAAGACAGTGAACGAACAAGACGAGCTTCTGCAAACTGTCGCCGATACGATCAAGTCGTATAGGGAGGGCGAAATCAATACTCCTGACGCTGATCATGTTGGTCGCTGGGTCAGCCAGTTCACCCCAGAGCATCAACCTCCGTTTCTTCAGGAATTCGCGTATCTCATGAAGCGAACTTTCCTCACGCGCGAGAACATCAAAGCTGGAGTTTCGTCCATCGCTCGTGAGATTGGCGAGGGAGACTTGAGACAAGCGAACTTCCTCCGGATCCAGCGTGGTGGGCAGAGCCAGGTCGAAATGCTGCGTCTTTTCGACGAGTGCCTTCGCGAAAACCTAAGCATGACACTCGACGACTGTGGTAGAAGCAGTGATTTATTCGTGTATGTCGATGACATGATATGCACCGGGCAGCGCGTTGTATCGGATCTCGACAAGTGGATTGCGGAGGAGGCGCCGAATGGCGCAAAGGTGCTCGTCATCAGCCTGATCTGCTACTCGCATGCAAAAGAAGAGGTGTTGAAGCGGTTGCGCAAGGCGGCTTTGCGATACGGAAAGGATATCGACTATGCGCTCATGTGGGTAAGCCAACCGCAGAACTCACCGAGCTATGCGGGCAGTAAAAGATCAGAGATATTTTCGCCGGCCTTCATTCCAGACAACCCCATAGTGCAGCGGGCTTTGGAATTTTCCGCTCCGGAGCGTCAGCTGGGTCACACGCCTGACATGTTCTCGTCCGAGGAGGGCAGACACATTCTCGAGCAAGAGTTACTGCTTGCTGGGGCTCGTATTCGCTCCTTGGTTGTCGATCCCAAGCCATCCCTACGAGCGCTCGGATACGGTGAATTTTCGCTCGGCTTCGGCGCTACCATCGTTACCTACCGAAACTGTCCGAACAATTGTCCGCTGGCATTTTGGTGGGGCGATCCCTTATCGAACCGCCTGTCGTTAAACTCTTGGTATCCGCTTTTTCCACGTAAGACCTATTCGGGCTCTCCGAATGGCTGATGAGACTTCCCACGCTCAGCACGACGCCAACCGCGAGCTTCGCGTCTACGACCGCTCACAAAGTATCGTTTTTGCGAAGACGAACGAGCCATTTGGCGGCCTATCGAACATGGCAGGTGGATATCCGTTGGTGGTCGACAAGTTTCGCGCTCTAACGGCGGAGGCATTGTACCAGGCTTGCCGATTTCCTCACTCACCGGAAATCCAGAGGCAAATTCTGGAGCAGCGCAGCCCGATAATGGCCAAGGCGATAAGTCGGCGTTTCGACGAACAGACACGACCTGACTGGGACAACGTCAGAGTGAAGATCATGAGGTGGTGCCTACGGGTCAAGCTTGTCCAGAATAGGGATACGTTCGGCTCGCTTCTGCTCTCGACGACTGACCTGCCTCTGGTCGAATATACAAAGAAAGACGTTTTTTGGGGCGCGAGGCCCGCCGCCGAGGGAAGGCTGGTCGGTCGCAACGTGCTCGGTCGATTACTGATGGAACTAAGGGACGCGTTGAATAACCGCCCGGCAGAGCTCGCCGCCGTTTCCCCTGTACCAATTCCGAACTTCACGCTGCTATCTCAGCCCATCACTTCAGTCACGGTCATCGGTAAGAAGGAGCCCACGATCGGAGATATATTCGGTTGACCACTTCTATTCAGGTAGCGGTAAAACAGAATCCCCTTTTCGAGAAGAGTCGAGGTGGAAGCGACATCTTCTCCGATCTGTGATCAGAGCGGCGAACTTCCACGGGCGGCCGTTTGGAGGCGGTCGCTGGGCTATTCTTTGAATTTCCGAACGCCCGCATCACTACGCCTAAGAAACATTCCATGAGAGAGTCTCCCCGGTCGCGTCATCGATCTTGACCGCTTCGCCGTCCGACAATTCGGGCCATTTTCTTTCAACTCATGGGACTAAAAATGTCCCCAACTGCATTGATAATCAACCTGCAGATCCGCCACGTCTGGGTGAAATGATGCAAGAACCGTTCGAAGATAGCTAGATCGATAGTGGATCGTCCTTCGAAATGTTGTTGCATCATCTATGCAACCAATAGCTGATGGGTGGTCAGCGCATCAATAGCAGAACGACCGCCGCGACACCGCTCGCGACTGCCGCCACGCCGATCCATCGAACGTAAGACAGCTTGCCCGATAGGTCCGTTATCGCGCGCGTCATGTCACCGAGTTTCACTTCGTGATGTGCTTGCAGCCGTTGTTCCAATTCGGAGATCCCGCGGCGAAACGTCTCGTCCTGAGCTTCTAGGCCCGAACGAAGCGTTGCAAACTCTGCACTGACGCGTGCATCAAAGTCGTTGCGCAAGCTGTCCAGTTCGCGCTTGATGCCTTGCTGCTCGTCCGTGAATGCGCGGATTGCTCGCTCGACATTTTCTTTTTGCTCGTCCGTGAATGCGCGAACGAAGTGCTCGATATTTTTCTTCTGATCGTCCACCAATACATCAACGACGCGCTCCAAGTCTTTTTTCTGTTGGTCGAAAAGCTTGGCGACACTCGTTTTCAGATTCTCCGACTGCACAAAGGCACTTTGCGCGAGATCCCCTCCAAAGGAGTCCGTGTTTGACTTTACGTCGCGCAACGCCTCCTCAACGCGATCGATGCCGATCACGATGTCGCGCTGGCCTTCCTCCTGAACGGTCCTGACCGCGTTGTCTAGATCCGTCACGCGCTTTTCGAGCTTGGAAAACGACTCGCTCAATGGTTCAAGGGGGGGGGCCATCACGCGGCTCAACAGTTTTGAGAGCTCCTCTTCCTCCTTCCGAATGGCTTCTTCGTATCCTGCGAGATTGATCGAGCTATTTTTCATGTCTGGTCCAATTGGAAAATCTTGCTTCGTTCAAAGCGCAGTTGCGCGGCCGACAGCAAAAGCAGCAATGCGTCGGGAGATGCGCCCTGCGCTCGCGCGGACTGTCTGCGATCGCGCACAGCGTGAAGATAGGCGTCGTTCAGATAGGCCTTGAAGCGCTCGCCCATCTCACGATCACGATCCATCTGGTCACTGAATGCCTGCCTTCGCGTCTGCTCGTGTTGCATGCTGCTCGCGAGCCTGCTGGCACGACGTCCAACCTCCTCCAAATCCCGTCGAGCCATTTCGACCTTCTCCATGGCGAGACGCTGTGCATTCCGTAGCGTGGCAATACGCTTGTCGGCGACCTTTTTCCAGTGCTGTCCGATGTGCTGACTAATGGCGAGAACCGCGCGGTTCATCGAGTCCCGGAGCAGCGTCTTGTCCTCGTCAAAGTTGCTCCCCGGCATCCAAGGCAGATATCGGTCGAGACTGTAGCCGTCCAGCCTCGATTTGAGCGAGGAAAACTCGGCATGAATCGCTTCGCGATACCTAGACGAATCAATTTCCTCGTCGGGCCGAAGTGCTTGCCAGAAACGTCCGGATGCCTGCCCTTCCGATGCCGGTTCGAATTGCTTTGCCCTGTCCTGCAGGCGCCTGGAGAAATGGGAGATGCAAAGCGCGATAGCGTCGCGCCTAGGTTCGACCGTCCCCGGCGATTCCAGAGCATCCGTGCGAAACGCTGTCACTCGCGCTTCGAGCTCCGCGAAGATTGCTTGATCTTCGACATCTTCGATCTTCTGCTGAGCGATCTCGCAATCATTGAGGCGCTTTTCCCCGTGGGCGCGCTCCGCATCAATCTGAGCTATCTTGCCGCAAATGTGCGCGATTTCATCGTCCCATTCCTTCAGTCGGATCGACTTGATCTCATCGGCCGTAATATGTACCTGTATCGCTGAGCGCAGACGCGCATAGGCCGTCGCGGCTTCTTCGATGTCAGCGTGCAGCTGTTGCTTGAGCTTTCTGACGACCGGATCGACGCGTTCGAACAGGTTGCTTGCGGCGTGTGCCTGATTCGACCAGGACTTGCCGAACTCAAGCGGGTACAGGAGGCGCGACGGCACGAGCTCCTCCGGCAGCTTGCTGCCGAAGGTTTCGATCTCCGATCGCAAGCGCCGCCTGAAGAATTCGGCATCGAGCTCGCCCGTTTCCGTCTTTACCGCATGCTGCAGGCTGTGTGGCGTGAAAGAGAATGTTGTGACGATGCGGAACCGCTCGGGAATGACACGCCAGTCCTGAATGCGCGGCAGCGTCAGCGCATCAGGATTCAAAAAGGAAAGATCGTCCGCCCGTCCGACGAGCAGAATCAGGTCTGCATTTGGAACGTACTTCTCCGCCATGGCGGTTACGTGCTGCTGTTCCGTCTTGTCCTTCGGATTGTCGCCGGGCAGGTCCAACATCCTCACGCGTGGCCCGGACCGGCCCTCCTCGCTAAAGCTGTTCGCCGGAATCCACACGACGATAGGACGGTCCACTTTCAACTTGCCGGCCGACATGCGCAGGCGCAACGCACTGAGGGCGCTGGCCATGTCGGCGTCTTTATCGAACGCGAGCTCGCCATCCCATGAGATATGCCAGCGGTCGTCCGCCGAACGCCGATACTCCATGGCTGTAGCCGTCGCGGACTCGCCGCTCGCACGGCCTCCGCGCAGCACGTCTGACACACGCCCGGCTTCTTGCGGTGATACCCCCATCAGGTCAAGGAGAAGCGTTGTCTTGCCGACTTGCGTGCGGCCGAACACGACGACGTACGCCTCTCCGTTGTCACCACCGGTCGCGAAACGATTGCGCGTTTCCTCGGAAAGTGCCTTCATGAAGAGATCGTAGGCTTCGAAGGCCCAGTCGAGCCGGCGCGCGCTCAGTTGCGCCCATCGCGCCGCCGGCCCGAGCTTCGAATCATCGACACGGTCGTTCATGCGGCCTGCACGCCGTGATAAATTTCGAGCGTCTTGCCGGAACGGGCTATTGCGTCGAGTAAGTCGAGCCGATGCGTCCGCACCTCCGCGATGGACTTAGCAAGCCGGTCCTGATGCATCAGCGTCCGATCGACGTGATAGCGGCGGCGCAGGCCTTCTTCGAGCCGCTCGCGCACGCGTGCCATCAATTGATCGAAGCTCTTCATGAAGTGGAGATGATGCTGCTCCCTGATGCCCTGCAATGCCTCATAGCCGTATGCGCGAACCTGATGGTCGTACTGACGGACTTCGCGAATGCCGGCATGGACCAGAAAGCCGACGGTTGCGGCCGTCGCCACGGCGGCGCCAATGGCTGATACAGTGGTTAGGGCCGTCACCGAACCGGCGGCTGCGTTGCTCGCTCCGCCGAGTCCCAAGATATTCAGCAGCGGTGCTACGGCATTGAGCTCGCCGTCAGCGAGAAAGTCGATCGACATCACGAAAGCCAGACCCTTGAGCATGTTGCTGGTCTGATCGCCGAACGCTTTCATCTGGTTGTGTACGTTCGTCATCGACCTCAAAACGTCGCCTTCGGGCATCCCTGCGTTGTCGTGTCCCGTCATGCCGAACAGCACCGGCGCCAAACTGGCCGCGCGCATGTACTCGAGCGCAAGCGCCGGAAGCAGCTGTACGCTTTGCTCCAATGACACGGTCGTTTGTAAATTGCTTGCATCGCTCCCGGGCGGGCCGTCGTTGCTGTTGCTGACATGCGCGCTGCCAAACAGGGCCGTGAGATTTGCGAGCGTCTGTTCGGAAGGCTCACGCCAGGCGACCGGGCTTTGTTTCTCGTCGACGTAACCCAGACGCACCGGCAGACTCGCCTTGACCGAATCCTGCATCGCCCGAGCGAGTGCCGGCACCGATATTGCCCCGAGTTTGCGTCCGACCACGTCGCCGATCAATTTTGCAACGCCTTCCAGTATCGGTGTGTTCGGCGCGTTCCAGGCACCGGAGATATCATCGCGAATCTTCTGCTGCGTTTCGGTTGCTGTGTCCAGGATACGTGAGACCTTGTTCCTGATGCCTTCATGGTTCTGCTTCAGCCGGCCCTCGAGCGAATTCCACGCCTCTTCACTCCGTCGAGACAGCAAATCCGATACGCCTTCGCGATATTGCCCGCGCAGGTTACTGCATGCCTTATCGAATTCTTCGAGACAGCGCGCGATGGGCGTCAACGTGCTGTCGCCTTCCTGATGAAGGAAAGTGCGGGCGCGTCCTTGAAGCGTGGCCAGCAGATAGCCGAGGTCACGGCCGATCGTCCGCTCGAGATGAGCCAGTTGTGCATTTCTGTTTCTTGCGACGCTTGAGCCGAGATAACGCATCGCCTCGGTAACGCGAGCTAGCCATTGAGCGCGGTACTCGGCGTTGCTCATACCGGCGCAGATGACGCGGTCGTTTGCGCGTGCGGGGTCGATGCCCATCGTCTGCGCGGCGGTGTGGCGCACCTTAGACTGCTCGATCTCGTTGTCGGCCAGATCTTCGGTCTTCGTCACCACGACGACCGTGTCGAGCGTTTTCAGATCCGGATGCGAAGCGTCGTTGAGGATCTCCTGTTGCTGTCCGTTTGCAAGACGCGTACGGTCGGTCACGATCAGACAGCCGGATGAGCCGATCATCGCCTGTTGCATCAGATTCTGCCAGAGCGCATTTTCGCGCGTTGCGCGTTCGTAGCCCGGCAGCAGCATCATGGCGTGACGTGAGCCGGAGAAATACTTCTGCGGCACGCGCAGGACCGGCAGGAGGGTATCGGCGGACTCGCCGCGGCAAGCGCTTCGGAACGCCGCTTCATCGACCGTTGCTTCCTCGAGAAACCATCGGCCGGCGGTCTTGTCCGACGCCAGGCGGCGCACTTTCCCGACGGCGCAAGTTACATCCTTGTCTTCGAGAATAAGAACAGGCAATTGTTCGCCGCGGCCTTCGTTCGCATTGAGCCAAGCGTCTGTATTGCATGAGAGGCCGTACATGGCCGCAAGGAGCGTCGTCTTGCCCGCTCCCTGCGATCCGCCGATGACGATGATGTCTTGCTCGCCTAGCACCTGCGCGAGAAGCAGGCGCTGGATCACGGGGCGGAATTCTTCGGCGATGGTCGAATCTTCCAACACCGTTGCCGCGCCGAGAAGCGTGCGCAGCGACTGATTGAGGTTCTCAAGTAAAAGCTCAGGAGCGTGCATGTCGCTGTCGTGTTTATTTGTTGAGTTATCCGCCCAAGGCGCCGCACAACGCCGCGTCGGCGACGACTTGTGTTTTCCACACCGATGAGTCAACTGATTCCGGGCAATGAATATCGACCGCACGAGGATAATCATCGCTCTGGTCAAAACCTATCCTTAGTTGCGCGTTCTTTGCATCGATGTCGCGTGAGTTAACGGCTTCTCGCTGAATTTTCTTTAGTACCTTGCGAGCGAAGTCGTAGCGGGCGAGAAAGGTTCACGTCACTGGCTCTTAGACTGATTTTCGATGATCGCCCTTCGACGACAGTTGCGGCCAGAAGTGGCCGCAATCGTTATGAGGGGACGCTTTCAAAAGCCGTCACGTGACATTCGAAAGGCGATTCCGCGCCGGAAACGGCCTTTGCCGGCACACCGCGTCGACTGACTGAAGGGGGCGACTTCAGTCCTCCGAGATGCGTGCGGTCGGAACCGCGCACTGCGCCCAGTCGCCAAGCCTGCTATCATTTTCGCTCTGCGCGACGCACAAGGATCTACTGACGCAACGCCTGTCTATCGGGCACCACGAGGCTCACGCGCGGGAGCAGCACAAGATGAAGATTGATCTTTCACGACAAGCCATCCGCAATCTGATTGCTCAAAAGTTTCCCAGACTTAAACGGGACTCCAACGACCTTCGGGACGCCTACTTTCTGGATTTCGTGCGCCGGGGAAAAAACTCAACGCGAATCGTCCGCGTTCTTCCGACGGGAAATGCCGACGTCTGCCAAGTGAAGTTATCGGTTTCAAGTCTGGCCGGAGTTGTGCGACCCGGCGAGATATTAGACGCTGAGCAGCTCGCTGAAGCCGTGGCCGAAGAAATCCTGCGTTTTGAGGAAGGGGTGCCGGGAGACGACGGCGACGAGGTGTTTGGTTCTTCTGTGATTGAATCGACAAAGGACGCAAAGTCGCCCGCCGGCACCGCGCAGCGGCGCGCGTTGTCGAAGCTGCAGGTTCCGGCGTTTGAGTACCGGACCGATGACGTGGATTGTTTGAGGGGATTGATCTACTTCTTTGAGATTTTGAGCGCGGACGGCGTTCAGGTGAGCAGCTATGTTGGCCAATCCTTGAACAGCAACCGACCGTTACAACACTATGCGAAGCGAACGGCTCAGGTATTAGCTGGCGTCAAAGGTCGACCGGTTCATGAAGCTCTGGGCGATGCTATTCGCGCTGGTGGGCGAGTTGTGTGCACCCTGCTGTGCAATGCTGCCCCTCACGAAATCGATGAGGTCGAAACCGCTCTCATCCGAGAGTTAGACTGCCACGGGCCAGGTATGCACCAACTAAACAGGCAACCCGGCCCAGGCCCGCATGGCCGCCCGACGCCGGAGCGCTTATTGCCGATTATCGCCAGGGTTCTGGAGAGACGACGTTGCCAAAAGGGTTGACGTCGACGAAAAGCACGATGTTCTGTGATGGGCAAGGCGCCGCCTTTCGCGGCCCGAGATCCCTCGTGCCGCTGCTTCGCATCAGACAGCGGACCATCCCGCCAGCACAGCTCCGGCCAACGGACGGTGCATTGCCACGAACGGATGACGCCACGACTGAACGTCCAGCCTATTCACCACCTGGCGGGCAAAGGTCAAGTCTGTGAACGAGTGCAAGCCCCGAATAGTCCTTGAGACGTCCTTCAAACGTTTGAGACAGCGAGGGTCGAGAGTGCCGCGCGCACGTCGGCCGTCGTGATGGTGGTGGACCCGTCGTCAATATGTCGCGCTACCGCTTCATCGATGACGCGCTGAAGAGCCGTGTCCGTATCGGCGATCGAGCAGCCCGCGAGGCCTGCAATCAGACATTCGACCGTGTGCCGCGAGATTGCAAAGGTCTCACCCGCTTTGCGCTTCAAATGAATGCGGATATACGCGGCGAGCACTTCTCGTGAAGGAACCTCGAAGCGGATCTTTTGCTCCAGACGCCCACCGCGAAGCACGGCCTGATCCAGTGCTTCGGGGTGGTTGGTCACAGCAATGACCAGCACGTCCGGCACCCGGCCATCCGCCCCGTCGATCGAGGCAAGGATCCGGTTGGTAAGCGGCGCAACACTGGAGAGGCGCCGATCACCCAGTACGTCATCCGCTTCGTCGATAAGCAAAATGCATGGGCGCAGGTTCTTTGCCTCCCGATAGAGCTTGTTCCAAGCCGCATGACTGCCTAGCAGTTCAGCGCCCGTGGTCTTGAGGAATGCCCAGTCGCTTGTCTTCGCGAGGGCCATTGCCGCTTGGGTCTTACCGGTGCCCGGCGGACCGTAGAACAGAACTCCGCGCGGCAGTGCGCCACCTAACTGCTCCATTCGGTGAACGTTCTTGAGCCGTCGCGTGAGACGCTTCAGGTCATCACGTGATCCGTCGGGCATGATGATCTCGTCGATTGCCTTGACTCCCTCCGGCAGCTGTCCCTTCGAGCCCTGGATACGACGCATGGCCTGCATGGCAATATCGAACGACACAGGGCCTTTCCCGAAAAGTCCCTCCGTCCGCATATCGGCAAGCTGCGGTCCAACAGCCATCAGGCGTGCCGCACTGAATCCAGCCCAGCGCCCCGCGAGGCTACGGAGGGCGGACTGGTCAAGCGCATTAGGACCAAGCGCCTTGCCGACCGAACGCTTCAGGATCGCTTCACGGGCTGGCAGATCCGGTGGCGGCACTTCGACATTGAAGTCAAAGCGTCCCTCCCGGATGGCGGCCACATCGAGCCAGGCGATGTCGTTGGTGGCAGCAACCAGCACGATGCTTGTGCCACGCAGGCGCACCATCTCCGTGAGCATTGTGTTTGTGAGGTCGCGATCCATCGAATGGGTCTGGTCGCTGCGTGACTTAATGAAACCATCCATTTCATCGATCAGAAAAACTGCCTGTCGCAAGCGCGCTGCCTGAGCAAAGGCAGCCTTCACGCGTTCGGGCGTTTCATTGATCCATTTCGACGCAATGTCCTGGTAGGAGATCGAAAAGAAGGGAATTCCCAATTCGCCGGCGAGTGCTTCTGCAAACATAGTCTTGCCGTTACCCGGCTCCCCCGACAGCAGGATCCCGTTTCTGGCCTGCTCTGGGTGCGTGAGGATTTCGCGTGCCACGTTGAGTAGTCTTGCCTTGACGTCAGCCATGCCTGTGATAGCGTCAAAGCCGAATCTCGCACGAAGTACGCGGTCATCCAACGAATATGCGTGCTGAGCCGACACCTGCCCTGCATCACGTTGAGTTGCTGAACTCTGTGCTGACGAGGGTGATCTCCCTGGAGGCGCGGACGCGCGCTCTCGGCGATACCGGCGATATCCGGCACGCACAGTCATCCAGAGCGCGGCGCCGGCCCCTAGGATGGCAGTGGTGTGCAACGAGCCGTGACCGAGGGCGACAACCAGCATCACGACAGTTGCCATCGCCATCAGTCGGCGAGCGAGAGGGATGCGGTAATGAAGCACGAGTGCCACGCCAACACAGGCAATTACGGCGACAATCAGCCGAATATTTTGCAAATGGAGCGCGGACCCGAGGCCGAAGCCTACGCCACATCCAATCAGGAGCGGCGGGCAGTCACGGGCGGTGGAAAGAATGGCGTCCTTCATGGACAATTCTCCGTGGAAGCGATCTCAGCGAAGGCGGACTGACAACGCGGGGCGTGGTCAATGGCTCACCTGGCGAAACATGGGCTATTTGATGTCCTCAAGCGTCTGGTATATGTCGTTGCGGATGAGTTGGGCCAGTTCATGACGCTCGAAAAAGGCCACAGTGACAAATAGCCCTGTGAAAGCAATAGCACCGGCCCTCCACAGCTCGATGACGCCGAGAGGAAAACCGTGTGTCAGCGCGGGCGACGCGGCCTGCAGTTGATTGAGGCCCAGGACGACACCAAGGCACGACGTGAAGGCCATCGTATAGGGCGAGATGAACAACAGGACGGCTGCGCTGTTCCAGAACGTTCGCACGGGGAGGGGCAGGCTTGCGTGATCCGGATGGATAAAGTTGAAGAACGACTGCTGCTGATCGTTATGCATGACAAGCTCCGGGAGCATTGGAAGGATTTGCCCAGCCCGGTGAAGTGGAAGCGTCGGAACGGGGCAGAACCAGGTTCGCATTGATTCGCGCGGACGCAAGTGCGCACGCGATTTAGCGGAGAGCAAGCAGGAGACGGCCGCGGCGGTGTAGTCGCATGTGCACCATCAGTCCTCGCTGGCGTGTCCGTCGACGTACCGGCTCGAACACCCGGCGCCGGCTCGCACGGAGGAGACGTCGCTGCCGGGAGATCGGGTGCGCGAGAGCTGCGCTGATGCGGCGGTGCCAAGCCTCGATCACTTCAATGGGGATGCTGCTGTCGATGTAGCCGGTCCTTCCCGAGTCGGTGACAATCTTGAGGACCTCGCGCCCGTTCTGCGCCGTAAAGCGTGTGGTTTCCATTTGAGACCTCCGTACTATTGACGTGTTTATTTCCGCGTGTGACGCCGTATCCATCGTGCGACGACGATCAGTGGCATGAAGATGTCTGCGAGGCACTGGCGGCATTCCTCGACAAATACCTGCCATAGCCGGTTTCTTGAGTTGCTCATTGGGATGTCCTTGCGGGTGGTTGTGGTAAGGCGTCTACACGTCCTTTTGGTCATGGATGTCCGTCGGCCAGAGGGCTGACGGAGCTGACAATGGGAGTGACGGCAAGCGGCAGACCGGACCGGCCGAAATGCGGAAAAACGCACCCCGCCTGCCTGTCCCTGCGAACTTCACTGCAGGGACAGGCTCAGGATCGCACGGGTTTTCGCGAACGCAAGTCGTCCCTAGCCGATGGCCGGAGGGCGCACAAGCTTCAGGAATGTTTCAATCCGATGCAGCCCTGTTACCGAAACACACCGCTCTACGAATATCGACACCTTTTCGTGGCGATCGATGTGGCGCTAGCACCCACTTCTCGGGTAAATGGAGAGGAAGGACGAGCAGTCGCGAAACGCCATAGCGCCGACACGTCGCAGATGCGGTGCGGCCCCTGGCGTCCGGTGTTGATTTTGGCGCGGTGCGCGAAGTCGCTTTGCAGCGGCTCTTTGCGGTCGCTACGGGTGCCACGCTGAAATTGATCATTGCGATCCGCACGGCCCGGGATCCGTCGAGCACGACGGCGCATTGGCCGAAGACGTATGACCCAGCCGGCGGACTCGTGTCGTGGCTGGCACCACGGGCAGGTCGGAGCAATGCTGCCGGGGCTTAGCGGTATAGGGAACGCGTCTTGATGGCGGTCACTACTCACAAGTCTGATGCTAGAGCAAAAGCTGACGAGACCGGGAAGATGGCTTTCGCGTTACCCCGCGTAAATGTCGCTGATGCGAGATCCTTCTCCGTACAGGAGCAGCATCAAAAGAACGCGGTGGTTACGCGCTTCAGAGGCGGACGCGAGCGCGTCGCCAGACCACCGCTACGAAAAGATTTGCTATCTATTCTGCGCGTGTGATACCTTTGCTCGTGCCGTTCTGCGTGCGGCAAGCAGTTAACCGATAAGTTTGGATCCAGATCCGTGCAGATTCCGGTCCCAGTTGTGGCCGGCCGATCGGAGATCCAAACGTGATTCATCACAAAGTCCTTCCCGGCCTCCTCGCGTTAGCGAGTTGCTCCGCGGCGCCCCTTTTTTTCAATCTCGAAACTTGATCCTTTCTCACAGTATTGTGCGTCTGCACAGGACTGGTCCGAAAGGGCGCAATTTCGTATCAATCTGCCGTCCTTAATCCAAAGCGGACCCCGGTCTAGGGGGCCGAGCCATGACACGAGTCTTGTGTCGCGCTCCATCAATTCAACTGCGGGGGTACATAGCCCACTCCCGGCGGCGCGTGTTTTGCGAGCCGCGAATTCCGCATGCGGTGCTTTAAGCCGTGCGGGAAGGGCTGGACTATGGACCGGATGCCTAACTCGAATTTGGGGGCGTTCGGGAAGACCAACTTGGTCGCTATTGGAGCGGCCGGCCCGCATGCCAAGCGTAGCGGGAAAGCAGCAAGGAGAAGTGAACATGATCGATGATTCGCGCGATTCCGCGGAGGTAGGCCAGGGCAGTTCTGAGCAGGGATTGACGCCTGCGCCAAAGCAGAACGCCTCCCCGTGGGACCAAATGAGGAGTCGTCTGGACGCGGTCAAGCCCGAAGATGTTCAAGAGTGCGTCGAGCTGCATGACAAACTCGAACGGGTGCGCCAGCGCCTGGGGCTTAAAACCTGGAGGGCGTTGGAAGGCTATTTTGGGCCGATTCCGCCCTGCGTGAAGAAAGCTCGCTAGCGGTGAAGCGCGGAGTCCACAGTCATGTGGACTCCGCTTGCGATGCAAGCGAGCGGCCTCGAGTGTCTTGCCATTACATCCACGTTCGAGGAGTCGGTCCTGCATACCCGACCGCTGCGACGATGTGGACACGACTGCCGCGACTTTGAGCAGCTCGCAGGTGCTTAAAATGGCATGCTGGCAATCTCTAAACGGCGGCTGGCCATATCGGCCATGCGGAAAGAGATCCCCGGATTGGCGGACGACCTCGCTGGGGTTTGTCTAGCAAACGGTGGATGACTCAACTCAACCGACGTCCCGCGGCACTTCGGCACTTGGGCGAGTCAGATGCTCCGTCGAATTCAAAGAAAGCCAATCGGCATGGCCCCACGTTGTCGAGCGCGGCATTCTTCTGCCAGCGCGTTCGCAAAGTCGATTGCAGAGCGCACCGGCGACAGCCTGTGTCGGCGGATCACGGTTGCGAAGTCCCCCGGCGCCAGCGTCTCCACGTTCGAAAGCACGTGTTCGAAGGCCGTTGCAGAGTCATCAAGTTCCATTGCCTTGCAGCGTTCGAGGAAGAACATTTGGACTTGCTGCCGTGTCAGGTAACGGAAACATAGTTTCGCATCGAACCGTCGCAGCGCGGCTTCGTCGAGCAATTCAAACAGATTTGTCGACATCACCAGCACACCCTCGAAATACTCCATTTGAGTGAGCATTTCGTTAACCGATGTTACTTCCCAGCTATGGCGGCTTCCGGCACGATCCCGAAGAAAGCTATCGGCTTCGTCGATCAGCAGCAGCGCCCGCTCCCGCGTCGCTTCGCGAAAAATCCGGGCGATATTTTGTTCGGTTTCGCCAACATAGGGCGATATCAGGTCCGATGCCCGTCTCAGCATCAGCGGGCATTCGAGCTCCTCGGCCAGCCAGGTTCCAAATGCAGTCTTGCCCGTACCCGGCGGACCGTAGAGGCACAGCCGCGCCGATCGCGTTTGTGCGATACCCTGCGCGAGCGATGCGAGGTCAATGTTAGCGTTGACGAAGCGCGGGTCGAATCTGGGCCCGGCGGCCGTTCCTCGCGGCGCGAGCGGGGCGTGTCCTTGTGCCTCGAGGGTGCCACTGACGAGCCACTCCAGTGCGTCGCCGAAACGCTGCGGTGTCCAGTCGTCAGAACTGTGCTGCAGAACGGCGGCGGCGCGCGCGACCACGCCGGGCGTCAGGGTCGCATTGGCCGCGAGTCGTTCGGCAGTTGCCTCCGGCATGAGGCGCGCGCAGGCGTTGAGAATGATGCGCGAGCGTGCACGAGCCGGGGGCACGGGCATATGCAGAACCATGTCGAAGCGCCGGACGAACGCTGCATCTACTCCGGCCACGGAATTCGACAGCCAGAATGTCGGTACCGGATTTTCCTCCAGGGCGCGGTTAAGCCACGCCTTGCGGGCTTGCGCCACGCTACGTTCTCCCGGTCCGCCATCCGAAAACACGTCCTCGGCTTCGTCGAAAACAATACACGCCTGCCTCTCGGAAAAAAACGCCTGAGCTGCCCGAAACGCGCGCAGACGTTGCTCGCCCGGGACAGCGTCTCCATCAGTATTCTCACCCGTTACTTCATAGAGTTTCAGCTGGAGCGCATCTGCGAGCACGCGCGTCAGTTCGGTTTTACCCGTACCAGGTGCACCATGCACAAGGATGTTCACGCCCCGGCGGCGGGTCGTTGATACGCGTTCCAGATATGTGCGGACCAGACCCACCTGTTCCTCGATATGCGCAAAATCTGGGAGCGTCAATGTGGGTGGTGCCGCAAGCGTAACCATGCCACGCAGGAAGTCGAGCGTCTCTACACTGTCCGACACGATGCAATCGGCAAACCCGTCGGACAGCAGGTCGAGCTTCGACGCCAGCGTCCACCGCTCCTTGCGGTCGACCGTGAGCAAGCCAGAGCGAGCCAGTGTTCCCTGCAGCGAGAGCGCGCTGCGGACCGCTTTCTCCTCGATGTCGAGAACAGCGCTCAATGCGTGGTAGAGCCTCGCCGAGGTGAGGTCGCCGACCCAGTCGCTCATCTTGTCAAGCACGAGATCAGTGTGCACCATTGCTGCGAACATGAGGATACGGGCTTCAACATCCGAGAGCCCGACGAGCAAACGCAGCTGCTCGATATTGGCTGCCACGATGTGCGGCGGTCGCACCTGCGCAGCGTCAGCTTCAGCGCTGACCAGTCGCTCATGCAACAGGTCCAATGCCGCGTGCGCATCGAAGGTGCCTTCGGCTTCATCCGGCGGGCTATCGTTGTCTTCCTCGTCCCTGAGAAGCCGGCTTTGTTTCGCGCCGGGCAATCGCAAGTCGGGCAAGGAAAGGGCATGTGCGACGAGGTCACTGGCCCATCCACCAGGCTTGACCAGACACCTGTGCAATTCGAGCTTGACGAGGAAGCGCAGCGTCCAGAGCTGAACGATAGGCTCGGTTTGCCGGGTGCGTGACAAGGCGGGGTCGGACCGGAGGAAGCGAGGGATCATAAGAGCGTTAAGCGATCTGGTAATGACGCAAATCGAGTATGAGGGGGCTTTGAGACATTTCATGTCTCCAATCGGGAAGGTGCGTCAAATCCGCTGCACGCGCGCCGGGGAGTGTGAAGGGCCCATCGAGGCTCGCGCATTTGGCGAGTCGGTCAGAGTGCCTTCGAACAGACCTTGAACACACTGTTTGTGTGGGGCCGGTGCATGGCCCCGGTACTCGCCCCTTTGGGGCTTGCTGGATCGCGATGGGTGCTGGTCGAAGGAGGCGATGCGGATTCCAGTCGGTCGAGCAGTCTCTGCAGCCGTCGCAGCTGCGTGTGCATGATGCCAGGCGTCGCCAGCGCCTGCTGAATGCGCATAAACCAATAGCTCTGCCCAAAGAGCGACTGGGCGCATTCGTCGCCGACGATACGTTCTAGATGCGCGACTGCTGCATCGAGGTTTTTGATCGTGTAAGGACTCGTCACCTTGTTCGACCTCACGTATTCCCCTTTGTATTTGCGATATGGGGATCGTGGAGCACGATTGGGACAGAATGTGTCTTGATGAGCCGTTGCTTTTGCAACGTTGTGTTCTTGTCGTTCTGGACACCGTTTGTCTCGATGTCATCTCATAGTGATGCTTAAAGGGCGGCCATTTTGGTATTCCAACTACAACCGTGGCCGAAATAGCAACGCTTTTACGAGGACGGCATATGGCAATCGAATATCTGCGTGACGATCAATATCACATCATCGGCACTATCGAGACCGAATCGAGCGGCAAGCAGATTGCCCGAGATGCGCACTATCACAGGGTCGGCGAATATGATCCGAGGTCGGACCTGACCAGGGACAGCCACTACCGGATTATCGGAACGGGAAACCAGTTGTCGTCGTTGATCTGGCGCGGCATTGGATAGCGGCGATAGGCGCACTGTAACTCGCAGGTAAATATTTGTGAGCGGATGCTTAAAGAAATTCAGCCGCATGCCGTAATCGTACTGGTTCAGCCAGGCAAGGGTGCGTGCAGTCGGGACGCGTTTTGTCCGAAGTTCAATGCAAACTACTCACACGTGTCAGCTAAACGCTGCTTGCGCCCTGCTGCGAGTTGGAGCGGGCGGGCGTTGGCGACATCAACCTGCCGTACTGACATGGAAGAGATCCATATGTTGAACAACAATTCCCCGCTTGAAAGCCTCGCTGCGTTCGCGATCGTCTTCGCCACCGGCATCCTGTCGACGGTTGTGCTTGGCAAGTACATTGAAAAGGTGCGTCGCGACGCGCAGAACGTCGTGTCCGGCGCAGCCTGACAGCGAGTCAGACATCGCATCTTGATTCCAGCACGCGATCGCTTTATGCCAATTCCTGCCCGTCCGATGAAACTGACCTGCCGCTCATGCGGCTGGCACCACGTCTATCCGCAGCGCAGCGATGTATTGTCGCTGCCCGGCGCGTGCGCGGCATGCGGCAGCCTCGATCTGGAGCGAAGCGTCGCAGGCCCACTCGATGCTCCTGTCGCGCTGGTAGAACTGATGTTGCACCGCCTCAGAGGTCGTGCACGCATGAAGCCTTAGCGGGCATCGCGACGCTTACATAACAATAAACTACACCGCAGCCAATACGCGGACGGGAACGAGAGGGCCGAACACAATGGACGAAGAACAACGGGTAATAGAGCAAGCCGCCAGCTGGCTGCGCGATGCAGACAGCCTGCTCGTGACAGCAGGCGCGGGGATGGGTGTGGACTCGGGGTTGCCAGATTTTCGCGGCAACGAAGGTTTGTGGCGCGCCTACCCTCCTTTGGGCGCTGCGCAGATCACCTTCGAATCGATTGCCAATCCGGCTTCGTTCCATGAAGATCCAGCACTCGCGTGGGGGTTCTACGGTCACCGCCTGAGCCTCTATCGCGAGATCGAACCTCACGCCGGGTTCGCAATCCTCAGACGCTGGGCGGACCGTGTGCCGCACGGCGCGTTTGTCCGCACCAGCAACGTCGATGGCCAGTTTCAGCGCGCGGGATTCGCAGAAGATCGTGTAGCCGAGTGCCACGGTTCGATTCACTACATGCAATGCATGTTGCCGTGCTGCTCGCGCATCTGGCCGGCGTCCGGGTTCAAACCGCAGGTTGACGAGCAGGCGTGCCGTCTGATTTGCGCGTTGCCGCGTTGCCCGGAATGCGGCGGAGTTGCCCGTCCCAATGTCCTGATGTTCAACGAAGCCGCGTGGCTTTCCAGACGCTCGGACCAACAGGAAGCGAGCCTGCAGCGCTGGAGCGCATCGGTTGGGCGGCCAGTGGTCGTCGAGATCGGCGCCGGCACAGCGTTGCCGACCATTCGCCGTTTCAGCGAGCGATACGGGCCGCGTGTAATCCGCATCAACGCGCGCGAGCCGCAAATCGATCTGGCAAAGGGCATCGGTATTCGGGGTAGCGCGCTCGCGACGCTCATAGCGCTCGATCACGCGCTCGATCAGATTTCCGGCACGCAGGCGTGACGAACTCGTCGAGAGCGGACGCTTTCGCCGACGCACGGGTCGTTGACGGCATGTTTCCAACCTGAGCGTTGCCCGCTATCGAGTCGCCGCCGACGTGCATACCACCATTCAACTCACGACCACGCGCATTGCGCTAACGGAACCTGGCCCGGCGTTGCCCGCATGGGCCTGTTCTGTTTGCGAGCGTTCATGGAGCTTTTCTTGACCTCGAATTCCATCTCTCCGGGCCTGATGCTGATTCACGGCAATCGGTCCGAGCGGCTTCGCGATCTGCTTGTCGAATGGATGAAGCGTTATCCGCTCGCACCGCTCGAGAACGAGACGATCCTCGTGCAGAGCAACGGCATCGCGCAGTGGCTCAAGCTGGCGCTCGCTGCCGATCGGGATCCCGTGACGGGCTCCGGCGGCTGTGGCATTGCCGCCGCACTGGAAGTCTCGTTGCCTTCACGATTCATCTGGCAGGCGTATCGCTCGGTGCTCGGGGCTTCGTCGGTGGCCGAGGTGTCGCCATTCGACGAATCCCGGCTCGTCTGGCGGCTGATGCGCGTCTTGCCTGCTCTCATCGACCTCCCGGCGTTCGAGCCATTGCGCCGTTTCATTAGCCACGACGACGACCGCCGCAAGCGCTTTCAGCTTGCTGAGCGGATCGCCGATCTGTTCGATCAGTACCAGATGTATCGCTCGGACTGGCTGGCTAGCTGGGCGCAGGGCGATGACGTCGTGCTGGATGCGAAGGGCGAGGCCCATCCATTACCGGATGAGCAGCGCTGGCAGGCGGCGCTATGGCGCGAGCTGGTCGCCGACGTCGCGCGATCGATGAACAGCGGCTCGGCGCACGATGCGATGTCGAACGGCGGGCGCGCTGCCGTGCACGAGGCGTTCCTGAAGCGCGTCGACGCGTGGGACAGCGACGCGCGCCCGGCCGGTCTGCCGCGGCGGATTGTCGTGTTCGGCATTTCGAGCCTGCCGCGCCAGTCGCTGGAGGCATTAGCCGCGCTCGCGCGTTGGAGCCAGGTGCTGATGTGTGTGCCGAACCCGTGCGCGCACTATTGGGCCGACATCGTCCCCGACAAGGAACTGCTGCGCGCGCAGCACTCGCGTCAGCAGCGCCGCGACGGCTCACCCGCCGAACTGCCCGCAGACGAGCTGCATTTGCATGCGCATCCGCTGCTTGCGTCATGGGGCAAGCAGGGGCGCGATTTCATCGGCTTGCTCGACGAGTTCGACAGCGCCGAGGCGCGCGAGCGCTATCGCCCGCAGTTCGCGGGCATCGGTCAGCGCATCGACCTGTTCGAGGAACGCGATGCAGCGACGCTGTTGCAGCAGCTGCAGGACGACATCCGTGACCTGCGTCCGCTGCGCGAGACGCAAACCGAATGGCCCGACGTCGATCCGGTGACGGACGACTCAATCCGTTTCCATGTCGCCCACAGCGCGCAGCGCGAAGTCGAGATCCTGCACGACCAGCTGCTCGCGGCATTCAACGCAGATCCGAGCCTGAAGCCGCGAGACATCATCGTGATGGTGCCGGATATCGAGGCCTACGCTCCGCATATCCAGGCCGTGTTCGGACTGCTCGACCGCGAAGATCCTCGCTACATTCCGTTCAGCGTCGCCGATCGTGGACAACGCAAGGCCGACCCGCTGGTGGGCGCACTCGAGACGCTGCTCGGCTTGCAGCATTCGCGTGTGAACGTGAGCGACTTGCTCGATCTACTCGATGTACCCGCGCTGCGCGCGCGCTTCGGCATCGACGAACGCGATCTGCCGAAGCTGCGCGCATGGATGCGGGGCGCGAACGTGCGCTGGGGGCTTCATACCGGGCACCGCGAGAGCCTGGGCCTGCCACGCGACGACAGCGCGGCGGCGCCGCATACCTGGATGTTCGGCCTGCGCCGGATGCTGCTGGGCTATGCCGTCGGCGGCGATGCTCAAGCGTGGCGCGAGATCGAGCCGTTCGGCGAAGTCGGCGGGCTGGACGCAGTGCTGCTCGGACCGCTCGTGAGGCTGATCGACGAGCTGGACCACGCATGGCGCGCGCTCAGCGAGCCCGCGACGCCCGCCGGGTGGTGTGAGCGTCTGCGTGCGCTCAAGCATGCATTCTTCAACGCCGAGGACGGTAACGACGCCTATACGCTCGCGCACCTCGATAACGTCCTGCAGGCGTGGCTTGATGCGTGTGAAGAGGCTGGTCTCACCGACACGCTGCCGCTTTCCGTGGTCGGCGATTACTGGCTGGGTCAGCTCGACGAAGGCGGCCTTTCGCAACGCTTCTTCGGGGGCGCGGTGACGTTCGCGACACTGATGCCGATGCGCGCCATTCCGTTTCGCCGAGTGTGCCTGCTCGGCATGAACGACGGCGACTATCCGCGCACGCGCGTTCCGATCGACTTCGACCTGATGCGCGGTCACTACCGGCCCGGTGACCGGTCGCGCCGCGAGGACGATCGCTATCTGCTGCTCGAAGCGGTGTTGTCGGCACGCGATCACCTGCATGTGTCCTGGGTCGGGCGCAGCATCAACGACAACAGCGACCGCCCGCCGTCGGTGCTGATCGGCCAGCTTCGCGATCACCTGGCAGAAGGGTGGCGTAACGAGAACGCAAGCTGCGACACGAGCGCTACGCTCGTCGATACATTGACGGTCGAACACCGCCTGCAGCCATTCAGCGCCGAGTATTTTTCCCTGGATGCGGACGCCGCCGCGGCTTCGCCGCTCTTTACCTATGCGGCCGAGTGGCGTACCGCGCCGAGCCAGACCGAAGCAGGCGGGCCCGCGCGGGATGCCGCGCTTGCCCCTGTCGTGCGTGACGAGCCTTTGTCGCTGCGTGAACTCGCGGACTTCCTGAAGAGCCCAGTCAAGGCGTTCTTCAATCAGCGCCTGCGCGTCGCGCTCGACACGCAGGTAAGCGCGAGCGACGATCAGGAGCCGTTCAAGCTGGATGCGCTCGAAACCTGGAAGCTTCAGGACGAACTGATCCACGCTCTGGCCTCCGAAGTGCACGACGGGAACCACGACGATGCGGCTCTCGCTGCGGCGCGCGAGGCGCGGCTCGCCGTCATCCGCCGCCGAGGCGACGTGGCCGCGGGCGGGTTCGGCGAACTGGCGAACGACAAGCTAATCGAGCCGATGGACAAGCTCTTTGCGGAGTACCGCAAACAGCTCGAACGCTGGCCAACGGTCATCGCGCGCGAGCAGGAAATCGGTTTTGAAATTGCCAGCGAATACGGGCGACTTGCTGTCGCGGACTGGCTCGGCCAATGGCGCGTCGGTGTCGACGGCAAGCTCGCGCGCGTGTTGCTCGAAACGAGCGAACTCGCGGAGGCGAGGAAGAACCGCTATCGCTATCCGAGGCTGATCGCGCCGTGGGTTCAGCATCTTGCGGCGAACCTCGACGGACGTAAGGTGACGACGGTGATCGTCAGCAAGAAGGGAACGGTAGAGTTCGAGCCGCTGAAGGACGGCGCGGCGGAAGCGTATCTGGGCACGCTGCTGCGCACATGGGAAGAAGGCATGCGCAGGCCGCTGCCGCTTGCCGTCGAGACGGGCGTCGAATGGCTGTTCGCAACTAACGCCTTTGGCGATAGCGGGAAGCCGCAGCAGGACCCGGCGGCGGCTGTGAAGGCCGCGCGCGACAAATACGACGGCGGCTACTCGCCGGGCGAGGCGGCGAAAAGCGCGAGCCTGGGCCGCGCTTATCCCGACTTCGACGCGTTGTCTGCGAGCGGTGAATTCTCGACGCTCGCCGGCATGCTGCTCGGGCCGCTGATTCTCGCGGTGAAAAAGAAAGACAAAGACAAAGACAAAGACAAAGCCGTGGCCAACGCGGCAGGAGCCAACGAATGAACGGGCCTATCCCTTCAATGAACGCGATGAGTGTGCCGCGCCCGCTCGACCCCCTGCGCTTCTCGCTGTCCGGCCGCAGTCTGATCGAAGCGAGCGCAGGCACGGGCAAGACCTTTACGATCGCGATGCTCTATGTGCGGCTGGTGCTGGGACACGATCCGTCGAACGAGCGAGCGCGTCCGCTGACGCCGCCCGAGATTCTCGTGGTGACCTTTACCGATGCCGCAACCAAGGAGTTGCGCGACCGTATCCGCGCGAGATTGACGGCGGCGGCCGCGTATTTTCAGACCGACCCTGACGAAGTGACAACGCTCGCGCCGGGCGAGACTGATCTGCTGCACACGCTGCGCGAAGCCTATCCGGCACAGCAATGGCCCGCTTGCGCGCGGCGGCTCCAACTCGCCGCCGAGTGGATGGATGAAGCGGCCGTGTCGACCATTCACGGCTGGTGCAACCGCATGCTGCGCGAGCACGCATTCGATAGCGACAGCCTGTTCACCCAGTCGCTTGAAACCGATCAGGCCGAACTGCTCGCAGAAGTGGTGCGCGACTATTGGCGCACGTTCCTCGCGCCGCTCGGCGCGGAAGACGCAGCAAGTGTGGCCGCATGGGCCGCCGGGCCGCAGGAATTGCAGAAGAAGCTGCGCAATCTGATCGACGTTGCGCCGTTGCTGGAGGACGCGTCCAAACCGGCCGATGCGTTGCAGGCCGCCCGAGAAGCGTTGGCGCACCGTCTCGCCGAATTGAAGGCGCCGTGGAAGACGTGGCCCGCGGAAATGAAAGTTGTACTCGACACAGCGCGGGCCGCCGGGCAATACGTCGGCAGAGAATTGGGACCGGCAAACTGCAAAAATTGGCTCGATGCGCTTAGCGAATGGGCATGCGATCCGCTAAAGAATATGCCGGCGCTGAGTGAGAACGGCTGGGAGCGCCTGACCCCCGATGGACTCACCAAGTATTGCCAGAAGGGCACGCCTCCGTCGCACCCAGGCTTTGACGCGCTCTTGACATTGCGCGCCGAACTCGACGCGCTGCCCGATGCGCGTGACGATTTCCTCTCGCATGCGGCCCGATGGGTGGCGGAGCGCTTCGCGGCAGAACAGGCGCGGCGCGCACAAATGGGCTTCGACGATCTCCTCACGCGCCTCGACGCCGCGCTGCATGGCCCGAATGGCGACCGGCTTGCCGGGATTGTGCGCAAGCAGTTTCCGGTCGCGTTGATCGACGAGTTCCAGGATACGGACCCGGTCCAGTACCGCATCTTCGATGCCGTCTATCGCCAGGCGAACGATGGTGCGAACGATGGCACCAACGACATTGCAACGAACGCGCTCATCCTGATCGGCGATCCGAAGCAGGCCATCTACGCGTTTCGCGGCGCGGACATTTATACATACCTTGCGGCGCGCCGCTCTTGCGGCACGCAGCTCTACACGCTCGCGACGAACTTCCGCTCGACGCACGCGATGGTTAACGCGACGAACCATTGCTTCAACGTCGCGGAGCAGCGCAACGATGGCGATGGCGCATTCCTGTTCCGCACGAGTGATGGCAATCCCGTGCCGTTCGTCACGGTCGGCGCGAAAGGCCGTGACGACGCGTTCGTCGTCGACGGCGAGGTGCCGCGCGCATTGACGGCATGGTGGCTGCCCGCGTCCGACGACGGCAAGCCGCTCGACAAGACCACCTATATCGACCGCATGGCGCAGAGCTGCGCAACCGAGATGGTGCGGCTGCTCGACCTTGGACAACGCGGCAGCGCCGGGTTCGTGGGCGAAGACGGTCGAAAGGCGCTGCGCCCCGCCGACATGGCCGTGCTCGTCAGCAACCGGACGGAAGCCGACGCGATCCGCTCGGCGCTCGCGAGACGCAATGTGCGCACCGTCTATCTGTCCGACAAGGACTCGGTACTCCAGAGTCCTCAAGCTGCCGAACTGCAGCACTGGCTCGCGGCCTGCGCGGACCCCGACGACGGACGGCTCGTGCGCACTGCGCTCGCGACCGCGACGCTCGGGCTTGGCTGGACCCAGCTCGACGCACTCTACGGCAATGAAATGAAGTGGGAAGCGTGCGTGCTGCAGTTTCGCGGCTATCGCGAATGCTGGCGCCGCCAGGGCGTGCTGCCGATGCTGCGGAGGTTGCTCAACGATTTCGGCGTG
The DNA here is from genome assembly GCF_900100565.1 of Paraburkholderia steynii. NCBI lineage: Bacteria > Pseudomonadati > Pseudomonadota > Betaproteobacteria > Burkholderiales > Burkholderiaceae > Paraburkholderia > Paraburkholderia steynii. The sequence continues at coordinate 321,413 of NZ_FNDI01000005.1, read as the reverse complement.
CCTGCGCGCCTGCTCGGCTTGGACGCGCACAAGGGGCAGAGCGTGGAAGGCGGCGAGCGGATCATGACTGACCTGCTGCATCTGGCCGAACTGCTGCAGCAGGCCAGCACGCTGATCGAAGGCGAGCACGGCCTGATCCGCTATCTCGTCGAAGAGCGACAGGCCTCGTCTGAAGGCAATGGCGGCGGCGACGCGCGGCAAATCCGTCTGGAAAGTGACGGCGATCTCGTGAAGGTGGTGACCATTCACAAGTCGAAAGGGCTCGAATATCCGCTCGTGTTCCTGCCGTTCGTTTGCGCACATCGTCCGGCAAATGCAGACGACATGCCGCTCAAATGGCACGACGCACAAGGTGACTTGCAGGTCGCGCTGGCAGACAAGGGCGGTGTCCTGCAAAAGGTCGACCGCGAGCGGCTTGGCGAAGATCTGCGCAAGCTCTACGTGGCGTTAACGCGCGCCCGCTACGCGACGTGGATCGGCATGGCGGAGATCAAGGAATTTGAGCGCAGCGCGATCGGCCATCTGCTCAACGGCGGAAAGGTACTCGCGGCAGCCAGCCTCGCCAAGAGCCTCGAAGAGGCGTTCGGCGCATCGACGCACATTGCGATTGCTCCCGCGCCCGAACCGGACGTCGAACGGCTCGCCGGCAAGGATGAAGCCGCGCGGCAGGGTAAGGCACGCAAGTCGGCGCGCGTGATGCGCGAACAGTGGTCCGTAGCGAGCTATTCGAGCCTCAAGAAGATGAGCCAGGGCGCGTGGGTCGCGCCGGATACGTCGAGTGAAGAAGGCTTCATCGAGGCACGCGATGCCGAGCGGGAGCTCGACGCTGACGATGCGCCGTCGCCGCAGCCGCTGCGTCGCGCGGCAGCTCAGCCGGCGGCGCGCGCGTTACACGATTTCCCGCGCGGTTCCGACGAAGGTAGCTTCCTGCACGATCTCCTCGAATGGGCCGCTCACCGCGGATTCGCCGAGGTCGCAGCAGACAGCGGGCCGCTGCGCGAAGTTGTCGCGCGCCGTTGCAGCGTGCGTGGCTGGGAGCGCTGGATTGATCCGCTGACGGAATGGATCAGGCAGATCATCACGACGCCGCTCGCGTTAAGTGGGAAGCAGGGCATCAAGGCAACATCGGTCGCGTTGTCCGGGTTGCGCGAGTCGATCGCCGAAATGGAGTTCTGGCTTGCCGCGCATCACGTCGACACGGCTGCCATCGACAGACTCGTGAGCGAATACACGGTCGAACGAGCCGAACGCCCCGCGATCGAACCTGCCCAGCTGAACGGCATGCTCAAGGGCTTCATGGATCTCGTGTTCGAGCACGAAGGCCGCTACTACGTGGCCGACTACAAGTCGAACTGGCTCGGTGCCGACGACGCCGCCTACACGGCGGAGAAGATTCGCGCGCAGATCCTGCGCTCGCGCTACGACTTGCAATACGTGCTGTATCTGCTCGCCCTGCACAGGCTGCTGAAGGCGCGGCAGCCCGGCTACGACTACGACACGCACATTGGCGGCGCGGTCTATCTGTTCCTGCGCGGCCTGAACGCAACGACACAGGGCGTCTATGCCGAGCGGCCGCCGCGCGAGCTGATCGAACGGCTCGACGCACTGTTCACGGGCGACGCTACTGTCGCCGGTCTGGAGGCAGCATGAGTACGACCTTTCCCGAAACGACTGACGCTGTGCCCCAAGGCGTGGGAAGCCGCGAGCAGGTCGAGCGGCTGATGACAGGCTGGGTCGAGCGGGGCTGGCTGCGGGACATCGACGCCGCATTCGCCCGTTTTCTCGCGCGCGAAGTGCCCGATGCGCACGCGCTACTGATACTCGCGGCGGCGCTTACGAGCCATCAGCTCGGGCGCGGCCACGCTTGCCTCGATCTTGCCGCGACGCTCGACAACCCCGCGTCCGTGTTGTCGCTTCCGCCCGAGGGCCTGTTCGCGCGTGACGACGAAGCTCGAGATGTCGTGCTGCCGTCGACGGTGCTCGCGGACATCACGCTGGAGCGCTGGCGGGCAGCGCTCGCGCATGCCGATCTGGTATGCGGCGGCGCCGGCAGCACGCCGCTGGTGCTGATCGGGACGCGGCTCTATTTGCGGCGCTACTGGCAGTACGAACAGAACGTATGCCGCGCGATCGGCCAGCGCTTCGAAGCGACGGGACGACTCGAAAGCGGGCTGGACGCCGAGGGGCTGCGCCATGCGCTAGCGACGCTGTTTCCATCGCAGTCGAAACAGGACGACAACGAGGAAACCGACTGGCAGAAGCTCGCCTGCGCGCTCGCCGCGCGCAGCGCGTTCAGCATCATCACGGGCGGACCCGGCACGGGCAAGACGACGACCGTCGTGAAGCTGCTCGCGTTGCTGCAATCGCAGGCGCTCGCGGACGGCTCTGCACGGCCGTTGCGCATCCGCCTCGCGGCGCCGACGGGCAAGGCGGCCGCGCGCCTGAACGAGTCGATCGCAGGCGCGGTCGCGCGTCTGCCGCTCGGTGCTTTCGCACGTGGCGAGGCGATCCGGGAGGCGATTCCCGTCGCCGTTACGACGCTGCACCGGCTGCTCGGCACGCGTCCCGACTCGCGGTGTTTCAGGCATCACGCGGGCAATCCGCTCGCGCTCGATGTGCTGGTAATCGACGAGGCGTCGATGGTCGATCTGGAGATGATGAATGCCGTGCTTGACGCGCTGCCCGGAGAGGCGCGCCTGATCCTGCTTGGCGACAAGGACCAGTTGGCTTCTGTGGAGGCAGGCGCTGTGCTCGGCGAACTTTGCCAGCGCGCCCGTGCCGCCCACTTCACGCGTGCGACGCAAACCTGGCTGGAAGCGGCGACAGGCGAGCGCATCGATGCACGTCTGGTGGACGACGCGGGCAGCGCGCTCGATCAGTCGATTGCGATGCTGCGCGTGAGCCACCGCTTTTCGAAGGACAGCGGCATCGGGCAGCTAGCCGAGGCTGTCAACAGCGGCGAGCCTGCAAAGGTCGCAAAGGTGTGGGCGCACGGTTACTCGGACCTCGCGTGGATCGAATCGATGGAAAAGGGCGATGCGGCATTCAAGGCGCTCGTCGTCGACGGCGTGGCGGGTGGCATTGGTCGTGAGGTGACGACCAACGGGCGGCGCGGCTATCGCCACTATCTGCAAACATTGCGCGCTAAGCAGCCCTCGCACGATGCCGATCAGGCGACTTTGGACGTCTGGGCGAACGCCGTGCTCGACGCGCATGGGGAATTCCAGCTGTTGTGCGCGTTGCGGCGCGGGGCGTGGGGCGTCGAGGGACTGAACCGGCGCGTCGCGTATCTGCTCCAGGAGGAGCGACTCATTGCCGCGACGGGCGAATGGTATGTCGGGCGTCCCGTGCTGGTGACGCGCAACGACTACGAACTGGGACTGATGAACGGCGACATTGGTATCACGCTTGAGCTGCCCACGCCCGAGGGCGGCTGGACCCTACGCGTCGCATTTGCTGCGGGTGATGGCTCGCATCGCATCAAGTGGGTGCTGCCGAGCCGCCTGCAGGCCGTTGAGACCGTGTTCGCGCTGACGGTCCATAAATCGCAAGGCTCGGAGTTCACGCACGCCGCGCTCGTGCTGCCCGACACGCTCAGCCCCGTGTTGACGCGCGAACTCGTCTACACGGGGATCACCCGGGCTCGAAGTTTTTTGACGATCGCAAGTGCTGGCGGCAAGTCGATCGTCGAGCGGGCTGTGGAGGCGTGCGTCCTGCGTGCGAGCGGTCTGTCGGCTGGATTCGATTTTCAGTGACGCTTTGAAAACTTCTTTTGAAGGAACGTGTACCGATGAACCGTAAAGAGTTTCTCGCACAACCTAGTGTACAGGGCTTCGTGACCTGGCTTGCCCGGCGGCTGCCGGAATTGTCTGTGCGGCTGCGTGTTGCGCACAGCAGGTATGTTCCGGGGGGAATCGATGAGCAGGTGTCCGGTCTCGAAGCGGTTCTCGCGCACTACCACTGGCGTGCGAGCTGGTACGAGCCGCGCACCTGCAAGCCGGTTGAATCCGGTGACTGGGCGTCGACGCGCGCGTCGCTCGAACGTCTTGGCGCGTGGCTGCGCGAGAGCGTCGCGAATGGCGACGAACTCGAGGCGGGCGCTGCTGCACGCGAAATATTGCGGTGGGGTGGTGTGAGTAGTGCGATTCCATTTATCGAGTCGAAGGTCCGGAAAAACGAGTGGTGCGCGTATCTGAAAGAACTGGCACCGCTTTTTGCGCTAGACGGAGACCAGGCGCTCGAGGCCTTGCACGCCGGTAATGTGGAGCGATTCGACTCGGGCATGACCAAGATTCACGCGCTGTTCGATACGACGGGCTCGCCGATTTATGACAGCCGTGTTGGTGCTGCCCTGGCGATGTTGTATGAAATGTTCAGGGGCGAGCTCGGACGCGAAGGTGTTCAGTATGATGCGCTGGGCTTTCCATCGGGGCCCGCGCGCGGACCGCAGATTCGCAATCCTGTTGGCTTGGGTTTGACGGCATCGCCGCAGTTCTATACGCCTCAGGTTCGCCCTGAGGAATGGGCGCGATGGCAACTGAAGACAGGGTGGATCATTCGCGCTGTTCTTGAACAGACCGCGCTATTTGCGAGCGAGCTTGCAGGCAAAGCCGCGAACAATATCGCCGCTCGTTGCCATGCGTTCGAGGCCGCGCTGTTCATGATCGGATATGACATCCGGAGTCTCGGCGGTGATGACGGGATTCACACTGCGCCGGATGCCGGTGGCTCTCCGCCTACCCCTGATAGAAGTGGAAACTGGGTGCCGGTCGGACATCCGTTTGGCAGCGTGTTAAGTGTGTATCGCGCGTATCGCGAGACAAGTCCGGCCGACCCTGGGATAGATGCATTCGGTCTTTGGCTGCAAGCCAATCCGCGATCGGATATGCACGTCTCCATCGCGAACAACTTCGCGAACTATCAATATCCGCTTGGCGAACGCGAGTTCAATCTTCCCGAACGCACGCTGGAGCATGTGCAGTCGATTGGGGATGGGAAGGAAGGCGGGCTTCTCGTAGCGAATAACGGTGAGCCGGAGTTTATCGCGGGCGATGAGCGCGAACAGGTGTGCCTCGTTTGCGCCGGGCTGACGGGATACTGCTATGCGGCTGACCCGACGCCTGAAGCTCGCACCGAACGTCTGATCAGGACGGGCTTTGCAGGCACCAGAAATTCGGCAAATACGCTGCTATCGGTCGGCCGGGGAGTCGGCACGCACTTTGGTTTGCTTGACAGAGACTTCCAGCCGACCGACCTGTTTCGTCGTTTCTTTCGCGATGGATTCGACGACTTTCGCAATCGGCTCGGTGTCGATCGATAAGGAACGGACTCACGGCGGGACGTGGCGGGGAATCGGGACAACAAATGTCCCGACCACCTGTCACGCTACAGGTCCCTCTTCCGACACGGACCCACGCCATGCCGCAAATGATCGACCACATCGACGCGATCGCACGCAAAAAGCAGCGCGATGCGCTTTTCGTGACCTTCACCGACGATCCATCCGGCGAACCTTCGCCGTATGACTGGGAGTCGCACCCCGGGCGCGCCGTCATCATCGAATGGCTCGATACGCACGGCTACGCGTGGCAGCCCTGCGGCGAAGTCGCCGATGAACGGATGATGGTCAGCTATCGCGGCTCGATCTATATCGATGTACCGTACGACCTCGCCGATCCTCGCTATCGCGCGCTCGAAGCGTTTCTTGAGCACCCGGACGGCTCGCTGCGAATGCCGCACATGCGCTTTCTCGTGATTGGCCTCGACTATGCCAACAGGAATGCGCACCACGACGAACCGGGCTTCTGGGACCGCTGGGCCGAACGTTTCTGACTATAACGAGAACATGACGATGATCGATTACAACGACATTCAACGCGCCGCCGAGTGGATTCGCAACGCCGACGGCATTGTGATCGCGGCAGGTGCGGGCATGAGCGTGGATTCTGGCCTGCCCGACTTTCGGGGCACACAAGGCTTGTGGACGTCGCTGCTGCCCGCAGGCATGACGGAGCGTGACGTCGGCTCGCTGACGAAGGGGGACTGCTTTGTAGACAAACCCGTCGATGCGTGGCAATTCTACGGGCGCGCGCTTCAGGTGTGCCGTCAACTGAAGCCGCATGCAGGCTATGCGATGCTCGATCGCTGGGCACGTCGCGTTGCGCATGGCGCCTTCGTTTTCACGAGCAACGTCGACGGCCACTTTCAGGCGGCGGGTTATGAAGAGGCACGCATCCTCGAGTGTCACGGCACGATCAATTTCATACAGTGCGGCATGCCCTGCGGCGATGCAATCTGGGCGTCGGGCAATATGATGGATGGCGTCGATATCGACGCGCTTGCGCCTTCCGCTTTGCCGCGATGCCCGCATTGCGGCCATCTCGCGCGGCCTAATTTCCTGTTGTTCGACGACCAATGCTGGGTCGAAACGCGCACTACGGCGCAATGGGAGAGGCTGCGTATCTGGCTGCGCGCCGTGCAACGACCCGTGGTGATCGAACTCGGTGCAGGCACGGCGGTACTGAGCGTGCGCATGTTCGCGGAGTCGGTGCGCGGCCCGCTCATCCGCATCAATCCCGACGAAAGCGAAGTGGTGGGCGAGGGTGTCGGCTTGCGCGGCACTGCTCTCGATGTACTCAAAGCACTCGACGCCGTGCTCGCCGGAAACTGACTTCAGGAATATGGTGCGCGTCGCGTCGCGGAAGGATCGCAGGTTTATCGGCTGCATTGGCTTGCAACGATGCACGAACTCAAGAAACCATAAAAAGGTGCCGATAAACCCGAGACCTTCCATCCAAACGAGCGATTCGTTCAATGTCCGATATTGACCGTGAAATCATGCGCGTCCTTCCCGACGCCGCCACGCAAAGCCCCTATCTCAGCACGCCGGACATCCATCGTCGTCTGATGAGTACGGTGCAGAACATGCCTTCGTCGAAGACGATTCACCGGCACCTGTCGAAACTCGAGGAAGAGGGCCTTGTCGAGGTGGACCAGCGCGGCACGGCATCCGTATGGCGCAAGAAGGCCGGCGCGAGCGGCATGGCGGCCAAGGCCGGCGCGATGATGAGCTTCGACGAGGCACTGGCGCTGCAAACGCTCAGACGCTTCTCGTCGCGACAGATTCCGGGGCTGGTGGCCGATTCGCTGTCGGCGATGTTCGAAATCGCCGATACGCGGCTGCAGAGAACCAACAACGAAACCGAGCGCAAGTACTCGCGGTGGGCGAGCAAGGTTGCCGTGGAAAGCGGCGGGTTCGCGCTGAATTATCCGGTGATTGATCGCGAGACTTTCGCGACAGTGTCGAGAGCGCTGTTCGAGGAGCGCAAGCTGGAGATCCTCTACCGTCCGCGTCACAAGGTCGACAACGATCGCGCGAAAGTCGTGCTGCCGTTCGGTCTGGTCGAAGTGGGTGGACTGGTCTATCTGGTAGCGGGCACGGAAGGCAAGGACAATCCGACGATGTACCGGATGGACCGTGTCGCGCGTGCCGATGCGATGCTCGAGTCGTTCGTCTATCCCATATCGTTTTCGCTCGATTCGTACGTCAGACAGCAACGCAGTTTTGACTTCATGGTCGAGAAAGAAGTGCTGCTCAAGCTGAAGTTCGTCTGCGGCGCGGGCGACCATCTGCTCGAAGCGCCCATGTCAAAGGATCAAAAGAGCACGCGCAAGGACGACGCTCTGCATGTGCAGGGCACCGTGATGCTGAGCCAGAGGCTGCGCTGGTGGCTGCGCTCGTTCGGGCCGTACGTCGAGGTGATGGGGCCCGCCGGCCTGCGCAGCGAGCTTGCTGCGGAAGCGGCCGAGCTTGCGCAGATCTACGGCCAATAGCGGTTGGGAAGGATCGATATATGGCCCAGGTATTTCCCGGCGGCTGGAACGACCGGCTGGTGAGCGGCGCGGCGAAGCGCGAAATCGAAACGCTCGGCGTCCTGCAACGCGGCTTGCCTGACAGCTATTCCGTCTATCACGGTGTTCACTGGACGCAGCTGAACAAGGGGTTTTCGATTTTCGGCGAGGCCGATTTCGTGATAGTGAGCCCTGCAGGCCGCGTGCTCGTGATCGAACAGAAGTCGGGCGCGCTGGAAGAAACGCCAGACGGTCTCACCAAACTGTACGCCGGCAAGAGCAAGAGTGTGTCCTCGCAGATCGCACGCACCATCGGCGGTATGCACGGACGCTTCAAGGACGCGTTCGGCGCGCAGAAGTACAAGCTCGAAGAGATGCTGTACTGCCCGGACTACCGCGTGAAGTTTCCGGCGATATCCGGCGTGAATCCTGAACGGATCGTCGATGCTGCGCGCAAAGATAAACTTGTGTCCATCGTCGAGGCGATTCTGCCGACCGACGAACCGCCGCTTCCTTGCCGTGGCCGCATTCACGCCTTTCTTGCGGACGAGCTGTCGCTGACGCCGGATGTCCGCGCGATGATCGGCGAAGTGACGAGATTCGTGACGCGTGTTTCGGGCGGACTCGCGACTTGGGCACGTTCGATCGAGTTCGAGCCGTTCAGGCTCCGTGTGATTGGCACGGCGGGTTCGGGCAAGACGCAGCTTGCGATCCGCGTGCTCGACGATGTCGTGAATGGCGGGCGGCGCGCGCTGTATCTGTGTTTCAACCGCCCGCTTGCCGATCATCTGCGGAGTATTGTGCCCGCGGGCGCGACCGTTCTCACCTATCACCAGCTTTGCCAGCACGCGGCGGCGCGATTGGGTCACGCAATCGACTTTGCTGACGATCACGTGTTCGCCTCGCTCGAGCGTGCTTTGCGGGACTGGCAACCCGACGATGCTGAGCGCTTTGATACTGTGATCGTCGACGAGGGCCAGGATTTTCGCCAGGAATGGGTGGTACCCATCGAGCGGCTGTTGCGCAAGAACGGGCGCTTCTGGTGGCTGGAAGATCCGATGCAGAACCTGTACCTGCGTAAGAGCGTCGAATTGCCGCGTTGGGTCGAAGTGCGCGCGATGGCGAATCACCGCAGTCCGCATGATGTGGTGCGCTTTATCGGCATGCTTTCGGGTGCGCCGATGGCGATTGAGGCAGCGGGGCCGTTTACAGAATCGGATGTCAGCCTTACCACGTACACGGACGGCGGTGCGATGCAGGCAACCCGCGATGCACTTGATCAGGCGGCCGCCGCGGGTTTCTCTGCTTCGGACATCGCGCTGCTCACGTTCCATGGCCGCGACAAGTCGCTTTTGCCCGTGCTTGACCGCCTCGGACGCTACGCATTGCGAGGCTTCACGGGCGCATATGACGAGCACGGCGCGCCCGTCTATCGAGACGGCGACATCACGGTTGAAACCGTCTATCGCTTTAAGGGGCAAAGCGCGCCCTGCGTGGTCCTGACGGAAGTCGACTTCGAGCAGTTCGACGATGCGACCTTCCGCCGTCTGTTTGTCGGCGCGACGCGCGCAACGATGAAACTGTTTATCGTGATGTCGGAGCGCGCGGCTGCATCGTTGCTCGAGAGGATGCGGTAGAGCGGGGCAGCCGCACCCGGCTCATCGTCAGGCGGCATCGAGTTGCTGCGCGATGATGCCCAGAAGATTGCGCCGCACGGCTACCTGCATTCGAGGCTTGTACGTTGAAGATGCGGCAATCAGGCAGCCCAGTCGGCCGAGTGCGGCGTGCGGCGGCAATGTGCCCGCCGCCGCCCAATGACCTGCGCGATGGCGTGGCAAGTGCTCTGCCTTGCCTTCGAACAGGATCATCTCAGTACCGCACTCAGCCATCGAGCGGTATACGGCGCGGTTGGCACCAACGCAATTCCAGCAGAACCCGACACCCGTGAGGCGAGAAGGCCTGACCATATGCACGACGACGTCGGCACCGCGTGCAAGTCTATCGCGTGCAATCGTCCACGTTATCGCACCGTTCAGTCCGAGCAGTTCGCTGATCCACGACTGAACCTCCGATTCTTCATAACCCCAGAGCCGCAGCGCAATGCGTAGCGGCCGACGGCCATTGCGCGCATCGCGATCGGTTGATGACATGCCTGCCTGAATCGGGTTGGTCGGTTTGATCATGTGTACGGGGTGCTCCCAGTCGTTGTCAGAGTTCGCATGTTGCACGGGCATCGGGTCAAACTGTGTCCAAACGACGGCGGCAATGCGCGACCGTATTCAGACATGGTTTGTCCGCATCGATTTCTATAGTTCCGTCGGGCCATTTGACGAACACCGTGTTCGCCACACAACTACGACAAGAATGAGAATTGGATACGCGAGAGTTTCCACCGATGATCAACATCTCGATCTGCAACTTGCAGCGCTAAAGCAAGCGGGCTGCGACGACATCTTCACCGATCAGGGAATCTCGGGTGCGAGGTTCTCCCGCCCGGGGCTCGAACAGGCAATGACGAAATTATCAAAAGGCGACACGCTGATCGTATGGCGTCTGGACCGCCTGGGGCGCTCGCTGACGAAGCTCGTCGAGCTCGTCGATGAGCTTGGTGCAAGAGGGATTCAGTTCGTGTCGCTTACTGAGTGCATCGACACGACTTCACCAGGTGGTACGCTGCTCTTTCACATTATGGCCGCGCTCGCGCAATTCGAGCGCTCGCTGATCGGCGAGAGGACTCGGGCGGGGATGCTGGCCGCCAAGGCGCGCGGAAAGCATGTGGGCAGACGCCGTGCGATGACACAGAGCGAATGCGTCGAGGCTCAGCGGCAGCTGTCGCTTCACACGTCGGATGTCGTCGCGCAACAGTTCGAAGTTCACCCGCGCACGTTGCTGCGCAGCTTGCGCAGGTATGGCCTCGAAGCACAGCGCTAGTCATCCTGGCTTGCGTGCTGCGACGGCGTGCGCGCGTTGCGCAGCACGCGTTGGATCGTTCGCGGATGCACCTTGAACTTTTCCGCAAGTTCGGCAACGGGCAACGTATCTGAGAGCAGCAGCGCTTGCGCACATTGCACCGGTGTCATCGCGGCTTGCCGTCCCACCTTGCGGCCTCTATCACGAGCCACCTTCATGCCGCAGCGCGTCCGTTCGCTGATCAAGGTCCGCTCGAACTGTGCCAGAGCGGCCATCATATGAAAGATGAACATGCCGCTGCCCGATGTGGTGTCGATTGCTTCCGTAAGCGACTGAAAGCGGACGCCCCGTTTGTCGAGTGATTCGATCAGCTCGACGAGCTTCATCAATGACCTTCCCAATCTGTCGAGCCGCCATACGACGAGCGTGTCGTCACGACAGAGCTGTGTGAGCGTGTCGTCCAGACCCGGCCGGCGGAATGTCGCGCCTGACACGCCATGATCGTGAAAGAGGCGTTCGCAACCTGCCGCCGTCAGTGCCGATACTTGCAGATCGAGGTTCTGTTCTTCCGTCGAAACGCGAGCGTAACCAATCTTCATCATCGTGCCCTCCTTGAGCACATCGTTCTGACGCATGCGTATGCGCATGCCGCGCAGAAAAATGTCCGTCGTGCGTTGACACAAAGGTTCCCTTTTGTCGGCGCAGCAATCCATGTCGGCGGGCACAGCAGATTCATGTTTTATCTATGGTTTTTTTGAAGCCCTGAACTATGATGGATCGTGACACAAAGGAACCCTTTTGTACCTGACGGCGCGGGCCGGTAAGCGCGACGGCAGGATGGGTTCGGCGCAATGAGTCATCACAGATCACGAGGGGCCAGCCGAGAACTCGATTCGTTGCTCAAACGCTTCGGGGGCGGACAAGACACGCGAGGCGAATCGCCAGCGGCTTTGTGCATCGTCGCGACAGTCGTCAATCTTCCACAGGTCGAGCGTGTGTTCGGAGCGATGTTCGCGACGAACATGCGCCACGTGCTGCGCGAGCGCGCTCGTGAATTGTGCCGGCACCGTCCGGGCGCGGCGGCCATCAGCGGCGAACATATGCTGTTCGTCTTCGACATTCCGCAAGAGATCCAGGACGAGTCACTACTGGATCTCGTTATGTCCAGCCTCGCAGATCGACCCGTGCGGCTTGGTTCTGCTGTCGCGTTTCCTGTTGTCGAAGCGAACGTTGCCCGCTTCGAAGACGCGCCATTTGATATCAATTCGGTCAACCCCACCCACGCGCGCGACGTGCAGCCTGATGACAATTGGCAGGAACAGTTCGTCGCGGATACGCGTGTCGCCGAATATGTATTCAAAGCAATGGACGATGGTCAGCTTGACTTCGATCTGGAGCCCGTATGCGATGCAAACGAACCCGCAGTGGCGCTCTATCACGAAGCGTTGCTTTGCAAGACGGGCGAGATCGCCTGCGAGCGACTCCGCGTCGGTTCGGAAGTGCGCGCACTGGAACGTCTGGGCGTCGTACGGCGCCTTGACAGGTGGGTTGTTGAATCTGTGATCCGCAGACTCACGATGTCCCCTCGCGCGAGGATCGGTTGCAATATTTCGGCGCAAAGTGCAGCCATCGACGTGCACTGGGCGTCGCTCATCGCCACGCTAGCAGAGGTCCCTGACGTCGCATCGCGGCTCACTATCGAGATCACGGAAACTTTTCCCCTTGCCAATCTCGACGCCGCGCGCGAGTTCGTCTCGGCGCTCAGATCGCTAGGCTGCAGTGTTGCGCTCGATGACGTCGGTCATGACTTTGGCAGCCTGCGCAATCTCATCAGCCTCGGTGTCGACATCGTGAAGCTCGATCGTGCGCTGGTCGCGGCGTGCTGTTTCGATCTGGCAGCGGCGGCGCGTCTGTCGCAACTCATTGACCTTGCGAAAGTGTGCGCGACTTCCGTCGTGGTCGAAGGAATTGAAACGGAAGACGATGCCAGCATTGCCCGCGCGTGTGGTGCGACAGGTCTGCAAGGCTACCTGTATTCCTCCTTGATCAACGGAGCCGCGAACCGGTAAAGCCAGTGTTGCGTTATCGGGTGGCGGCAAACGCGGTGCGCCACTTTTCTGACTTTATCGCGCATCGTTCCTTCGGTTGCGGTTGAGACACAGTTTGTCTTGAGCGCAACGCAGAATGCAAACCCACAGCAATCAAATACATCCACGCCGATGCCGTATGTCGGCGTGCACCTCTCGCGCGCCGTACCCGATGCAGCGTTGTTCCTGTCGACAAACATCGTGAGACTCTTATTTGAGACGCGAAGTGTCCCGACGAGTGACTAGAGTGTGTCCCGTGATATCGACACGAATTAAGAATCCAGCAGGCGAAAAAAGAGCACATCGATCAATGAACTTCAAGCGCTTCCAGAATAGTATTGTTTCCACATACCGCATCACCATGGCCGGCATTCTTCTCGTCATCGTCATTGGCGTGTTGTCGTATCTGTTTCTGATGGTTTTTTACGCGGTCAATCGCAATTGGTCCGCGCCGATCGTGCTGTCGCCGACGCAGGAAAAAGTACTCGCCTATCAGCCGCAGGTGTCTGCGCTCGAAGCAGCGTTGCTGAAGAATCGTGTCGACCTCGCTACGGCAAGCGAGAAGTACCGTGTGATCAATGAGCAGATTGCCGATACCCGCGCGCTCATCGAGCGGTTCAGGGCCGCCGCACATAGTGAGTCGCATGCGCTCGCGTTGACGGAGGCGGACATGCGCTCGGCGCTGGGCCGAAAGCATGTCGACTCGCTGCAAACGGAAAGCGCCGTGTCCGATGCGAAGCCGATGCTCGCATCCGTCGATTCCGATCTGGCTGCCGGCCTGATCACGAAAGACGAGGCCATGTCGCGCCGGCTCAATATCCGGTCCGCCCTGAATGCGATCACGGACTCGCACATCAGCGAGATCACGCTTCGCGAACAGGCGCGCGCCGCGGCCGCTGCAAGCAGGACGCTGGGGGGCGGGCAGGCGGTGTCGCTGACGGCGCTGCAATCGCTGACCAACGAGGCGCAATTGCGCATGACGCTCGCGCAGGCGATGGTCGACGCCGAAACGGCGCGGCAATCCGTCGACCAGCTGCGCGCGACGGTCGCCAATGCGGAGCGCGTTCTGAGCGTCGCAAAGCGTTCGCCGTACTACCTCGCGTTGACCCGCACTGTTCCCGTCGTGTTCGTCCAGTACGACAACCTCGCGAATGCGACCCCCGGCGCGCCAGTCTTCGATTGTTATCTGCAGGTGATCGCGTGCCGGAAGGTAGGCACCGTCGAACATGTGTACGACGCAGAGGAATATGCGCGACAGCCGCTGTTCAAGACGGACATCAAGGGCCGGTTTGCACGCGTGGCGTTTTCAGTGAAGTCCGCCGAACAGTCGTCCGTCGTTTTTATCGACCACAAGCCGCTCCTGTTCTAGGTGCCTGGCGAGGGGCCGTCCGGATGGCGAGCACCCTCTGAGGGATCCTTCTCGTAACAACTGAACTGAATTGATGCACTTGCAAATCCATAGAGTTTTTGTCTGCACGCTACTCGTTACGCTGAGCACCGCCGCCATTGCGCAAGCTTCGGCCGATGCCGAAAAACAGGCCTATTGCCAGTATGTGCAAGATCAGGCAGATGCTGAACGCACGCTAGATACGGGTGTCGAGGGCTTCGGCCGTCTCGGGCAATCCGACTCGAACCCGTCGCTCAAGCAGGTGGTGGTCGGTTTGTCGAAAAGCCTTTCCAAGCATCTGCAAGGCATGTCCGCAACGCGAGCCGCGCAGCTGGAGTGCGAGTTATTTGGGCGCACGCTCAGCGTGGATCGCGCTGTGAAATACGGCATGCCCGCCATCGATAAACAGCTTGCTGTTGCGCAGGCGGCGGACCTCAAGGATGTAGTCGATATCCTCAACGAAGAGATTGAGTCCGCCGACAAGCGTCTGCGCAGCGGCAACGGCGTGCTGTCGGATGTGCTGATGCTCAGACAACAGCGCGACCAGGTGCTGACGCAATACACCGCGGCAAAGACCGAGGTCGTTTCCCAGCAGATTCCGGACGTTCCGCAGATCGACCTGAAACAGGCGTTGGCAGCGATCGACGAGACGACGCTGGATCTTCAGGACGAACTGAATCACAAGCAGAAACTGCAGGCGTGGGATGTGTCGCTCGTTGGCGGCATGCAAAAGCCGATTTCGGGCGTACCGGTGAACACGTCGACGGGGTATCAGCCGTTCGTATCCGTTACGTTCACGTACAACTTCAATGCAGTCTCGTATGGACGAAAGCTCGAGAACGCGACACGTTCGCTGATGACGATGCGGCGACAGCTCAACGACGAGCTTGCGCAAAAAGTCGACGGAATGCAACGGAGCATGGCTGATCGCCTGAGCGTGCAGAAAGAGAGTCTGCCGTCGTTGCTTGATGAGCAAAGCCGACTTGCGGGCGAGTACGAACGGTTGCGCAAGCTCGATTCGCCTGAAGCGCTCAGGATGAAGTCGCAGATCCGCGTCAGTCTCGCAATGGCCGCCATGAAGGTACATCTGGCACGTTTGCAAATCACGCTACTTACTCAGAACTATGCGCAAGATCAATGAGATCCTGGTTGTCGGGTTGGGTTATGTCGGGTGCCCGCTCGCGTTGGAACTCGCCAGACACTTTGATGTGACGGGCTACGATATCGATGGTAGCCGGATCGACGAATTGCTCGCGGGACACGACAGGACGGGTGAACTCGCCGGGCAGGCGCTTCAGTCCACGCGCTGGCGGCTTACGAGCGACGCATGCGAGGCAATCCACGCTGCCGACCTCATCATCGTTACCGTGCCCACGCCCGTTACGGACGCAAATGTGCCCGACCTTGGGCCCGTTATCGGCGCGACGCGGACGATCGCCCGGCATATGCGGGCAGGAACGACGGTGATCTACGAGAGCACGGTGTATCCTGGGGTGACGGAGGACATCTGCGTGCCGCTGCTTGAGCAGCGCGACGAGCGAACGGGAGAGAGTCGCTTGCAGCACGGCACGGACTTCTGGGTCGCTTATTCGCCGGAGCGTATCAATCCCGGCGACAGGGTGCATACGCTCACGTCCACGACCAAGATCGTATCGGGCGATACGCCTGAAACGCTCGAACTGGTGGATAGCATGTATTCGAAGATCACGACGACATATCGCGCGGCCACTATCAAGGTCGCGGAAGCAGCCAAGGTGATCGAGAACACCCAGCGTGACGTGAACATCGCGCTGATGAACGAGTTGTCGCAGATCTTTTCGCGGCTCGATATCGACACGCACGACGCGATCGACGCGGCGGCGTCGAAGTGGAACTTTCACCGGTACGTGCCGGGCTTCGTCGGCGGACACTGCATTTCCGTCGACCCGTACTATCTGACACACCGCTCCGCACAGGTCGGCTACATTCCGTCGTTGATCCTCGCTGCGCGGGAAGTGAACGACAAGATGCCCGGCCTGCTCGCGGAGAAGACGCTGAAGGCGATGCGTCATCGGGGACTGCCGCTCGATTCTCGAATCACCGTGCTGGGCATCACGTTCAAGGAGAACGTGCCCGACATCCGTAATTCGAAAGCGGTTGGGCTCGTGCGGGAATTCATGAGCTGGGGTGTCGACGTGCAGGTGATTGATCCGCTGGCAGACCCGAAGGAAGTCGAGCGCGAGTACGGCATCAGGCTCACGAGTTTCGAGCGTCGTGAGCCGGCGCGCGCGGTGGTGCTCGCCGTTGCGCACAGCGACTTCGTCGAAGGCGGATGGGACATGATTCTCAGGCATATTCATCCGCGACAGGGCGCCGTCGTCACAGATGTGAAGGGCGTGCTGGCGCGCGGCAGCGAGCCGCGCAACGTCACGCTGGTGCGAGCCTGAACTGCGAGGTAGAACGGGTGAAAAGGCTGCTATGCGCGCTCTTTGCGCTGCTGTGGATGTCGGTGGCAGCGGCCGCGCAACTCGAGTGGGCGGGAACCGGATGGCGCATCCGGACGGGTACGGGCAAGCCGTGCGCGTCGGATCGGTGGAATGCCAATGGTGCGTGGGTGGATGCAGACGGCTGGCTGCATCTCAAACTGGCGCGGATGCCGGACGGCGAATACGCATGTGTCGAGATCGAGTCGATCCAACGGTTCGGTTTCGGGCACTACGCGTTCGAGGTTCGCGGACCGATCGGGAGCATCGATCCCGATGTCGTGTTCGGGGTATTCATGTATCCACCTGCGGATGTCGGTCTGGACGGAACCAATGAGATTGACATCGAAATCGCGCGATGGGGCGAACAGCGCGCGCCGCAGATCAATTACACCGTCTGGAACCGCGGCGGTATCGGCAAGCGTCATGCGGCGCTAGGCGTGCCGGAAGACATTGCGGAGTCGACGTTCGCCTTGACCTGGCAGCATGACTACGTGAGCTGGAAGTCGCCCTTGCAGCAAGGCCAAACCGTGAGTTTTCGTGGCGACATTGCGGACCGGCCGCAGACGTTGATCGTCAATCTATGGCTGTTCAGGCGGCCTTCCCCGAGAAACCGGAAAGAAGTTGAATTCATGATCAAGTCCTTGAGGCCCCTGTGATCGATACGTTTGTTCAGTTGATTTTTGCGCTGCCGCTGGTGGTGATGGTAATGAACTTCGGCGTGACGCTGATGCTGCGGTTTGGCGCGAAGTCCACGTTTCTGGAGAAGAACTATGCGCTGCAGCCGCACGTAAGCGTGCTCCTGCCGTGCTTCAACGAGGGCGAGCATGTGTTTCAGACGATCGAAAGCATCCTCGCCAGCGACTATCCGATTGAGAAGGTCGAGGTCATCGCCGTTGATGACTGTTCTGCCGACGACACGTTCGAATGGATCGAGCGCGCGGCGCGACGGTGGCCGAACGTGCACGCGTTCCGCAATCCCGTCAATTCCGGCAAACATCAGACGTTGTCGCATGCGCTGTCGCATTCGTCCGGCGAGATCCTGATCTGCATCGACTCCGATTGCATCTTCGACAATCGCGCGATCGCCGAACTGACGGCATGCTTCGTGGACGAGACAATCGGCGCGGTGGGTGGGCGCGTGGGCATCAGCAACGCCCGTGAGAACGTGTTGACTCAATGTCAGACGGTCGTCTACTACTACAGCTTCCAGATCATGAAAATGTTGCAGAACTGGACGCGCAACGTGATCTGCATTTCGGGGTGTCTCTTCGCGGTTCGCCGCGAGCATTTCGAGGCCATCGAAGAGCAGGTGAAGCATAGGAACTGGTTCGGTGTCGGCGTGCGCGACGGCGAGGACCGATACATGACGCACCTGCTGTTGCTCAAAGGCTTGAAGACCTATATCAACATCGGCGCGCAATGCTGGACCGCGGCGCCGAACAACTTCAGGCAACTGTTCATGCAGCAGCTTCGCTGGCGGCGCAGTGGCCTGCGCGACCTGTTCTGGACGCTGCGCAAGTTCGGCGCCAATCTGGAAGCGCTGCATCCGTTGACGGTGGTGAATCTTCTGATTCCGGGCGCGCTGCAAGTGCTGTGGCCCGCGATGTGCCTTTACGGCCTCGCGTCGGGTTGGCTGGCCGAACATCTCCTGCAGGACATGCAGCTCTATTTCGGACTGTGGGTTGTCGTCGGTCTGCTCTACAACCTGTATGTGCGCTGGCACAACCCGGAGCAGAAAGTGAATCCGCTGATCGTCGGTGCCCTCGGGATGTGGTTCATCGCCGACTCCTTTCTGATTACGCTCGTGGCGCTGTGTACATTTGATGTTGGCGAGTGGGGGACTCGAGGGACTTCGCAAAGGAAAGCATGAATACTGATGCCTTGAGCCGAACGCTCGCAACTCGGTGTGACGAGGAGCGCGCTTTTCGGGCAGATTCGCGCGATGTCACGGTAACTGGCGTAAGCGGATGCCAATACCGATGGCGGAAGAGGGGACATCGTTCGGCTGAGCTGCATCTGCAAAGGAAACTTGGGAGGCACGGAGTGGTATCGGGAAAGCGAAAACCTTGTGGATTCGAGGTGGACAAAAACTGACCAACTCGATGACTCAGGAAATCACCCAAAAGTTATCCTTCGACGACGTCGGACATGCACATAAAACGCATGCGGTTATACGAGTGGCAAGACACTGATTCACTTGGCTAAATTGGCGTTATCCACAGAAATGCCATGACATTGTTAACTTCTACTATAGATATACCTGTAAACCTGTAGGACCTTAATCTGACGCTGGCATCTCTCTGTGTCGGTGACATACGATGCCAATCTGACCCGTATGCCGAAGGCGTTCAACCCCAACGCGATCAGTCTCAACATAGGTGACCCTATCGTAGTGACCGCTTGCGACTTTTTTTGTGTCCCCTGCGTATCGACGATCGCACCTAGCGCCTCGCCCCTTCGAGATCGGACAAACACGGGACACGATTTGTCGCAACGGTGCCTGACAATGTCTTACGACACTCGCGTCGCGCGAGCTAAAGATTTCGCCGGTCAGGCCGATAACAATTGCAGCCGCTACGCGTTAAGTGCGTCAACCTCGCTGCCACGCCGGCAGCGTTGACCGATGACGGCAGGCCGGAATCGATCTGGAAGCGAACTCAAGAAAGAAACGGATGTTCACATCACTTTCCACAATCGCTCAGCCTAGCAACGATCCGTCATGTACGTTGGATCACACGCCGATAGATCAGCCTGTAGCGACGCAGACGTCATGCTTGGGAAAATACGAAAAGAACAAAGTCTGGGAGTGCGGAAGGAATGCGATTCACCGAGTACGTGGTACTTGAAAGCGCTGACAAAGCAATTGATCCATTAGGATTCCGCCGGCCAGCAGGCGCTTTGCAGGACATGTTGTTCCCGCAGTTCACGGTTCTGACGATTCGACCCGTCTACCTGAGTTCGCTGTGCGGTATTCTCGACAAGCTCGCCGGCGAGACGTTCAAAGAGCAGCAATTGTCACAGCGATTCCGCGCACTCGAAATCTATTGGGGTATCGCCAACGCGTCGGTCAATTCGTCGATTATCAATGTAACGAAATATCAACGGTTGCTACACGAGCAAGTTCACCTGGGTGGTATCCCGAAGCGTCATCCGATTTACCAACGTCTTTCTTACGGTACGCTCGGTCATTACAGCAGTGCAGCGCTACGTTGGGGACTTGTCGAACGGGATGGACGCACGCCGAGTCGGCTGGGCCGCGATCTCGCGGATGCGTTCTCCTCGCGCAATGAGGCGCTGCGGTTTCGGGATGCATTGGCGACGTGGCAGGACAACCAAATTGTCTCGCAAGGTGATTTTGAACGGGCCGGCGAGCACTACGGCCTTGACGCGTCGGTCTCGCGGGGGGAAAGCGAGATATGGCGTGAGCTCATCGACATCTGGTGCAAGAAAAATCCGCGCGTCGAACCGTTGTGGCGCACGCCGCCCAAATGGCAAACGTTGCAGTCGGGTTTTGCGAACGCATCGGCTTATCAGACTTTCTGGACCGATGCACGCCAGCAGTACGACGGCCTCGCCGTCGAACTAACCGCTATCTCACGCTTCGAGCGGCTCGCAGCCGCTACACAGTTCGTGCTTGATCTTCGCATCGCGTCGCTCGAATATGGTGGCAGGTTCAGGGACGTACTGCCGCAGGGCGCGGAACCTTTTGCAGCTGCCGTGACGACGTTGGCCGCGCAATACGTCGCCGCGCCCGCCTTTCACGACTCGCGTCACCTGTTCGCTAGCGTGGCGCAATCGACGGGCGATTTCGCGGCGTTGACGCGCTGCGTTGTCGATCACCACATCGAGCACCAGACCGCGAAGGGCACCTCGCCGGTCGTGAACCACGACGAACTGCTGGTGACCGGTCGCGTGAATCGCAGCACGCTTGAAGAAGCCTTGACGATCTTCGATAAGGCATCGGACGGCACAGCGGCGCAACTGGACGGACTTCAATATCTTTATCGCCGTCAATGGCACTTTGAGAAGTGCCGCAGTTGGTACGACTGGGCGTTTCCCCAAACGGAGACCGTGCAATGACGGAGCAGGTTGAATCGCTACGCGAATATTTCACAAGCATCTTCGAGTCGTGCAACGAACGCGATAATGCCCTGCAACATGTGGTGGTGCTCAGCTATGAGTTCGACGACCAGCAGGTGCTGAACCTCGCCTTGCGGCGTTCGCTGAGCGCGGCGCCGGAAGCGCGTACGTCGGACATCGCAGATTTGCTCCGCATCGTGCCGGTGATGATCTACGACGCGCGTAAGACGCGCGAGCACAATCAGTTGCCGCATTTCATGGAATTGCTGCCGGTGCGCACACAGCCGTGGAGCTGTCATCACGCGAAAGCCTATCTGGTGGTCACGCAGCGTCAGGTGCATCTCGCGCTGGGCTCGATGAACCTGACGCGAACGGGGCTTTTTGCCAATCGCGAGGTCTTCGAAACCTTCACGTGGAGCGATGCCGGTAGGGGCGAAAGGGCCGACCTCGCCGTACTGCGCGAATTCGTCGAGGTGCTGGCGCGCGGCTACTCGTCGTTTGATTCGAGGCCACTAGCTACGGCGGTAGAGTCGGTTCGGCTGCGGCTAGAGCGCTGGGTAGCATCGGAAGGCGAGGAGAGTGCCGTCCTGATCCACCAAGGCTACGACGACGGTGTCACCGGCCTGGCGGCGCTTGCTCGCGCGTGGCGGAATGCATTCGGCGACGCGCTGCCTGAGCGCGCAATAGCCGTGTCGCCGTTCTTCGATGGCAACGCGCAGGCCGCGGTGTTCGCACAGGATCTGAAGAGGACTTTCCCTTCTCTCAGCACGCTCGACGTCGTAACGGATGCGCCGGTTGCCCAGTATCTTTGCCGCGATCATTTTCGCGCGTTACCGGGCACGCGGCTGTTCCTGATTCCCGAAACCCTCACCGAAGGTGAGCGTGAGCGGATCGCGCAGGCTAATCAACCTGCCGATCTCGCCGCGCTCGCGATCACGCGCAAGCTCCATGCGAAGGTGCTGGTGCTGGCGCGCGGCAACGAAGCGCTCGTCTATCTGGGCAGCGCCAATTTCACCCGCAAGGCATGGTGTGGCGCTAATCACGAAATGGGCGTGGCGCGCGTGCACCGCGGCTCGGTCGACAAGTTGTTTAGCGCGATTTGCAACGGGCTGAGCGCAGAGCAGATCGACCGTTATTGTGATCTGCCGTCCAACACGCCGGACGAAATGCCCGAGTCCGAGGATGATTACCAGGATCAACCCGATTACCCCGAGTTCGTCCAGGGCATCGAGTTGGTCGAAATGCCGAACTCGGATCTGATGGTATTCGACGTACGTGCCGAGCCGATCAATCTTGCGCAACTGGCGGACTATGACGTGAGTTGGGGCGGCTTACCCCTTCATTTCACCAATGGGTGCTCGAATCCTCTTGATCAATCGCAGCTGATTGGCCGAATCATCGGCGCGCGCAATCTGAAGTTCGTGCGCCGCGGCGCGCCCGAACGCATCTACTACCTGCCGTTCCGGCATGCGGCCGCGCTGTTCCAGCAGCGTGAGCGCTATGTGCTGTCCACTGCGGAAGACTGGATGCTGCATTACCTTAAGGAGCGGTTGCCGCTTGACCGCGATCCGGATGAATTCGTGCCGGGCGATCCGAACATCGTCGACGATGATCCCGCCGCCGCGATTCATGCCATGCGCGAACGCAACATCGTGATCGGAATGCAGCAGCATCTGAATCTGTTCGGGCGCGTGCAGGAGGCCTTTCGCAAACGCGCGGCACAATGCCTGGAAGCGCCATTGCCCGAGCAGTTCCGCCGTTGGGGGGACGAAGTCGAGGAACCGCTTGCGACCTTCGCCGACGTTCTCTTGCGCGACGCAAAAGGCCGGCCGCAATCCGGCGCAGATTCGTTGTTCAGGCTGGGCGAACTGGTGCTTTTCGCTCGCGAACTCGCTGCCGGATCGAACGTGGGCCGCGCATTGTGGATGCGCCTCAAGTCCAAATTGCCCGTGCAACACGGTGACGCGGCGGTCATGGAATATCTCAGCTTCTGCCACGAGGGCCTCTGATCTTGAGTTCGCAACGATTCGACACGATTATTCGCGCGGAAGCTGAACGCCCGAACTTCCAGAAGGATTGGGACCGCCAGCGCAACACGGCGCGCGAGGTCCTCACGCGCTTCGAGCAGGAATTCGACACGCAGTTGCTCGCCGATGAAGTTGGCATGGGCAAGACGTACGTCGCGATGGGCGTGATCGCCGCGCGGCTGCTGGGCGCGAGCCGCGCCGATGCGCGCGCATTGCTGATCACGCCGTCGAGCGCGGTGCTGCGCGCGAAGTGGGAGCAGGAATTACGCAGCTTTTCGGCGTTCTATGTGAACGGGCAGGACCGCGCGCGCAAGCGTACGTTGCGTCCGCTCGTCGTGCATAGCTACTGGGAACTGATCGCGTGTCTACACGCTTATAAGAACACCACCATCAGACGCATCTCGGCGGATACAACGTGCTGCATTTTGCGATCTGTCCTCGAATGGGCGTGCCGGAATAAGTACCTGTCGCGGCGTAGCTCATTCAAGCGCTTGGAGGGATTCGATGAAAGCTCGAGGAAGGCGCTGGAATTCGCCTCTGAGTACTCGCAGACCGGCTGGTTCAGGTACCTCGATGAACTAAAGGCCACGCAGGATCAAACCATGCGCGCGCATCTCGACGCGCTGCGCACGGACGACAGTGACGATGCCTGCAACTGGTTCAAGGACGAATTCAAGGAGTTCGCGGCCAAGCAGGAAAGGTATTTGCCCAACGTGCTGATTCTCGGCATGTCGTCGCTCGACCGGCCGCGAACCGATCAGGCTGATACACGGCGCTTTAGCACCTTCGTGCTTGGCGTGCTGGTGACGGGCCTGCACGCGCCCACTCGTGATGCGCTGCTGCGTGTGCTGGGCAGCGCCAACATTCTGCTGCCTAACGCCACCAAGGACTCGCTCAAGGAGCTGGCGTCGAGCGATCTGTATCGCACCTACGATTGCGTCATCAAGGCGCGCGACGACGATCCGGACCTGAAGGCACGCTGGACGTCATTGCGTGACGGGGCGGAGGACAATTCGATCAGGGAGCTCTTCAAGGAGCTGATGAACGCAGTGGTTCAGCAGAAGCTGCGTGAGTCCGGAATCGAACTGGCCGTGGTGGACGAAGTACACAACTGGAAGGGCGGTAAGCATGGGGCGAAGGCGTTCAGCAGGACGTTCTCGCCTTCGATCCCTAACAAGCTGCTGCTTTCGGCTACACCGTTCCAACTGGAAGAGCGCGAAATGCGTACCGTGTTCGACTTCGCGGCCGACAGGAACGGCGCAACATATCGCGTACTGGATGAAATTTATCGCGCGAACGGCGTGGTCGCCACCTGCCTGAGCGCCAACAAGATCTTTCAGAAAGCGTGGGACGCACTCGCCGAGGACGACGAAAGTGTGGCGCGTCTGAGCGCATTGTGCGAGGGGGCGAGCACTGCCGTTGTCAAACAGATGCTTGCCGATCTGATCTCCGATCCGGGCACCCGTCCGGTGTTGCGGGCGTTCAGTCATGCATCGCTGGCCTATCGCAAGGCAGTGGATCAACTTGCCGCCTTGCAGCGCCAGATTGTGATTCGCCATCTGAAGCCGCGCGGACATCGCTCGTTTCATGCCGGGCAAGATTTCGGCCCCGGTCCGGCGACACAACGCACAATGCTTTACGACGTGGAAGGCATGTCGCGCGACAGCGATGCCTTCATTCATTTTCTGGCGATGCGGCTCGATCAGCACACACGCGCGGAAGATGGAAAACGCGACGGGGCCAATGCGCGTCTGATGAGCGGGCTGACGTCGAGTGTGAAGGCGTTCGAAAGCAGCGCGGCCGTGACGGCCCAGCAAAAGCGTGACTTCAGCGCTGAAACAGCGAAGTACATGGCGATGTTCCGGCGTGCGCTCGGTATGAGCGAACATCCGAAGGTTCGCACGACCGTCGAGCGGGCCCTGAACAACTACAAAAATGGCAGCAAGACGTTGATTTTCTGCGAACGTGTGGAAACGCTCAACGAAATCGGTGCGATGCTGCAGTCGCGTATTAACCCCACCGAAGCAACGGAACTCGACGTGGGTGCGAAGCGCAAGACGCTACTCGAGCAGGCTGCGTTCGTCGACTTGCCGCTGGCGCGCATCTTTGCGCGAGCCTCGGAACTCGAGGTAGACCAGACGGAGAGTCTTTTGACCGAATGGCGGCCCAAGGCGGTCGCATTTGCGCTCAACTGCATCTCGCGCTGCCGTGTGAGCGCTACCGAGCGGCGCGTGTTTCGTTTGCTCGACCTATGGCTGCTGGTTGAGTTCGGCCGCACTCAGCGTCCGCGGAAGCCGGCCATGCAATTGTTCAAACTGCTGCGCGAAATGGCGATGTCGGATGGTAAGGACCAACATTGGCTCCGTGCGTCGTTTCTTGCGGGGGAGGGTACAAGCGCGGAATCGGCGGAGGCCGTCGAGGAACTGGTCAACCGTCACGCCGCGACTTTTTTCGAACATTCGTTGAATCTCTGGGACGACGACGACACCTGTTCTTTCGCAACGAATCTGTGGGCGCTGATCGAGTCGGAAGCCGGCATGCTAATGGACGCTGCCGACACTGGCGCTGACGCGCGTCTGGTCGCGCCGGGCTTTTTCGATACGGTGCTGGATCTTCAGACAGGCTTGCGCAAGGTATTGCTGCGTCCAGACCTGTTCCGCACGTATTTGGGACCGTTGCTGGCAAATCAGCCGGACGATCCGCGCATGGCGGAGATTATTCGTGCTGTCCACGACGGCGTGCGTGCGCCGCGTGGCATGGGTGAATCGATGTGGCGGCGCATGGTGCGCTTCCTGTTGAACCTGTGCGAAGCGAACGGCTCCATGAATCCCGACGACCATACCAATACGCGCCGCCGCAGCTTGTGGCGCGGGGTCAACCTGCAGCGAAGCCGCGCCGGCGCCAAGGCCGAAGGCGGAATAAGCAGCGACGCCAACGCGGACGACGATTACGCGGTGCGCACGCTCGACGGCTCGATGAAACACGACGGCCGCATCGTGCTATGCGCGGCCTTCAATTCGCCGTTGGCGCCGGACATTTTGATTTGCACGTCGATTGGCTCTGAAGGCATCGACTTGCATCGCGAATGCGCCGAGATCATCCATCACGATCTGCCGTGGAATCCCGCGCGGCTGGAGCAGCGTATCGGCCGTATTGATCGGGTGGGCAGTCTGGCGGAAACAAGCCGGACCGATCGACCCGGCACCGGGCTTGTGCAGGTCGGCATACCGTTCCAGCAGCAGAGCTATGAGCGGTTCCAATACAGTGTGCTACTGGCACGCGCCCAGCGTTTCGAGGTGCTGCTTGGCAAGCCGGACTTCGCTGTGGATGCCCTGGACGAGGAAGAGCTTAGCGAGAAGGAGGCGGGCGGTGTGCTTGAGGCTGTCACCGATCAGGATCTGACGCTCGAGACGCCGCCTCCCTGTTTGCCGGAAGAACTGGCGCGCTGGTTCAGGGTCGATTTATCGCTGTAGACACGCTCAGCTCAGTGTGCACCGCTTCAAAGGTTTGCACGCCGACGTCGAACACAGCGCCGCCGACGGCCATTTAGCCCTCGCGCATCCATAGCACGAGTCGATCGGCGAAGTCGGTCAGAGAAAACTCGCCGCGCTCGACTAGCCTGCCGCGCAGACACAACGCATGCGCGCCATCGTCTGACTAGGCACCGGACAAAGACCGGATTCCAAGACCTGACTGTTGGTCGCTACGGCCCGCGTGTCGACGCCGGAAGCTGGCTTGGGACTAGGGGGCGACATCGACCCTAATAGCTGATAATCGGCTTTAATCGGTGAGGATCGTTTGACATCGGCCGACGATTCGTATATTTTCAGGCGGCTCAATTGGGGGGGCTGCGCCTGTTTTCCCTTACTTACTTCGCCACTGGCGAGCGATGGCTCAACCCCAATCGCCCACGAGGAACCTGAGAAATGGCCGAGATGGAAGACCGCTGGTTATCTATAAGTGAAATTTGCAAATACCTCGGGGTCAGCAATGACACTGTGTACAAGTGGATTGATAAACATGAAATGCCAGCACATCGCATGGGTCGCCTCTGGAAGTTCAAGAAGGATGAGGTAGACGAATGGGTGAAGGCGGGTGGTGCTGCCGAACATTACAAAAAGGAATCCTGATCAAGAATGAGCAATGATAGATACAGCATGTCATTTACGACGGGCAGTCTCTTTCACCACGAATCGGTGAAGCTGGCCGCGCTGTATCTTGATCTTGGTGACTGGAGGTCTGTTCGAGACAAAGTCATCGCAGAAAATTTGCTGCAGACCAGAACACTGAATACGCTCAAGCGAGTCTGCCGCGAGGTCATTTCTCGGATTAGGACGCTGAGCCTAGGTGAACTTGAATTCCTGATTGATGGAAGCCACCAAGAGCAAGCCTACCTGCTGTGGCTCGCCGTTTGCCGTCGGTACAGATTTATTGCTGATTTTGCCGTCGAAGTGCTTCGAGAGCGCTACATTACACTGAAGAGTGATCTCACCCATGAGGAATTCGATTCCTTCTTCAACCGGCAATCTGAGTGGCATTTGGAACTCGATGCGGTCACCCCGACAACACGAGACAAATTGCGGCAGGTTCTGTTCAAGATGCTTCGCGAGGCCGATCTTTTGACGGCCAACAACATGATCCACGCTGCCATGCTCAGCCCAAGACTGTTGGACCTGATCCTTCAAGGCAGCCGCAGGGATGTTTTGTACTTCCCTGCATTTGAATCCGATTTGACGGGGATAAAGCCGTGACAGCAGATATAGCCAGAATGCCGATGCAAGACAGATTTCAGCATCTCTTCGCAGTGATCTCGGGTCAGCGTTTTCTCCACAAGCAAGGTCTCGGTAATGAAGTCCCGTTCTTCATCTGTCCTTTCAAGCCGGAAGAGTCCGTCGAAATGGAGCGGCTCCAGCGTCAGCTGGTCAATCGACTTGAGCAGGCTGGGGTTCGGATTTTGGAAGTCAATCTGTATGACCTTTCGATAGAAATCCTCAAGGAGCGCGACATCTGGGACCAGATTGTCGAGATGGAGGATTCTGTCTCCAAAGAGCAGCTTAAGGAGCTCCTGCAAGGTGTGCTCGACCCTGAAGCGCATCTTGTTCCTGCCATTGCGGCCAAGTTGGCAAGCACCGATTTCGAGGTTCTTTTTCTGTCAGGCGTTGGTGAGATTTTCCCCTACATCCGCTCGCACAACGTTTTAAACAATTTGCAGAGCACGGCGAAAGAAAAGCCGACCATCATGTTTTTCCCGGGAGCCTACACCCACTCCCTGGAGTCCGGGGCGTCGCTCGATCTCTTCGGAAAGCTTCATGACGACAAGTACTACCGGGCATTTAATATATTCCACTGCGAAGCATAAGAAAGAGAAGCGTGATGACTCTTAAGACCATTTTTAGCAAGCCAGTTAACCGCCCGATTGAAGGAGTCATCAAAGCTGACGATGAAGCCAGCCTTCGCCTCGAGATTGAAGAATACGTACTGACAAACGAAGTCGAGAAGCGGCTTGAGTCCTTTCTGGATGCCTACAACAACTATGAAGGTGCCAATGGGGTTTGGGTTTCCGGTTTCTTCGGGTCCGGTAAATCCCATCTGTTGAAGATGCTGGCGCTCTTGCTCGAAAATCGGCAGATCGACGGCGCCTCGGCTCTTGACCTGTTCCTTCCGAAGTGCGGCGACAATGAAATCCTGCGCGGCGATCTCAAGCGCGCGGTCTCGATCGCTTCGAAAAGCATTCTGTTCAACATCGACCAGAAAGCGGATGTCATCAGCAAGACCCAGATCGATGCGCTTCTCGCTGTCTTCGTTAAAGTTTTCGACGAGATGTGCGGTTACTACGGCAAACAGGGGCACATAGCTCAGTTCGAGCGCGACCTCGACAGCCGGGACCTCTATGAGCAGTTCAAGTCGGTCTATGAGTCCACAGCGGGCAGAACATGGCAAAAGGGGCGCGAGCAGGCCCTGCTCGAAGCGAAAAACATCGCCAAAGCCTATTCCCAGGCAACCGGTAGTGATGAGACATCCGCCTTGGGGATACTCGACAAATACCGCAGTCAATACCGTGTCTCCATCGAAGATTTTGCGGAGCAAGTGCATGCGTATATTGAGCGGCAGACTTCAGATTTCCGTCTGAACTTCTTTGTCGATGAGGTTGGTCAGTACATCGCCGAAAACGTCAAGCTGATGACCAACCTCCAGACCATCGCCGAGAGCCTAGCCACCAAATGCCGGGGCCGCGCATGGGTCATTGTGACCGCACAGGAGGACATGGCGACCGTTGTCGGCGAAATGGGCAAGCAGCAAGGCAACGACTTTTCAAAAATCCAGGCGCGGTTCGCTAATCGCATGAAATTGACCAGCGCCGACGTGGCGGAGGTTATCCAGAAGCGTCTGCTCACGAAAACCGAAGAAGGCGTTCGTCTTCTGTCGGACATTTATCACGCGCAGTCCAACAATTTTAAGACCCTGTTCGACTTTGCCGACGGCTCGCAAACCTACCGGAATTTTCAGGATCGGGATCACTTCATTCACTGTTATCCGTTCATTCCCTACCAGTTCGCGTTGTTCCAGTCGGCCATTCAGAATCTGTCGCAGCATAACGCCTTTGAAGGCAAGCATAGCTCGGTGGGCGAACGCTCCATGCTGGGTGTGTTCCAACAAGTGGCGATCGAGATTGGGGATCACGGAATCGGCCAGCTGGCGACTTTCGATTTAATGTTCGAAGGCATTCGGACCGCGCTGAAATCCAATATTCAGCGAGCCGTCATTCAGGCAGAACGCCATCTTGATGGTCGCTTCGCGATCCGGCTGTTGAAAACGCTCTTCCTGGTCAAGTACGTCAAGGAGTTCAAGCCGACCGTTCGCAACCTGTGCGTCCTGATGCTCGACGGCTTCAATCAGGATCTGCCCGCACTTAAAAAGTGTGTTGAAGAAGCCCTCAGCCTCCTGGAACAGCAGACCTATTTGCAGCGCAATGGCGAGCTCTACGAATACCTGACCGACGAGGAAAAAGACGTCGAGCAGGAAATCAAAAACACCGAGGTGGAGTCCTCGGATGTTGCGGTCGAGCTTGAGAAGATCGTTTTCGACCACGTCATCAAGCATCGGAAGATTCGTTACGACGAAAGCGGCCAGGACTATCCCTTCTCCAGAAAGCTCGATGATCGGCTGCACGGGCGGGAGTACGAGCTGGCGATCCATGTTATTAGCCCGTTTCATGAAAATGCCGAAAGCGAGTCCATCCTTCGGATGCAGAGCATGGGCAGGGACGAACTGCTGGTCCTGATGCCTGCGGATGAACGCCTCGTTCGCGACATTCTCATGTACAAGCGGACGGAGAAATACATCCGTCAGAACATCTCGATTACGCAACAGGAGGCGGTGAAACGCATCCTGACCGACAAGGGTTTCCAGAACCGGGAGCGATATGCCGAGCTGCAACTGCGCGTTCAAAGCCTGATGGGCAAGGCCAAGTTGTTTGTTGCAGGTTCCGACATCGAAATCGGTTCCGAAGATGCACAAACCCGGGTGCTGCGCGGATTCCACGAGCTCGTTTCCCGTGCCTATCCGAATCTTCGCATGCTGCGAGGAGTCGCCTACACAGAGGAAATGATCAAGACAATACTTAAAGATAAGAATGGAACTCTCTTTGGCACGGATACAACCGTACTTGCGGAATCCGAGCAGGAGCTGTTGGCGCTTATCCAGAGCAACAACCGGGGTGGCGTGCGTACCACGCTGAAAAGCCTGTTGGAGAGGTTCGAACGCAAACCCTACGGCTGGTACTACGCCGCCGTGCTTTGCGTCTTGGCCAACCTGTGCACTCGCGGCAAAGTCGAGGTTCGCACCGACGGCAACCTGCTTGAAGAGGACGAGCTGGAACGGGCGCTGCGCAACACCCATGGACACGGCAATGTGGTGCTGGAGCCCCAGGTCGAATTTACCGCATCGCAGGTCCGCGCCCTCAAGGAGTTCTTTGAGGACTTCTTCGACGCACCGCCCCGATCCAGTGAAGCAAAGGCACTCGGCAAAGAAACCGGCAACGCGCTCCAGGAGCTCATGCATCAGCTCACCCCGCTGGCGGCACAGGCATCCCAATATCCGTTCCTGAGTGCGCTGACTCCGGTGCTTGAGAGGCTCAAAGATCTGACCGGCAAGCCCTATACCTGGTATCTGACCGAACTTACCCGCCTGGAGGACGCGCTGCTCGATATGAAGGAAAGCGTCATCGATCCTGTGCGGAAATTCATGAGCGGCCCACAGAAAGGCATCTTCGATAACGCCCGTAAGTTCGTTCAAACCCAAGAGCCCAACTTCGCCTACATCGAAGGCAGCGAAACCGCACAGGTGGTCGCCAGCTTGACCGATCCGGAATGTTTCAAGGGCAACCGCATGCAGCAGGTTAAGACGCAAGTCGAAACCCTGCAGGAGAAGGTCACCGCGCAGATCGAGGCCGAGATCGCCAAGGCACAGGAGACGGTCGTTGCTCTTAAAGCCCGTCTCTGTGGCATGGCTGAATTCGGCGTACTGAACGGCGATCAGCAGGAGCAGATCACCGGTCCGTTCGACAAAGTAAAAGCCGACATCGAGCGTCAGAAGCTGATTGCCGTCATTCGTGACACCCTGCGCCGGTTTGAGGAAAGCGACTACCAGCGGCAGCTTTCGCAGATGACATCCTGGGCGCAACCTGCACCTGCACCCGAGCCTGTGCCGGAACCTGGAGAAGCCGTTACGCCTGATGAGGGTACGAAGCCCTCGCCATCTGCTAAGCCGGAACCGCGCATCGAGTATGTGCCCAGCCGCGCAGTGAAGGTCTCTTTCGATAAAGCCTGGCTGGCCGACGAGACCGACGTGGAACGCTACCTGGAATCCATGCGCGAGGCGCTGCTGAATGAAATCCGCAAAGGGAAAAGGATTCAGATCTAATGGAAACCGCAAAACTAAAAAAATTCGCCCAGTTCGCCCGGCGCAGCCTGCTGGAGCAGGTCTCCGCCAAGCTGAAACTGGTGCTCGCAGAAAACAGCGCCGCCCGGCGTGAACGAGCCGAGGCCGTCAAGAAAGTGGAAGAGGCGATCAAGAACCACGGCAAGGAACAGGTCATTGAGCGGGTGGCCTACATCTGGTTCAACCGTTTCTGTGCCCTGCGCTTTATGGACGTGAATCGTTACACGCGAATCGGCGTGGTGTCGCCCGCCGAGGGGCAGTTCCAGCCCGAGATTCTGGCCGAAGCCAAGATGGGCCATATCGATGAAGCGATGGTGCACGACCAGGTCCGGCAACAGATCTTCGCCCTGCTCGATGGCAAAGCGCCCAGCCGCGACCCGCAAGGTGAGGCTTACCGCCTGCTGGTGGTGGCCGCCTGCAACTTCTGGAACAAGGCGATGCCTTTCTTGTTCCAGCGCATCGACGACTACACCGAACTGCTGATGCCCGACGACCTGCTATCGGGCAACGCCATCCTCGCCTATACCCGCGAGGCGTTGACCCCGGATGCCTGCGAGGATGTCGAGGTAATCGGCTGGCTATACCAGTTCTACATCTCCGAAAAGAAAGACGCGGTATTCGAGGGGCTGAAGAAGAACCTGAAGATCACCCCGGAAAATATCCCGGCCGCCACCCAGCTCTTCACCCCTCACTGGATCGTCCGCTACCTGGTGGATAACTCCCTGGGCCGCCTGTGGCTCCTCAACCGGCCCGGCTCACGGCTGGCAGAGCAGATGGAGTATTACATCCCGCCAGAAAGGCCGGAAACGGATTTCCTCCGGATCAAAGGCCCGGAAGACATCAAGGTGTGCGACCCCGCCTGCGGTTCCGGCCACATGCTCACCTATGCCTTCGACCTCCTCTACGCCATCTACGAGGAGGAAGGCTATGAGCCCGCAGAGATCCCCGAGAAGATCCTCACCCACAATCTCTATGGCATCGAAATCGACGAACGCGCCGGGGAACTGGCAGCCTTTGCGCTGACCATGAAGGCTCGCGCAAAGCAGCGTCGGTTGTTCAATAAGGGGGTCAAGCCGAACGTTTGTGTGCTGGAGAACATCACGATCGCACCCGGAACACTGGACAAGTACGCAGAGGCTTTTGGCCGTGAGGTGTTCACGCCCGCGGTGCGCGAGACACTACAACAATTCACCGAGGTCGATAATTTTGGCTCGCTGATCATCCCGAAACTGCAAAACCCTACCCCGGTGCTCGCCCAGTTGCGCACTTTGCATGAACGTGCGGGGGCGGCGATTGGCAGCCCAGATGCGCTTACTGGAGACGAACAAGCCCTGGTCAGCACACCCAACTTCCGCAACGCCATTCGCGCGTTGGAGCAGGCCGAATACCTCAGCCCGCGCTACGCGGTGGTCGTGGCCAACCCGCCGTACATGGGCGGCAAGGGCATGAACGGGCGGCTGAATGCGTGGGCAAAGGAGAACTACCCCGATAGCAAGTCCGACCTGTTTTCGATGTTCATCGAGCGCAATCTGGATCTGGGGGCACAGGGTGGCGTAGTCGCCATGATCACCATGCAAAGCTGGATGTTCCTGTCCTCATTCGAGGCCTTGCGGAGCCGCATTCTCAATCAGCACACCATTCTGTCCATGGCACACCTGGGAGCGCGAGCCTTCGACAGCATCGGTGGAGAAGTCGTCTCGACCACGGCCTTCGTGCTCGAAAACGCCCACAAGCCAGACTACAGGGGTGCCTACATGCGACTGGTGGATGGCAACTCGGAGGCGGAAAAGATGGAAATGCTTGCCAAGGCCACCGCACAAGGCAGAGCGGCATGATCAGCAGCTTCCATCTCAAGAACTTCATCGCGTTCACCGACTTGGCCATCGACTTCTCGCCGGGCGTCAACATCATCATCGGTGAAAACGGCACGGGCAAAACCCAGCTGCTCAAGGCCATTCTCGCCTTGTGCGGGCGGGAGGCTCGTGCGGATCGTGCCGGAGAACAACTCGCCCACAAGCTCTGCCGGCTCTACCACCCGCTCGGCGGGCAAGTCGGCGAGCTGCGCCGTGCCGGCACACGCGGGGATGCAGTATTCAGCGCCACCTTTGCGCTGGGGCAACAGATCACGGCCCGATTCAGCGGCACTGCCACCGAAGCTAAGGTCAGTGCTGGCAATGGAGGTGACGTTGCTGCAGCCATCTTCATTCCGACCAAGGAAGTGTTGTCGTTGGTGCGCGGTCTCACCGCCGAGCAGCCGGATCAGCCCACCATCGAGCGCATCTTCGACGATGGCTATCTGGACCTGGCTCGCCAGCTCATCAAGGAAGGGGCCGATGATTTGGATGCTAAGGTCCAGCTTGATCCGCGCTTTGGCAGCATCGTGCCCCGGCTCGCAAACCTGATCGGCGGGCGCTACGAACTGCACGAGGGGCGATTCTGCTTCCAGGCCGGCAAGTACGTCGAAAAACTAGGTAAAAGCAGCTCGGCAGATAAAGCCGCGCAAAGCTTTCAGGACTCCACGCTGCAGTTTGTGCCGACCAAGGCACGGCTGGTTTCCAGCACGATGACCGCCGAGGGCTTCCGCAAGATCGGTGTACTGCAACGCCTGCTGAGCAACGGCAGCCTCAACCCCGGTACGGCTGGCCCGCTGTTGTGGGACGAGCCCGAATCCAACCTCAACCCCAAGCTGATGAGGGATCTCGTGTTGGCCTTGCTGGAACTCGCCCGCAACGGCCAGCAGGTTATCCTCG
Organism: Paraburkholderia steynii; assembly: GCF_900100565.1. NCBI lineage: Bacteria > Pseudomonadati > Pseudomonadota > Betaproteobacteria > Burkholderiales > Burkholderiaceae > Paraburkholderia > Paraburkholderia steynii. The sequence goes on along the minus strand of NZ_FNDI01000005.1, from coordinate 286,916 downwards.
CCACCCACGACTACGTGCTGCTCAAGTGGTTCGATCTGCTGATGGACAAGGGCAAAGGTGATCAGGTGCGTTTCCACGTGCTGTCGCGTGAAGAGGAAACCGGGCAGGTACGCCGAGACAGCATGGACGACTACCGGGCCATTGAGCCGAATGCCATCGCCGACACCTATAACGAACTGACCAGGGAGCAAGTCGCCCGCAAGATGGGAGGCTTGGGCAAATGAAGCTGCGCGAGCGTGATCTGGAGATCGACTTCACCGATGCGATCGACGCCATCGTCTTCGATCAGATGAAGTCAAACAAGCCGAACTACCACGGCGTCGCAGAAATGCACCGCGTCGATTTCGTGGTCGAACTGGAAAAGGCGATTCTCTTCGTCGAAGTCAAGGACCCAGGCAACCCCAGGGCGCAAGCCGAAGGGCTGGAAAAATTCTACGGAGAACTGCGGAATGGCACGCTGGGTGACACCTTTGCTGCCAAGTTCATCGACACCTTCCTGTACCGCTGGGCGGAGGATCTCCTGCACAAGCCAGTGCACTACATCAGCCTGGTCACCTTGGAAGACAGCGAGCTGCTGCCCAATTTCTCGGACGAGATCGCCAGAAAGCTGCCCCCGAAGGGGAAGGTCATGCCGCGTTGGAAACGTCAATTGGCAGAAAACTGCCAGGTTTTCAACATCGACCTGTGGAATCAAAGTTTCCCGAAATGGCCAGCGATGCGCATCGCGCCAGCGGAAATCGCCTAGCGCCAGGGGAGAGGACGCCATGACCATCAATACGCTCAAAACTCGGGACGACCACCGTGCTGTCCCAGTGCAATAGCTACCTGCGCACCGCATCAGCGACGACCGCGATCAGGAACTGGTGCACAAGTTGGTGCCCGACAACCTGCGCGGCCTGCTGCGCGACTTACCCTCGCTGCCCACTCGCCATGCTATTTTGCTCGTTTGGGCGTCAGAACTGCCGGTGCTCGCGCATATGAATGCGCTGCCTGAGCGGCATCGTCCGAAGTCGGACGACCCGGATTTCTGGGGAGTGTGGTCAGGGCAGGACAGCAAGGCGAGGCAGTCGTGCGCGCGGTGGATTGGCAGGCGATCGCAGATGACTGGCAGCAGATCAATGCGCCAGTCGAGGAAGAAGATTTGGAGAACAACGATGAGTAATAGCCAAGCCAGCAAGGCCGAGCAAGGCACAGAGGAATATTTCTTCCGGGCTTCACCGGCAGATTTTGCAAAAATTCCGGGAAGTCCGATCGCCTATTGGTTGCCCCAACCAGGAATAAACGCCTTCTCTTCAGGTCGACTGGAGGAGGTTGGAAAAACACGTCGCGGCTTGCAAACAGGCGCCAAAGATCGATTTATCCGCTACTGGCATGAATGCAGCAGAGACTCCTCTGAAATGCGCTATTTGCCAAGAGACGAGGCTATTGAAAGCAATGCCAAATGGTTTATGTTTAATAATGGCGGAGACTTCAAGAAGTGGTATGGCAATCTGGATCTGGTAGTTAACTGGGCGGGCAATGGAAGTGAGATAAAGGCATTTGACGGGTCAATTATCCCGAGCGAAGATTTATACTTTCAAAGCGCTGTCAGTTGGCCTCGCCTGACATCTGGCGAAATCGCTTTTAAGCTACACCCAGAAGGAGTTATCCCTGGAGATCTTTCGCCGTGCTACTACTCCGAACGAACTCTGACAGAGCTCGGGTATCTTAATAGCAAGTGCCTTAACTACTTTTTGAAAGCGATCAACCCAACTGTTACCTCTCCGGTTGGTGATGTTGCCAAGGTCCCAACTCCAAGGTTGGAAGAAGACCTTGAAGCAACCATAAGAGCAAGAGTTGATAGGTTGATTGAGGTACATAAAGCCGACTGGAACTCCTATGAGGCTTCGTGGGATTTCATCGGCCTCCCGCTGTTGCGTCCCGATTACCGCCAGCCCACGCTCAAGGCCAGCTATCAGAATCTGCGTGCCCACTGGCGCGAGATGACGCTGGAAATGCAGCGCCTGGAGGAGGAGAACAATCGCATCTTCATCGATGCCTACGGCCTTCAGAACGAGCTTAAGTCCAAGGTGCCGCTCAACGAAATCACCCTGACCTGCAACCCGCACTACCGCTACGGCAATGACAAGAGCGAAGGCGAGCTGGAGGCGCTGCTGCTGGCCGATACCATGCGCGAGCTGGTTAGCTACGCCGTGGGCTGCATGTTCGGCCGCTACAGCCTGGATAAGCCGGGGCTGATTCTGGCCAACCAGGGCGAGACGGTGGCGGATTACCTTGCGTTGGTGCCGGAGCCCCGCGTGTCACCCGATGAAGACAACGTGATCCCGCTGCTCGACGGCGACTGGTTCACCGATGACATCACCCAGTGTTTTCGCCACTTCCTGCGCGTGGCATTTGGCGAGGGGCACTACGAGGAAAACCTCCTGTTCGTCGAGCAGGCGCTGAACCTCAAGGGCAAGCGTAACTACAGCATCCGCGACTACTTCCTGAGCGAGTTCTATGCCGACCATGTGAAGCGCTACAAGAAGCGCCCCATCTACTGGCTGTTCAGCAGCCCCAAGGGCAGCTTCAACGCACTGATCTATATGCATCGCTATCGTCCGGATACGGTCAGCGTGGTGCTCAACGACTATCTGCGCGAGTTCCGCGCAAAGCTCACTTCGCACAAGAACCATCTGGAGGCGGTGAGTATCAGCGCCAGTGCCTCCCAGACCGAAAAGACCAAGGCCCTGAAGGAGATCGAAAAGATCACCAAGGTGATCGCGGAGATGGAGGGGTACGAGCGCGAGGTGCTTTACCCGCTGGCCACCGAGCAGGTGGAGATCGACCTCGACGACGGCGTGAAGGTCAACTATCCCAAACTCGGCGCGGCCTTGAAAAAGATCGTCGGCCTGGATGCTGCAGAGGATTAAGGAGCGCCATTGATGGAAAACCGCATAGCCGAGGCCCTGACCAAACTCTTCGACCGGCACAGGATCGTGTTCTGGTACGACGCCAAACAGGAGTTGCGCAACGACTTCGAGGCGCTTCAGCTTCTCGGCGTCGAGAAGCTGGAGCTGATCAACAACGAGTACGGCATCAAGTACAGGCTGCTTCGCGAGCAACCGGAACAGAAATTCCTGCTCTACCGTGAAGGGCCTCAGCCCGCCGATCTGGAAAACTGGTTGCTGGATGTGCAACTAGCTCACGGGGAATTCCGCACCGACCAGGTGGCCATCTGGCTATCCGAACTGGAGTTCGGCTTGGAGTTCGCCGATTTGGTCCAGGCCCATGTGGAGTTTTTCCAGGCGAACAAGCGCAAGGACGCCCTCAAGAAGCTGCTGAAAGCCGATGACACCGCCGGGCAGATTCGCCTGAAAATGCTTGCCGTATGCAGCGGCAGCGAGCCGCGCATGGACGCGGTGGTGGAAAGTCTGCTGCAGGAGCTGGCCGATGGCCGGGACGAGAAGATCAAGCTGGTCGACCGGTGCAGCCTGGACGGTTTCCTCTGGGAACAGATGTCCCGCTGCTACGGATACAAGTCCGACGAGCCGGGCATTCGCGACTTCGCCATCGAGCTGTTTAAGTCCTGCTACGCCATGGGCACCGACGGCCAGGTGAAACTGACCGGCGATGCCCTGGTGTTTCTCAAGCGCTGGAAGGACAGCCGCCAGTTCGAAGGCGGCTTCGAGACACTCTCGGGAGAATGCGCCGAGGTCCTTGGGATTGAGCATGATCTGGGCAAGCGTGATTTCCGCGAGTTGATCGAACTGGATTATTTCCGCCTGATTGACCAGAAGATCATCAGCGACCTAGTGCGGGCGGTGGCATCCCGCACCGCCTCCAGCGGTGACGTAGCAATCTGGGTTCGACAGCGGCGACAAGGCCACTGGTATCGCGAATATCGCCACTTGTATGAGGCGGTCGATTATGCCGCCCAGTTTACCCAAGCCCTAGGCGAGGCCAATCTCGCCATGGAGAGCCTGGCTGAAGGAGTGCAGCGCTACAGCCGGTTCTGGTATCAGCTCGATCAGCTTTACCGTAAGTTCACCTACCACGTGCGCATGTCGGGACAGGCGTCGCTGATGGGCACCCTGACCGACCAGGTTGAAAACCTCTATTCCACCAACTTCCTGCTAAAGCTTGGCGATCGCTTTCAGACCTTTGTGGATGCGGCATCGAAGTGGGAAGCTTTCCCCGTGTGCGGGCAGAGGGAGTTTTTCGAGAACTGGGTCCAGCCGTTTCTGCGCAAGGAAAACAAGGTCTGTGTGATCATCTCCGATGCCATGCGTTACGAGATCGGCGATGAGCTGCTGAGCCTGATTCGCCAGGAGGACCGTTACAGCGCCGAACTGGAACCGGCGCTTTCGATGCTGCCCAGCTACACCCAGCTCGGCATGGCGGCACTGTTGCCCAACAAAGAGCTGGTGGTTGCCGACAACGAAACCGGCACCGTGCTGGTGGATGGGCAAAGTTCCCAGGGTACGGTTAATCGCACCAAGGTCCTGCAAGCTGCCCTGAATGGCCGTGGTGAAGCCATTACCGCCGAAGATTTCATGCAGCTGGATCGGGATGGTAGCCGCGAGCTACTGAAACGCAACGACGTGCTCTACATCTACCACAATCGCATTGACCATACTGGCGACAAGATGCATTCGGAGGGGCAAGCCTTTGAAGCCGCCGAGCAAACGCTGGGCGATATTGTCAGACTGGTGAAGAAACTGACCGCGGCGAATGCCAACAATATTCTAGTCACCGCCGATCACGGTTTCATCTACCAACATCGACACCTAGACGAGAGCGACTTCGCCAGTGTCGAGGCCAAGGGCGAGGTGATTCTGTACCGAGACAGGCGTTTCGTGCTCGGCAAGGGGCTTGCCGAGACATCCAGCCTGCGCAAGTTCACCCCCGAGCAGCTTGGTCTTGCCGGTGCGGTGGAGGTGCAGATTCCCAAGTCGATCAACCGCCTGCGCCTAAAGGGTTCCGGCAGCCGCTTTGTGCATGGCGGCGCGTCCTTGCAGGAGGTGGTGATCCCGGTGCTTAAAATCAACAAGAAGCGCCAAAGCGATGTCACCGCCGTAGAGGTGGACATCCTGCGCGGAGCCAGCTCGGTGATTACCTCCGGTCAACTGGCGGTTACCATGTACCAGGCCGGGCCGGTGACGGACAAGATCCAGCCGCGTGTGCTGCGAGCTGGCATCTACACCGAGACGGGCGACCTGATCTCTGACAGCCATGATCTGACCTTCGACCTGAGCTCGGACAACCCCCGGGAGCGGGAGTTGCAGGTGCGCTTTGTGCTGACCCGTAAGGCTGATGAGGCCAACGGCCAAGAGGTCATTCTACGGCTGGAGGAAAAACACGCCGGGACTTCGCATTACAAGGAATACAAGTCGCTCCGGTATTTGATGCGGCGCTCATTTACCAGCGATTTCGACTTTTAGAGTAGGGGAGACCGATGAACGAGCTCGACCAGAAAATCAACGCACACTTCCCGGGACTCGTTGTCCGTAAGGATCTCGTCAAGACAGTCAAGGGCAACGCGATCGTTCCCTCCTACGTGCTGGAATACCTGCTGGGACAATACTGCGCCACCAGCGATGAGCCGACCATCCAGACAGGTATCAAAACGGTCCAAGAGATCCTCGCGAAGCATTACGTGCACCGGAATGAAGCCGGGTTAGTCCGCTCGAACATCAAAGAAAAGGGGCGCTACAAAGTCATCGACAAAATCAGTGTCGATTTGAACGACGATAAGGATGTCTATGAGGCGCGGTTCTCTAATCTGGGTATCAAAGAGGTTCTTGTTGATTCGGGAACAGTGAAAAAGCACCCCAAGCTCTTGGTCGGCGGCGTGTGGTGCATTGCTGATCTGGAGTATGAGTTTACCGAAGACAAAAGCGCCAGACCTTGGATCTTGTCGACCCTCAAGCCGATCCAGCTCTCTCATTTCGATTTCGACGGATATGTTGAGGCCCGCAAGCAATTCACCACTGAGGAGTGGATCGACCTGCTTGTGCAAAGCATCGGCTTCAATCCAGAGATGTTCGGCAAACGCAGCAAGTTGACCCAACTGGTCCGCCTGATCCCGTTTTGCGAGCGCAACTACAACCTGATCGAACTTGGCCCCAAGGGGACTGGAAAATCTCACATCTACTCGGAATTCTCGCCTCATGGCATTTTGATCTCCGGCGGCGAGGTTACGGTTCCCAAGTTGTTCGTGAACAATACATCCGGAAAGATTGGCTTGGTCGGTTACTGGGATTGCGTCGCCTTCGACGAGTTTGCTGGAAAGCAAAAGCGCGTGGATAAGGCCTTGGTCGACATCATGAAGAACTATATGGCCAACAAGTCCTTTTCACGAGGCGTCGAGACGCTGGGCGCGGAAGCGTCCATGGTGTTCGTGGGCAATACCCAGCACACTGTGCCTTACATGCTCAAGCACTCGGACCTGTTTTGCGAGCTGCCGGAAAAATTCTACGACTCCGCGTTTTTGGACCGCATCCATTTCTATATCCCAGGCTGGGAGGTCGACATCATTCGGGGCGAGATGTTCTCCGACGGCTACGGATTCGTGGTGGACTACTTGGCCGAGATCCTTCGTTCGTTGCGCAATCACGATTACTCAGACCGCTACAAGGAGCACTTCTCCCTCTCTTCCGATATCTCGACGCGAGATCGTGATGGCATCAACAAAACATTCTCCGGCTTGATGAAGATCCTTTTCCCGCACGGGGGGGCGACCGAGGCAGAGATCGAGGAGCTGCTACGGCTTGCGATTGAGGGCCGCAAACGCGTCAAAGACCAACTGATGCGTATCGACTCCACCTACGGTAACGTCCGCTTTACTTATCTGGGCACTGATGGCCAGGCCGAGCCTGTCACCACGCTCGAAGAGGAGGAATACCCCAGCTACTACCACAAGACCATCGCCGGGGATGAGGACAGGAAAAGCCTAGAAGCTGCGCTACCGGGCTCACCCAAAATGTCATCCGAACCACTGACACCAGCCGAGCCCGTCCTGAAGGAAAAGCACCTCACATTCCAGGAGAACCAGAAGGGCCTGTCCTTCGACACATTGCTCGGTCCTTATCTCAGAGGGGCGACCGCACTCACGATCACTGACCCGTACATTAGACTCTTTTATCAGATGCGCAACTTCATGGAATTTTTGGAGACCGTAGTCAAGTACAAGGCTCCGGACGTGGAAGTATCCGTGCATCTGGTCACGACAGAAGACGACTTCAAAGGTGAACAGCAGAAGGAAAACTTCAAGAAGATGAAGGAGTCCGCCAGCGCGGTGGGCATGAACTTCACCTGGGAATTCGACGGCACTGGCACTATCCACGCCCGCCACATCGTAACGGACCAAGGCTGGAAAATCTCCTTGGATCGCGGCCTCGACATCTTCCAGCATTATGAGATGAACGATGCCTTCACCTTCGCCAATCGGCTGCAGCAATACCGCTCATGCAAGGCATTCGAGGTGACGTTCATCAAACACAAGCCGAATGGAAATGAGCTGGGGTAACGTGAGCAGTACATCGGCGTCACTGACCCCATGGTATTTAGAGCACCCCAATTGGCTCCAGATTGCAGCTACTCGGTTACGTCAGCAGTGTGAGCTTACTGATAAAGACGTCTCTGAACTCGCAGGCCTGTGCCAGCGCTACGGCGCTGCCCGCCATACTATCCATCCCCGTCGCCCGGCTAACGACGACATTGCGCCCGAGTAGGGACATAGCATATCTGCTGCGTTGCAGCAATGCAGTATGACGCGTGCGAGGCCGCCAGACCGGTCGGTAAGAGCGAACAGTTGGGGGTAACTCTGGGGGTACGTTTGCAATGTGGATCAATAAATTGCTTAATTATCAATTGGTTAGTTTGGTGGTTTAATAGTCATCCGCGCACCTGGAAGGGCCCCGAGGTCTTCCATGCAATCTTCGAAGCTTGCATCCCCACCCCTAACCCACTTCATTTCCACAACATTCCCTTACAACCTGCGTAAGCATGGAACGTTCTCGTTTGCAACGGTTCCTACGTCACGTATACCCCGACCCGACACCTTGCGACCCGCAGCGCCGCCAAAACCGCGCTACCCGCTCAGCACTTTGCCAAAAGAGCCTTTCGAATGGATCCGCACCGCCCGCGTTCTATCGAAGTGGATTTTTTCCGCGGGATCGTGCTGATCGTGATCGTGCTCGACCACATACCGGGTGGGGTGTTGCAGCACTTGATGTTGCACGCATACGCCCTATGTGACTCAGCAGAAGTCTTCGTATGCCTCGGCGGCTACGCTTCAGCCGCAGCCTACGGCGCGGTCCTAAGCAAGAAAGGCGAAAAGGCAGCCCACAACCGCTTCTACAGACGTTGCTGGGAGATTTACCGCGCCTACCTGCTAACAGCGGTCCTCACCTTACTCTCAGGCGCGATCCTGCAGCTACTGCAACTGAACCGTCCAATGGTCGACCTGACAGGCTGGCCACTATTCGCGGCAGCCCCAATCAGAGAAGCGTTCGACATAGCAATCCTCAGACGCCAGCCCTACCTATCAAGCGTCTTACCGATGTATGTGATCTTCGCAATCACCGTCCCCTTCGTCGTCCCACTAGCCCGCAAAGCCCCGCTTACCGCATTAGCAGCGAGCATCACGACTTGGGCGTTAGCAGTACCCCTAGCCAAACTCTTCGCCATAGACGACGTCAGCGACTGGGCTTTCAACCCTTTCGCCTGGCAACTGATGTTCGTGATCGGTATCCTGTGCCGTGAGCGCCCGGTTTCAGATCAATTCCTGGAATCAAAACCCGGCCGCTGGCTAACAAAAACAGCAATCACAGCCGTGCTAGCCTTCGCAGTGGTGAAGCTTTTCATCCTGACCCATCCGCTCCCTGGCCACCTGAAACAGAACTTGTCGATTGAACGCGTGATCAACTTCCTTGCCATCGCCTGGCTTGCCGTCGTCCTTGTCCGCGCCGGCACCATCGCGAAACTCGCGCAAAAAGCGCCAGCCGTCATCAAGGTCGGGCAGACGGGGTTAGTGTGCTTCGTCGGCGGCACGCTGATCTCTCTGATCGTCGACACAGCGACGCCGCACAGCATCCACGGCCTGACCCACGGTCTCGCAGCGCTCGCCGGCGACCTCCTGGCGATCACCGCCGTGCTGCTCCTCGCGCGTTTCTGGAGGGAATGGAAGGGCCCGACGCAGCCACGCGCCGCCGTCAGCGGAGCCGACTGCCGATGAAGCGCGGTATCGCATGGCCGCGTGCGGCGCTCTGGCTAGCACGCACGGCGCTCCTATGCTGCGCTGCGAGCGCAGCAACGGCGGCAACACCCGAAACCCAAACACCAACCGCCCCAAAACAACCCCCGTTCGCCACCCGCTGCACGGACCTAAACGACCTCTGGCTAGACGCCGAAACCATCGCACTCCCGACCCACGGCGCCCACGTCGAATCCGCAACCGTAATAACAGCCCAAACCCCCGGCAACGGCGCAGGCGAGTTCTGCCGCATCACCGGCGTCATCCGGGCAATAAAAGGCACGACACCCGACATCCGCTTCGACCTGAACCTTCCACGTCGCTGGAACGGCCGCGCGTTGCAGGTCGGCGGCGGCGGCTACAACGGCACGGTCGTAACGGGCATCGGCGTGATGCCGTTCTCGCCGATCCGCGCACCGCTTGCCCAAGGCTACGTAACCTTCGGCGACGACTCCGGCCACGTCGGCAACTCATCGCTCGCGGTATTCGGACTTGTCGATGAAGCCGTCGTGAACTTCGGCTACGCGCATCTGAAGAAAACCCACGACGCGGCCCTCGCGCTGATCGTGCGCATGTACGGCCATCCACCCGACCGCATGTACTTCGCGGGCGGATCGACGGGTGGCCGCGAGGGCTACACGGTAATGCAGCGTTTCCCCGACGACTACGACGGCGTAATCGCCGATTCCCCCGCGCTCAATTTCTCAGGCGTGCGCCTGATCGGCATACGCCTCGGCCAGGCCGAATACGCAACCCCCGGCGGCTTCGTCCCACCCGCGCTACTCGAACGCGTCTACCAAAAGTCCCTCGAAGTCTGCGACAAGCTCGACGGCGCGACGGACGGCATCGTGAGCGACGTCTCCGAATGCCGCCAGCGCGAACCCGAGATCATCGATGCGCTGCGCTGCCATCGCGGCACGTCTTACGCCCACGAAGGCGGCTGTCTAACGGACGCACAACTATCGACACTTAACATCCTGCGCGACGGCCTCAAACTGCCGTACAAGCTCGCCTACGACGTCAGCGGCTACCACGGCTACAACGTCTTCCAGGCCACACGCCTGAACGGCATGCTCGGACTCGGCCGCGACCCGGCGCGTCAAACATCGCCGACCTTCACAGGCAACGGTTATCTGTTCGCACAAGCTGACGGCTACATCCGCTACTTCGTCACACAAGACGCCACCTTCGACTCAATCAAGTTCGACGTACAGCACCCCGGCAAATACCAGAAGCAACTGCTCACGCTATCGCAGGTCATCGGCGCAATGAATCCCGACCTTGGCCGCTTCATCGCAAGAGGCGGCAAGCTGATCACGATGCAAGGTCTCGCCGACGAAGTCATCAGCCCCAACCAGACGATCGCCTACTACGACCGCCTCGTCGACCTATACGGCGACGAGCGCGTGAACGCCTTCATGCGTCTCTACATGGTGCCGGGCTTCCAGCATGGCGGCGGCGTGTTCATTCCATCCGTCGATCTGCTCGGCGCACTCGACAGCTGGGTCACGCGCGGTGTCTCTCCTGAAACGCTGCTCGCCACCGACATCTCCCCGCCAACCAACGGCCGCTCGCGTCCACTGTGCCGCTATCCGATGTACCCGCGCTACCTCGGCAAGGGCAATCTCAACGAAGCAAACAACTTCGCCTGCAGCGAACCTTGAGCGTCCGCTGGTCAGATGAAAGCGCCCGTCACGAAGCCATAAAAACGCTGTCGCGCACCGCACATTTCGGCCCTCATTTCACCCGCAATCACGCAGCGCCCCTGTAGTATTGGGCGATCATCCCGCAAGGCGCTGCTATCTGCTGTCATCACACGCCTTCCGGTAATGTTTGCGCGCATCGACTGTGCGTGAACAGTTTGCACACAAACTATTGAGCAAAATTTACCTGCACTCCCCCGGAGACCTTATGACCGCTTCTAAAAGCGCGGCCCTCGTCGAGGTGCTGACGCGTCATCGCGACACGCTGCTCACAGAATGGTTGAACCAGCATCTATCGATCTCGCTGCGGCGCGGGCTCGCCACAGAAGCGGAGATGAGCGACCAGTTCCGCAACTTCCTGAATATCTTCTCCGACACACTCGCCAAAGCCGATACGCTGGACGCGTCCCGCCCAGAATGGGAGCCCGTGCGGGCGTTTCTCGCCGACATGTCCGCGCATCGCGCGCGTCAGGGCTTTACGCCCGTCGAAACGGCGACCTTCGTGTTCTCACTGAAGCAGCCGCTCTATATGCGCCTGCGCGAGGAGTACAGTAGCCAGCCGCAAGAACTCGCAGACATGAGCTGGACGGTGAACCTGATACTCGATTCGCTCGGCCTTTACACGACGGAAGTGTTTCAGCGCAGCCGCGAAGCGATCATCGCGCGTCAACAGGAAGAACTGCTCGAACTGTCGACGCCCGTCGTGCAGCTATGGGACGGCATCCTCGCGCTACCGCTGATCGGCACGCTCGATTCAGCGCGCACGCAAGTCGTGATGGAAAGCCTGCTGGAAAAGATCGTCGAAACAGGTGCCGCGATTTCGATCATCGACATCACAGGCGTTCCAACCGTCGACACCCTCGTCGCGCAACACTTGCTGAAGACCGTCGCAGCCGCGCGTCTGATGGGCGCGGATTGCATCATCAGCGGCATTCGTCCGCAGATTGCGCAGACCATCGTGCATCTCGGCGTCGACCTGACCAACGTGATCACGAAGTCCACGCTGGCGGATGCTTTCATCATTGCGCTGCAAAAGAGCGGGTCGAGCATTCCGACGCGCGCCGCCGGTTAAGGTGACGCCATGGATCGCATTCCAATCCTGCGGTTGGGCGATTGCCTGATCGTCGCGATTCAGGTGGACATGCACGACCGCCTCGCCATCACGCTTCAAGACGACCTGACCGCGCGCATCGTGAAAGACAAGGCGAAAGGTGTGCTGATCGACATTTCTGCGCTCGATATCGTCGACTCGTTCATTGGCCGCATGATCAGCAACACGGCCGCGATGGCGACGGTGCTCGATGCGCAGACGGTCGTGGTCGGCATGCAGCCGTCCGTCGCGATCACGCTGGTCGAACTGGGACTCACGTTGACGGGTGTGCGCACGGCGCTCAACGTCGAACGAGGCATGGCGCTGCTCAAGCAGCGACAGCGCTGATTATTCGGGGCGCTCACACATGAACTCATTCGGCGTAGTGGTGACATCGACTGTCGAAGTCGGTCTGCGCTCGGATCAGGAGATCGTCAAGCTTCGCCAGGTCGTGCGCGACGAAGCCATTGCACAAGGTTTCTCGCTAGTCGATCAGACGAAGTTCGTCACGGCCGCGAGCGAACTGGCACGCAACACGCTTTTGTACGGTGGAGGCGGCGACGCGACGTTGAGCGTGCTCCTCAACGGCACGCGCAAGGGCCTGAAGCTGACGTTCGTCGACCAGGGCGCGGGCATTCCGGATATCGAACGCGCGTTGCAGGACGGCTTCACGAGCGGCTCAGGTCTCGGCCTCGGGCTCGGCGGCGCGCGGCGTCTGTGCGACGAATTCGAAATCCAGTCGGAACCAGGGAAAGGCACGACAGTGTCGATCACGAAATGGAAACTTCGCTGAGCGGTCTGCGTGCCATGCACGCATCGTTCGAAATCACCGACGCGAGCAGTGTCGCGTTCGCGCGGCGCGGCGCCAATGACGCGGCGCAAAAGGGCGCGCTGAACGAAACGGACTTGGGCCGCGTCGCGCTGATCGTGACGGAGGCGGCGACCAACATTCTCAAGCACGCGCAGCACGGCGAACTGCTCGTGCGCGTCCTGCCTTCGGATACGGCGGGCACGTTCGCCAATGGCGTCGAGATCATCGCGATCGACAAAGGCTCGGGCATGCAGGACGTGCAGCTCGCGTTCCGCGACGGCAGTTCGACGGCGGGCTCGCCGGGCACGGGGCTCGGCGCGATCCGGCGCTTGTCGGAAGAGTTGTCGGTGTATTCGCAGCCGAATCTCGGCACGGTGCTGCATGCCGTGGTGCGCAGCCGCGGCGCGCACGAGAGACCGGCACGCGCAGCGGCGGGCACCGACATCGGCGGCATCTGCGTGCCGTATCCGGGCGAATCCGTATGCGGCGACGCGTGGGGCATCGAAGCGGACCAGGACGGCTTGACCGTCACGCTCGCCGATGGTCTCGGCCATGGTCCCGACGCGCATGTCGCGGCAGCGGGCGCCGTCGATGTCGCGCGGCGGCGCGCGGGCCGTTCGCCCGCCGCGTTGATGGAACTCGCTCACGGCGCGCTGCGCCCAACACGCGGCGCGGCCGTCGCCATAGCGCGGCTCGACCTCGCGCGCTCGCAACTCGTCTTCACGGGCACAGGCAACATCGCGGCGTCGATCTTCAATACCGGCAAGCCGGCGCTCGTCGGCGGCGGTGCGAGCCACAACGCGGTCACGGCAGCCGACAGCGCGCGCAACAGCTGGCAGCTCACGTCGCGCAACGGCATCGTCGGTCATACGATGCGCGACTCGCAGGAGTTCGAAGTGACGTGGGCGCGCGACGCGCTGCTCATCCTGCATTCGGACGGCATCGGCACGCGCTGGGATCTAGCCGCCTATCCGGGCTTGCATCTGCAGCCGGCCGTGATGATCGCCGCCGTCCTGTACCGCGATTTCTCGCGCCGCCGCGACGATGCCACTGTGGTGGTTGTCAAGGCAGACCAGGGAGTACATTTCAGGCATGACGACCCCCATATTGCGCATCCGGCTTGAGGCTGAGGAAGACGTCGTCGCCGCGCGCCGCAAGGCTCGCGCGATCGCCGCGGGCTTCGGCTTCTCCACGCTTGACCAGACGCGCATCGCGAGCGCGGTCTCCGAGATCGCGCGCAATGCATTCGAATACGCGTATGGCGGCGAGGTGACGTTCGCGTTCGACGGCGCGTCGAGGCCGCAAGCGCTTCTCATCGACGTGCGCGACCAGGGGCCCGGCATCCGCGAACTCGAATCGGTGCTCGACGGCACCTACCAGTCGTCGACGGGCATGGGCCGCGGCATTGCCGGCAGCCGCCGGCTGATGGACCGGTGCGACATCGAATCGTCGCTGGAGCGTGGCACGACTGTGGCGATGGCGCGCTTCCTGCCGCCTGACCGCCCCGAAATGGCCGCGACGGGCATCGACGCGATCATGCGCAGCCTCGTCCAGCAAAACGCGCTGGGCAGACGCCCGGGCGGAGCAACGAGCGCCGAAGACGCGGCACGCCGCTCGTTCGACGAAGTGCTCGAACAGAACCGCGAACTCCTCTCCACGCTGACGGAACTGCGCGACCGTCAGGACGAGTTGACGCGCCTCACGCTGGAACTCGAAGCCACCAATCGCGGGGTGGTCGCGCTGTACGCGGAGCTGGACGAACGCGCGGACGAACTGCGCCGCGCCGACACGATGAAGTCGCGCTTCCTGTCGAACATGAGCCACGAACTGCGTACGCCGCTCAGCTCGATCCGGGCGCTGTCGAATCTGCTGGTGAACCGGCTCGACGGCGATCTTTCCGCCGAGCAGGAACGCCAAGTGCTACTTATCCGCAAATCGGCCGAGGATCTAACCGAAATCGTCAACGATCTGCTCGATCTCGCCAAGATCGAAGCAGGCCGTACCGAGGTGACGCCTGTGTGGTTCAAGGCCACCGAGCTCTTTGCGGCGTTGCGCCCGATGCTGACGCCGCTGCAGACTGATCCGTCGGTGAAGCTGATTTTCGAGGACGCGTACGGTTTGCCACCCATCTTCACCGACGAAGCCAAGCTCACGCAGATACTGCGTAATTTCGTCTCCAACGCGCTCAAATTTACCGAGCGCGGGGAGATACGCGTCGGCGCGCGAATGGAGCCGGATGGCGACCACGTCACGTTCTTCGTGGCCGATACGGGAATTGGCATCGCCGAGGAGCACCAGCAAGTGATTTTCGAGGAGTTTGGCCAGGTGCAGAACCATCTGCAGCAGCGGGTCAAGGGAACGGGCCTCGGCTTGCCGCTGTGCCGCAAGCTCGCCGCGCTGCTCGGCGGTTATGCGGGCGTCGACAGCAAGCCCGGCGTCGGCTCGACCTTCTTCGCGACGCTGCCGCTCACGATCGAAGCGGTCGCCGGACCGGGTGCGGACGACGCAGCCGGCGGCGGCCCGGCCATCGCGCACGGAGGCGCCTCATGACGGTTGCCGCTCCGCTGATCCTCAACGTCGACGACAACGACGGCGCGCGTTACGCAAAAACGCGCGTGCTCGTGCATGCCGGTTTCGAGGTGATCGAGGCGGCGACGGGCCAGGGCGCGCTCGATCAGGTGCGCGCGCACAGTCCGGCGCTCGTGCTGCTCGACGTGAAGCTGCCCGACATCAGCGGCATCGAGGTCTGCTCGATTCTCAAGCGCGATCCGCGCACGCGCTCGACGCTGATCCTGCAGACGTCGGCGGCCGCCGTGCAATCGTTCGACAAGGTCCGCGCGCTCGACGTCGGCGCGGACAGCTATCTGACCGAGCCGATCGAGCCGGCCGAACTCGCCGCCAATGTGCGCGCGCTGTTGCGGCTGCATCGCGCGGAAGAGGCGCTGCGCGACGCCGACCGTCGCAAGGACCAGTTCCTCGCGACGCTCGCGCACGAACTGCGCAATCCGCTCGCGCCGATCCGCAATGCCGTCGAGCTGATGGACCCGCGCCATCACGCGAACGACGACACCGTGCGCGACGCGCGCATGATCGCGCGCCGTCAGGTGGAGCATCTGAGCCGGCTCGTCGACGATCTGCTCGACGTGTCGCGCATCACGCACGGCAAGATCGCGCTGCAGATCGAATGCGTCGATATCGCCGCCGCCGTCGCGACGGCCGTCGAAGCGAACCAGCCGTCGATTCAGAAGAAGCAGCACACGTTGCACGTCAACGTGCCCGACCAGTCATGCATGATCTACGGCGACCCGATCCGCGTCGCGCAAGTGATCAGCAATCTTCTGTCGAACGCGGCGAAGTACACGCCCGAAGGCGGCGTGATCGAGCTCGACGCGAGCGCGGCCGAAGACATCATGACGATCCGCGTGCGCGACAACGGCATCGGCATTCCGCCGAACGAACTGGCTGACGTGTTCAATCTTTTCATGCAATCGGAAGATTCGCTTGCGCGCTCGGAGGGTGGTCTTGGCATCGGGCTGTCGCTCGCGAAGACGCTCACCGAACTGCATGGCGGCACTATCGAGGCATTTTCTGCGGGGCTTGGAATGGGCTCGGAATTCGTTGTGACATTGCCGATAGCGGCGTCACAAAACGTAGCGTCACCTTGTCCGGTAGAGTCCGCGGCGGTGACGTCCGGCGACGCCGCCGCGACTAACCCGGCGCCCGTCGCTGCCAATCCCGTCGGCGACACCCAAAGCGCGCCGGACGCGAAGCGCCGTGTGATGGTGGTCGACGACAGCGTCGACGGCGCTGAATCGATGTCGATCCTGCTCGAAATGCTCGGCCACGACGTGCGCGTGATGTACGACGGCGCGGCAGCGATCTCGACAGCAGGCGAATTCAAGCCGGAAGTCGTGCTGCTCGATATCGGCTTGCCGGGCATCGACGGCTATCAGGTCGCGCGCGCGTTGCGCGCCGAGCCGGCCACGGCGGGCGCGTTGCTGATCGCGCTCACGGGCTATGGTCAGGAAAGCGACCGGCAACGCACGCGCGATGCGGGCTTCGATCATCACCTGGTGAAGCCTGCTTCGCTCGATGACATCGAGCGCGTGATCGCGGCGGACGGCGCGAGCGGCATGCCACGCAATCCGGGCACACCTGTGCAGTCGGACGCGACAGGGTGAAGGCGCATCGAACGGAAGGCAGCGAAGCAAGGTAGCTCGCGAGAGCGGTAAACATAGGCACCGGCGCACCGTGCGTGACTGCAGCGGCGGCATGCACAAGGGCGATACGGCGGGACATTTGAGGTTGCGTCGATGAAACCGGACAACACGATGGCGGGCGCGTCCACTGAGGCGGACGCGGCGCTCGCAGGCAGCGCGTCTCCCAGCTTCCTCGCGGGCGGCGGCGAGATGGGCGGTCTGATACGCGCCTACGACTGGCGCGCGACGCCGCTCGGCGTGCCCGACGGCTGGCCGCAAAGCCTGAAGACGGCGATCCGTATCATGCTCACGTCGCGCCAGCCGATCTGGATCGGCTGGGGGCCGGACCTGATTTTCTTCTACAACGATCCATACAAGTCGATCATCGGTGGCAAGCATCCCGTTGCGCTCGGACAGCCGACGTCGGTGGTGTGGCGCGAAATCTGGAGCGAGATTCAGCCGCTGCTGGAGACGGCGCTTACGGGCATCGAAGGCACGTTCACGGAACAGAAGCTCCTGATCATGGAGCGCAACGGCTACCCGGAAGAGACGTACTACACGTTTTCCTACAGCCCGATTCCCGACGATCACGGCGGCACGGGCGGCATCATCTGCGCGAACAGCGACGATACCGTGCGCGTCCTCGGTGAACGCCAGTTGCGCCTGTTGCGCGAAATCGGCGCGGCGACACGCGACGCGCTGTCGTGGCGCGACGTCTGCGAGCGCAGCGTGCGCGCGCTCGAAAGCGATCCTTACGACGTCACCTTCGCACTGTTCTATCAGACCGAGCCGGGCGGCGCTTCGGCGTCGCTGGCGGGCGCATGCGGCATCGACGCAGGACATCCCGCCGCGCCGCAATCGATCGATGCCGCGCCCAGCCCCGTGTGGCCGTTCGCGGAGGTGCTGCGCAGCCAGCGTCTCGCCATCGTGTCGGATCTCACGGAGCGCTTCGACGCGCCGTTGCCTACGGGCGCATGGCAGCGGCCGAGCGCGCAGGCGGCCGTATTGCCCGTACAGCCATCGGGCGAAGCGGGGCGCGGCGGCGTGCTGGTCGTCGGGCTGAATCCGTACCGGCTCGTCGACGACAACTACCGCTCGTTTCTCACGCTGGTCGCGCGGCAGATGGGCGCGGCGCTCGGTTACGCGGACGCCTACGAAGAAGAGCGGCGGCGCGCGGAAGCGCTCGCGGAAATCGATCGCGCGAAAACGACTTTCTTCTCGAACATCAGTCATGAGTTCCGCACGCCGCTCACGCTGATGCTGGGTCCGCTCGAAGAGCTGCTCGCGAAACCCGAAGCGGCCAACACGGCTGACCGGCCGCTGCTCGAAGTTACGCATCGCAATGGCTTGCGGCTGCTGAAGCTCGTGAATGCGCTGCTCGATTTCTCGCGCATCGAGGCTGGGCGCATCGAGATTCATCCGCAGCCGACCGATCTCGCGATGTTCACCGCAGATCTCGCGTCGCTGTTCCGCTCGGCGGTCGAGTCGGCGGGCATGACGCTCGAAGTCGATTGCGAACCGTTGCCGCATCCCGTGTCTATTGATCGCGAGATGTGGGAAAAGGTCGTGCTCAATCTGCTGTCGAACGCGTTCAAGTTCACGCTCACGGGCAACATCGCGGTGAGCCTGAAAATGACGCAGGGCGGCAGTATCGAAATGAGCGTCGCCGATTCGGGCATCGGCATTCCCGCGCATGAGATTCCGCGTCTGTTTGAACGTTTTCATCGAGTCGAGGGCGCAGTGGGTCGGTCGGTCGAAGGCAGCGGCATCGGGCTTGCGCTCGTCAGCGAGCTGGTACGGCTGCATGACGGTGCGATTCATGTCGAGAGCGAGCTTGGCGTCGGCACGCGTTTTACGGTCGTGCTGCCGGCTACGGTATCGATGGACCCTGCGTCGAGCGACAGCGCGCGCGCAACGACGAGCGCAAACGCGCATAGCTACGCCGACGCTGCGCTGCGCTGGCTGCCCGATGCGTACACGGCCGCGAGTGCCGACGATCTGAGCACGCTGCGCGGCGCCGGCGATACGCCATCCGTCGAGATGACGGGCGAAGCGACGGGCAAACTGCTCGTCGTCGACGACAACGCCGATCTGCGCGACTACATGCGGCGCATTCTGTCGGCGGCGGGTCATGAAGTGCATGTCGCAGGCGACGGCGAGGAAGCGCTCGCCGCTGCACGCAACCTGCAGCCCGACCTGATCGTGTCCGACGTGATGATGCCGAAGCTCGACGGCTTTGGCCTGTTGCGCGCGTTACGCGACGACGCCGAACTGCGCGAGACGCCCGTGCTGCTGCTGTCGGCGCGCGCGGGCGAAGAGGCGAAAGTGGGCGGCCTCGAATCGGGCGCGGACGACTATCTGACCAAGCCGTTCGCGGCGCGCGAACTGCTTGCGCGCGTCGCAGGCAATCTGCAACTCGCGCGCTTGCGGCGCGAAACGGGCAACCGTCTGCGCGAGGAATCGCGCACGCTCGAAATCCTCAACCGTGTCGGCACGGCGGTCGCGGCGGAACTCGACCTGAACCGCGCGGTGCAGGTCGTCGTCGATGCCGCGACGGAACTGACGGCCGCCGCGTTCGGCTCGTTCTTCTACAACGTGCAGGACGACAAGGGCGGCAGCTACATGCTGTATACGCTGTCGGGCGTGCCGAAAGACACCTTCGCGAAGTTTCCGATGCCGCGCAACACGGCCGTGTTCGCGCCGACGTTCATGGGTCACGGCATCGTGCGTTCCGACGACATTACGAAAGACCCGCGCTACGGCCGCAACCCGCCGCATCGCGGCATGCCCGAAGGCCATCTGCAGGTGCGCAGCTATCTCGCCGCGCCCGTCGTGTCGCGCACGGGCGAAGTGCTCGGCGGACTCTTCTTCGGACATCCGACGCCGGGTGTGTTCACCGCGCGCGCGGAGCGCCTTGTCGAAGGCATCGCCGCGCAGGCCGCGACGGCCATCGACAACGCGCGGCTCTACCAGGCCGCGCAGCGCGAAATCACCGAACGCACCAAGGCCGAAGAGGCGCTGCGCGAGTTGAACGAAACGCTCGAGGCGCGCGTGATCGAAGCCGTCGCGGATCGCGACCGTCTGTGGGACTTCAGTGAAGATCTGCTGGTGGTCGCGGGTTTCAATGGCGAGTTGCAGCGCATCAGTCCTTCGTGGACACGCGTGCTCGGTCACGACGCGCACTGGCTCGCGTTGCAGTCGTATTTCTCGTTGATACATACCGACGACCATTCGATGGTCAAGGCGCACCTCGACGAACTGCGCCGCACCGGCGCGCCGATGCGCTTCGAAAACCGGCTGAGGCATATCGACGGTACGTGGCGCTGGATCGCGTGGACGCTTTCGCTCGATCCCGATACGAAGCGCATTCACGGCGTCGGTCGCGACGTGACGAGCGACCGCGAAACGCAGGAAGCGCTGCGCCACGCGGAAGAAGCGTTGCGCGTCGCGCAGAAGATGGAAGCCATCGGCAAGCTGACGGGCGGCGTCGCGCATGACTTCAACAATCTGCTGCAAGTGATTGGCGGCAATCTGCAACTGCTCGCCGACGACGTCGTTGGCCAGGAACGGTCCACACAACGCGTCCGCAATGCGCTCGGGGGCGTCGCGCGCGGCGCGAAGCTCGCGTCGCAACTGCTCGCGTTCGGCCGCCGTCAGCCGCTCGCGCCGAAGGTGGTGAACCTCGGGCGCTTCGTGCGCGGTCTCGACGACATGCTGCGGCGCGCGCTCGGCGACGGCATCGAGATCGAGACGATCGTGTCGGGCGGATTGTGGAATACGCTCGTCGATCCGTTCCAGGTGGAGAACGCGTTGCTCAATCTCGCGATCAATGCGCGCGATGCGATGGACGGCCACGGCAAGCTGACCATCGAAGCAGGCAACGCATCGCTCGACGATGCGTACGCAAAGCGCCACGCCGACGTCACGCCCGGCCAGTACGTGATGGTCGCCGTCACCGATACGGGCTCGGGCATGTCGGCCGATGTGCAGGAGCATGTGTTCGAGCCGTTCTTCACGACCAAGCCCGAAGGGCAAGGCACGGGCCTCGGCCTGAGCATGGTGTATGGCTTCGTCAAGCAGTCGGGCGGCCACGTGAAGATCTATAGCGAGATGGGGCACGGCACGACGATCCGCCTGTATCTGCCCCGCGTGCGCGGCGAAGAGGATCTCGAAACGGATATCGACGCAGGCCCGGCCAAAGGCGGCGCGGAAACGATTCTCGTCGTCGAGGACGATGAGGACGTGCGCACGACGGTCGTCGAGATGCTGGCGTCGCTCGGCTATCGCGTGCTGAAGGCGAAGGATGCGCAAAGCGCGCTGGCGATCGTCGAAAGCGGCGTGCCGATCCATCTGCTGTTCACCGACGTTGTGATGCCTGGGCCGCTGCGCAGCACGGAGCTTGCGCGCAAGGCGCGCGAGCGGCAGCCGGGCATCGCGGTGCTATTCACGTCGGGCTACACGGATAACGCGATCGTTCACGCGGGGCGGCTGGATGAGGGCGTCGAGCTGTTGAGCAAGCCTTATTCGCAGGAAGCGCTCGCGCGCAAGATCCAGCATGCGCTGCGCCTGCAGTACGCGCGGCCGGAGGGCACCGTCACGCTGCAGGCGGAGGACTCGCAAACCGTCAGGTATGTTGATCGGCACCACAACGAGACGTTCGACGCGATCCGTGATCTACGCATCCTGTTCGTCGAAGATGACGAATTGGTTCGCGTCAGCACGGCAGAGCTGTTGCGCACCTTCGGGCTCGAAGTTGCCGAAGCGGAGAGCGCGGCGCAAGCGTCGCAGATGCTGGGCGAGAGCGACTTCGACGTGCTGTTGACGGACATCGGACTGGCGGGTGCCTCCGGCGTCGATCTGGCCATCGATGCCGCAGCGCGCCAGCCTGGTATGCGCGTGATTTTCGTCACGGGCTCGGACGCGGCGCTGTCGCCGCAGCAGCAGACGCAATTGCAGAACGTCGCGCAATTGCGCAAGCCGTACGATCCGCTCGATCTCGTCAATGCATTGCGCGCGTGCGTCGAATGATGCTTCGCCGCGTCCGGTTCAGTAGGTGATCGTCGCGATCGGGCAGCGGTGTCAGCAGCTACTCGCGAGAAGAACGAGCCATAGCGCGCGCTTCATGGTCAAGGAGTCTTGCAGGGGAACGGGCCGGGCGTCAGCAGAATGACGGCAATGCGATGTGGGCATGTCGGGTGGCAACGGGTGTTGTATTTTATCCGGGTGATATTGCATTTTGTATTTATACCCGGATAAAATGTGCGCATCGATTCCACGTGACGCGAGGCACGACATGACAACTCACGCAATAACCTGCACGGCTTTCGAAGGCGTTCGACGTCTTGCGTCAGGCGCGTTAAAGGACGTCGCGCTGGCGGTGAAGGCGGCGACGGAGCGCGACGGCGGCGCTTCCGTGCTGATCTTCGACGACCAGACCAGCCGTCCCATCGAACTGGATCTGCGAGGCTCCGCGAGCGACGTGCTTGCAAGGCTCGCCGATCAGCAAGACGGTGAAGCGCGCCAAACCGAACCGGCGAGCGACGAACCTTCAGCCGCGCGTGGTCGCGGCCGGCCGAAGCTGGGTGTCGTCGCGCGTGAGGTCACGCTGCTGCCGAGGCATTGGGAATGGCTGAACGGGCAGCCGGGCGGCGCATCGGTTGCGCTGCGCAAGCTGGTCGACGCGGCGCGGGGCGCGAGCGAAGGAAAGGACCGCATGCGTCAGGCGCAGGAAGCGGCATATCGGTTCATGACTGCGATGGCGGGCGATCTCGCCGGTTACGAAGAAGCGACGCGCGCGCTGTATGCGAACGACGCCGCCCGCTTCGATGCCATGACAGCCGCATGGCCCGTCGACGTGCGCGATCACACGCGCAAGCTGGCGAAGCGCGCGCTCGATGTGGATGCGTCGGGGAATGTTTGAAGCCTGATCGCGCAAAGCCGAAAAGCAGCAGGCGAAAAAAACCGCTCATGCCGGGGAGCATGAGCGGAAAGTCGGAGAGTTACAACATCGCTTGCGCTACTCAATCGGGGTCACGCAGCCTGTGCAGTGTAGGGAAGTGGACATGCGTTCCGATATCAGATAACTCCCAAAGCGTGATTCTCGAAGGCGCCGCGCTTCGGCTCGCAGCAGGCAAACCACTCCGCGCAAACCCTCATGCCGGCTTTCTTATGCCGTGCATCCGTTCATCAAGTCCGCATAACGGGCGCCGTAAAAGCATTGCAGCCCGCCGGCCCGCGTGCTTGCGACTCAACCCGTCAAAGCACGGCTGATGAACTGTCGAGGATCTCACGATGAAGTGGTTTGACCGCATGACTGTCTGGAAGAAGCTGTTGATCGCGTTTGCGACCGTGATCGGTTTTGGTGTGGCGGTTGGCGTGGCGGGATTGTCGGCGCTGGCGTCGATGCACGGCATCACGGAAGAAATATCGAGCCGCCACATGGACGGCCTCTACTGGATGGAAGAGGCGAACCGCTACAAGATCGACACCGATCTCGACGCGGCCAACCTCGGCTACGCGCCCGACGACGCCGCGCGTCAGAAGTTGAAGGACGACATCGTCGCGTCGCTGAAGCACATGCACGACGCGTACGCGCGATATCGCGAGACGATTGCGGGCGACGGCGGGCAATCGCTGTACGACGACGTGCTGCGCAAAACCGGGACGTGGGAAGCGATCGTGCATCAGCAGATCGGGCTGCAGCCGATACCTGCCGGCATCGATAACGCCGAACTGGTACGGCGCGCGATCGCCGCGAGCGAGGCGTTGCGCGACAAGATCGTCGCGCTAATTGACTACCGCCGGCAGCAGGCGAACGTCGCGCAGCACGAGGCAAGCGCGGAATACGCCAGCATGCGCGTGGTGCTGTCGCTGCTGGTGCTGGCGTCGATGGTGGTGGGCGCGGGGTTCGCGTGGCTGATCGCGCGACGTCTGACGCGCCAGCTCGGCGGCGAGCCGGATTACGCAGCGCAGATCGCGAGCCGGATTGCAGCGGGCGATCTGGGCGTGCGCGTCGACACGAAACCTGGCGACACCGCGAGCCTGCTCCACGCGCTCGCCAACATGCGCGGACAGCTGGCTGCGATCGTCGGAAAAATCAGCGAGTCGAGCGAATCGATCCTGCTTGCTTCGAGTGAAATCGCGCAGGGCAATATCGATCTGTCGCAACGCACCGAGGAGCAGGCCGCGTCATTGGAAGAAACGGCGTCGAGCATGGAGCAACTGACAGCGACGGTCCGCCAGAACGCCGACAACGCCCAGCAGGCGGGCGGCGTCGCGGCGGGCGCGTCCGAAGTGGCGGTGCGCGGCAGCGGTCTGGTCGGCGACGTGGTCGAGACGATGCGCGAACTCGCGGCCGGCTCGAAGCGGATGACGGACATCATCGGCGTGATCGAGAGCATCGCGTTCCAGACGAATATCCTCGCGCTGAACGCCGCCGTCGAAGCGGCGCGCGCAGGCGAACAGGGGCGCGGCTTCGCGGTCGTCGCGGGCGAAGTGCGCGCGCTTGCGCAACGCAGCGCGGTGTCGGCGAAAGAGATCAAGGAACTGATCGAAAGCTCGACGTCGCGTGTAGACAGCGGCGCGGTGCTCGCCGAGCGCGCGGGCCGGACGATGACGGAAGTCACGCAGGCCGTGCAGCGGATGACGGACATCATGGGCGAGATTTCGGCGGCATCGAGCGAGCAGAGCACGGGCATCGAACAGGTGAACCGCGCCGTCGCGCAGATGGACGAAGTCACCCAGCAGAACGCGGCGCTCGTCGAGCAGGCGGCGGCTGCGGCGGGCGCGATGGCCGACCAGGCACGGCATCTGAAGACAACCGTCGCGGTGTTTTCGCTTTGATACAGCGCGGATGCAACGCCGCCGCGCATCCGCATTTCACGCGGCTTGTCAGCGCCAGGCGCTCTCCGTACACTCGCGCGTAGTTCAAGAATCCCATCCTGGACCGCGCTGCGGCATCACGCAAAAAGGCGGCGCTTCCATACAAGATCTACGCCAATAGAGGAGAACCCCCGCGATGGCCGATTCCTATTTTCCACGCTGGCGTGTCCAGTCCAAGAGCGTCGAGGGGCGCGTCGTCAATACCGACGAGCGTCTCCCCGGGCCGCAAATGCTGGCAATGGGCATCCAGCACGTCGTCGCGATGTTCGGCTCGACGGTGCTTGCGCCGCTCCTGATGGGCTTCGATCCCAATCTTTGCATCTTCATGTCGGGGATCGGCACGTTGCTGTTCTTCGTGCTGGTCGGTGGCCGCGTGCCGAGCTATCTCGGTTCGAGCTTCGCGTTCATCGGTCTGGTGATCGCGATCACCGGCTACACCGGGCACGGCCCGAACATGAACATACCCGTCGCGCTTGGCGGGATCATCGCGTGCGGGGTGGTGTACGTCATCATCGGATTGATCGTGTCGGCCGTCGGCACGGCATGGATCGAGACCCTGATGCCGCCCGTCGTGACGGGCTCGATCGTTGCCGTGATCGGCCTGAATCTCGCGCCGATCGCCGTCAAGGGCGTGAGCGGCAGCGCGTTCGATTCATACATGGCGCTCGTCACCGTGCTGTGCGTCGGCGCCGTGGCTGTGTTCACGCGCGGCATGTTGCAGCGTCTGCTGATCCTCGTCGGCTTGCTGATCGCTTACGTGATCTACGCGATCGTCACGAACGGGATGGGCATGGGCAAGCCGATCGACTTCTCGGTCGTCGCGAATGCGGCGTGGTTCGGCATGCCGCATTTCACGGCGCCCGTCTTCAGCGGTCAGGCGATGGCGCTGCTCGCGCCCGTCGCGGTGATCCTCGTTGCCGAGAACCTCGGCCACATCAAGGCGGTTAGCGCAATGACGGGACAGAACCTCGACGGCTACATTGGCCGCGCGTTCATCGGCGATGGTCTCGCGACGGTCGTGTCCGGCTTCGCGGGCGGCACGGGCGTCACGACGTACGCGGAAAACATCGGCGTGATGGCCGTCACGAAGATCTACTCGACGCTCGTGTTCGTGATCGCCGCGGTGATCGCGCTGGTGCTCGGTTTCTCGCCGAAGTTCGGCGCGGTGATCCAGACGATTCCCGGTCCAGTGCTGGGCGGCGTGTCGATCGTCGTGTTCGGTTTGATCGCGGTGACGGGCGCGCGCATTTGGGTCGTCAACAAGGTCGACTTCTCCGACAACCGCAATCTGATCGTCGCCGCCGTGACGCTCGTGCTCGGCGCGGGCGACTTCTCGCTGAAGTTCGGCGGCTTTGCGCTCGGCGGCATCGGCACTGCGACGTTCGGCGCGATCATTCTGTACGCGCTGCTTCGTCGTAAAGGTCCGCAAGAACCGGCTGTCTGATGCAGACATCTGCTTGAACACAACGGGCGCCCGCAGTTCAGCGAGACGCCCGTTTTCTTTACTTCTTCCCTTTTCCGCGCGTCAGCAACGCGGTCTCCGACAGATCCACTTCGCGCATCAGCTTGTTCATCGTGTCGTCGTTGATCAACTGACTGCCGCGCAAGTCGAGCAGCGTCACGCGTTCGGCGCGCATCGCGGCGAGCTTCATCTGAAACTCGAATGCCTCTGAGCGACGTGCGCTTTCGGCGGGTTCCAGGTCGTCGTCGAGCGTTGCGAGACGGCGGCGGTAGATGTCCATCACGCGCGCCGTCACATCGGCGGCATGCGCGGATGATGCTTCGTCGAGATCGGCGGTCGCGTTTTCCTGATAGCGGTCGATTGCGCGGATTGCCGCCTGCGCCGCCTGAATGCGCGCCATGCGTTCTTCGGCGGCATGCGGATCGGGCCGGCGGCGCGCGCCGTTCATCAATAGCGGCAAGCCGATCACAGCGACGAACAGCGACACGAGAATCACGCCCGACGCGATGAAGATCGCGAGATCGCGTCCAGGCAGCGGCTGTCCATTCGACAACGCGACGGGCAGCGACAGCACGCCCGCGAGCGTCACGGCGCCACGCACGCCCGCGATGGTCGTCATCGATACGGTGCGCAGGCCGGGCACTGCATTCGCGACGCCTTGCTTCGCCGCGCCCCGGCTCGCGAACCAGCGCAGCAGCCAGACCCACACGAAGCGCAACGCGTACAGCGCCACCGCGACGGCGGCGACATAGAAGATCAGCCGCAACTCGGAGCCGCTCGCTTCTTCATGCGCGTCGAGCAGCGCGCGGCCGATGATGTGCGGAAACTGCAGGCCGAGCAGGATAAAGACCATGCCATTGAAGACGAACTCGATCATCGTCCACGTGACGCTCGCCCGCACGCGCGCGGACGCGGGGCTCGCCGTCGTGAACGTCGAGTAGTTCATCGTCATGCCGGCGGCGACGGCAGCGAGAATGCCGGAAAACTCGAAGTGCTCGGCGAACAGATACGCGGCGAACGGAATCAGCATCGTCATCACGACGCCGGGCGCGGGGTCGCCTTCTTCGGTGAGATTGAGAAAGCGCGTGGACGCGAAGCTGAAGAGCCACGCGACGGCCGCGCCCGTCGCCAGCCCGCCGAGCGCGATGATCACAAAACTCACCGATGCATCGCGCAGCGAGAACACGCCCGTCAATGCGGCGGCGATTGCGAACTTCAACGCGACGAGGCCGGACGCGTCGTTCATCAGCGCTTCGCCTTCGAGGATATGCATCAGATGCTCGGGCAAGCGGTTGCGTCCGGCGATCCCCGACAGCGCAACGGCGTCCGTCGGCGACAGCACGGCGGCGAGCGCGAACGCGATGGGCAGCGAGATCGACGGCACCATCGCGTGAATGAAGTAGCCGACCGCGACCACCGTCATGAACACGAGGCCGAGCGCGAGCATCAGGATCGCGCGACGCTGCATGAAGAACTCGCGCTTCGGAATGCGCCAGCCGTCCGCGAACAGCAGTGGCGGAATGAACAGCATCATGAAGAGTTCGGGATCGAACGTCACATGCAGGCCAAGGCGCGGCCATGCGAGCAGCGCACCGAACACGATCTGCACGAGCGGCAGCGGCAGCTTGAGCGGCACCAGGCGCACCACGACGCCCGAAGCGGCGACGGCGAGCAGCAGGATCAAAACGGTGAAGACGATATCCATCGGAAACGGGAGTGAGGAAACAGGCAGTGGCGCGCGACGGGAAGAGCAACACTTGAGACGACCCATCGCGACATGAAACGCCGCGTCTGGAAAGACGATGCGGCGCGTCGGTCAGCCCGAAGTGTAGCCCGACGCGATGACATCGCGCTTCGAAGGCTGCAAGTCGTCCGAAAGCAAGATGCACCACCGCGGTGCATTGCACGCCCTCGCACGACGCATGTGCGCTTCGCGCGGTGCAGCCCTCTATGCAAACTTCGTTTGTAGGTGCGCCACCGTGCGCATGGAGCTTGCTTAATAGGAACTGATAACGCACATTTCGAGGACGGCGGCGGCACTTCGCCTTTGCGACGCGCCCGCTGTGCTTTTGCGTGAGAGGACTGCATGACGATTGCGCAACAGGAAAGAACAACGGTGCCGCACGGCTTCGAGCTCAGCATGACCTCGGGCCTGCAGCGCTATTCGGTACAACACGGCGACCTGACGCTGACGAGCGTCTTTCAGCCGATATTCAGCCTGTCGCACATGCGTGCCGTGGGCTATGAAGGCTTGCTGCGCGCGCACGATCCATTCGACCGCGCGGTGTCGCCCGTCGATGTGTTCGGCCAGGCGGCGCGCGTCGGCGACGTGCTGCATGTCGACCGGCTCGCGCAGTCGCTGCATCTGGAGAACTTCAAGGTGCTCGGCGCGGAGCGCGAGTGGCTGTTTCTCAATGTCCATCCGGGCGTGTTGATCGACTCGTATCATTCGGCGGCGCTGCTGGCGAATCTGCGGCGGCTGAACCTGTCGCCGCGGCGCATCGTGCTCGAAGTGCTCGAACAGAGCGCGGAAGACATCGAGCGTCTCGCCGATGCCGTGCGCCAGTTCCGCGAGCGCGGCTTCCTGATCGCGCTCGACGACTTTGGCGCGGGGCATTCGAACATCGAACGCATCTGGCAGCTGAATCCCGATATCGTGAAGCTCGATCGCATCATGCTGTCGCATGCGGCACATCGCGCGGACGTTGCATCGATACTGCCGGGTCTTGTCGCGCTGCTGCACGAAGCGGGCAAGCTGGTGCTGATCGAAGGTGTCGAGACGGAGCACGAGGCGCATATGGCGATGGAGTGCAACGTCGATTTCGTGCAAGGCTTTTTCTTTGGACGCCCGCATCCGGGTCTTGCCGACGCGACGCATGCGGCAGCGTGCATCGGCGAGCTGACCGATCGTTATCAGACGCAGACCGAGGAGCGCGAGCGGCGCAACGCGTCGCGGCTCGCGCCATACATTCGCGCGTTCGAGCGCGCGGCCGAGCGGCTTGCCGCTGGCGAACTGCTCGACGAAGTGTGCTGGAATTTTCTTGCGCTCGATCACGCGGCGCGTTGCTATCTGCTCGACGACAAAGGCCGGCAGGCCGGACGTAATGTCGTGTTGCGTGCCGACCGTGCTTCGCACGAGACGCGTTTCTTGCCGCTATCCGATGCGCAAGGCGCGAACTGGCTGCGGCGCCCGTATTTTCGTGCGGCGATGGAGGCGCCTGAGCGCGTGCATGTGACGCGGCCCTATCTGTCGATCAACGAGGCGGTGCCGTGTGTGACGTTATCGGTGGCGACGCAGATTGGCGCGCGCACTTGCGTGCTGTGCGGCGATATCGACTGGTTCGAGGAGCCGCACTTCTGAGATCATGTGGGTTTCGTTTTCACGACGTGACTCTCTGATATGCAAAGCGAACGGGTATTGCTCGAAGTCATCGCGACGACGGTTGCCGATGCCATGGCCGCTGCGCGCGGCGGTGCGGATCGGCTTGAACTGATTACGGCGATGGGCGAGGGTGGGTTGACGCCGAGCATCGGGATGATCGAGGCCGTGGTCGCGGCGGTGTCGATTCCCGTTAATGTGATTGTGCGGCCGCATAGCCGGTCGTTTGTCTACGATGCGGACGACTTTGCAGTGATGTTGCGCGATGTGCGCGCGGCCAGGTTGGCTGGGGCCAATGCTGTTGTGATCGGGATGTTGACTGCGTCGCGTGAGGTTGATCGGGAAGGGTTGTTGCGGGTCGTTGACGTTGCCGATGGCATGCCCATCACGTTTCATCGTGCGTTTGATGATGCGCGTGATTTGCATGAGGCGCTTGATGTGCTGCTTGAGGTTGACGCCGTTACGAATGTGTTGACTTCAGGTGGCAAGGCTTCAGTGCTGGATGCAGTTGATGAGGTTCGGGCGCTTGCAGCGCGGGCTGTGCGATCGCATTGCACTGTGCTTGCGGGCGCTGGATTTACCGTTGATCGTGTTGCTGGTTTTGTTCGCGCTACGCGTGTCGAGGCTGTGCATTTTGGGTCAGGGGTTAGGGATGTTGCTGTCGGGTCTGTTTGTGAGGAGAAGGTGAGGGAGGTTCGGGGTTTGTTGGGCGAGTGATGCTCTGGTTTGTGGTTTGCTTGTTGTTGCGCTGGCATTCGCGATGGGTTCGGTTGCGTTTGCGCTGGCGTCCGCGATTTGCCTTCGTGCTTCGGGCGTTGCACCTGTGCGTTTGCCTTTGCGCTGGCATCCGCGTTTTGCCTTCGCGCTTCAAGCGTCGCCCCTGTGCGGGGCGGCACCTACTTTTCTTTGCCGCCGCAAAGAAAAGTAGGCAAAAGAAAGCGGCTGACACCGCCAGTTCTAGTTATTGCCTGAGGGCCCCCAACTGGTCTTATGCTTCGCACGGCAACGTCCTTGTTCGCGTGCGTTGCCAACGCTATGAATGAGCGCCTCACCCGCTTCGAATACCCGTGCACGGGGTAGCGGCAGCGAATTGTATGTGCCGCCCAGGTGGCAAACTGTGTGTAGGCCGTAGCGCCGTACGCGCCTCACTTCGGACCGATAGCGCACGCCTTCCACCTGTAAGAGCGCCGGCCTATACGACGCGACAACCTACACACAGTTTGCCACCTGGGCGGCGGTGGAATATCTGGAACGGCATGATGTAGCGCGGGTGCGTGAAGCGGGTGAGGCGCACCGCAAGAGCGTTGGCAACGAGCGTGGATCACGTGATTGCCGTGTGAAGCGTAAGACCCTTTGGGGGCCCTCAGGCAAACACAAGAACTGGCGGTGTGAGCCGCTTTCTTTTGCCTACTTTTCTTTGCGGCGGCAAAGAAAAGTAGGTGCCGCCCCGCACAGGGGCGACGCCTGAAGCACGAAGGCAACGCGCGGATGCCAGCGCAAACGCAAAAAACCACAGCCCAATCGCATCGCGGAAGCCACCAAAAAAACCAGGCAAACCACAACAACCAGCGTCGCAGACAAAAAACCCCTACTTCGCTACAACAACAGGAATGCCCCGCAACACCCCAAAACCTTTAGCTTCCCGAAGCGCCTCCTCCACAGCCGCCCCAGTCGCGGCCTCGACATGCAACTGCGCAGCCAACGCGCGCTCACTGCGCTTAACAGCAGCCAGATTAGCCAGCTTCACATGTCCATACCCGCGCACACGCGCATGCAACCCAGCGAGCTTGACGACATCACCCGCCGTGACGTCATCAAAAATCACAAACGCCCGCTGCATCGTAGCCTCATAGTCCATGGACAACTCACGCTCCATCCGCCGCTCGACAGTGCGGCCAAACGGATCGAGCATCGTGCCCCGCAACCCGCGCCACTTCGCCATCACACCGAACACCGGCCACATCCATTGACCAAACGTCTTCTTCTGCGGCGTCGCGCCGTGCTTCGCGCGTGAAATAGTCGGCGGCGCAAGGTTGAACTTCACGCCGAAGTCCTTCCCCGCGACGCCTTCGAATTGCGCTTCAAGCGCAGCACGGAAAGCCGGATCGCTATGCAGACGCGCGACTTCGTATTCATCCTTCACCGCGAGCAGCCGATAGAACGTCGTAGCAACAGCGCGGCTCAAGCGCTCTTCAACCTCAACCGCGCCTTCCAGCTTGCGCTCAGCCTGACGCGCCGCATCGACCAGCGCACGATAGCGCTTCACATAGGCCGCGCCACCATACGCCAGCAAACGCGCTTCGCGATCCGCGACCAACGCATCGAGCGTCTCCAGCGCGACAGCAGGCTGCGCCGCATGACGCTGCGTCCACAGCGTCTCCAGTCCGGCAGGATCAGCGGCAGCCATACGGCCAATCGAAAACGCCAACTGGTTCATCTGCACCGCGACATTGTTCAGTTCGATTGCGCGCATCATCGCGGCGAACGACACAGGCACAAGCCCCAGTTGCCACGCAAAGCCAAGCATCAGAATGTTCGCGCCAATCGTGTCGCCCAGGAAACGCGTCGCGAGCGCCTGTGCATCGCATGACGACATGCGCTCTTCGCCCGCCGCGTGACGCATCTTGTCGATCAGCGCATCCGCGTGCAGATTCGCGTCCGGATTCTGTACGAACGACGCGTTCGGAATCGCGTGCGTGTTCACGACGATGCGCGTGCGGCCATGACGCACCGTCTGCAATGCATCCGCGCCCGCGCCGACCACCATGTCGCAGGCGAGCAGCACGTCGGCCTGTTGCGTGTCGATGCGCACCTGATTCAGCCATTCGTCGCGCGCGGCGAAGCGCACGAACGACAGCACCGAACCGCCCTTCTGCGCGAAGCCCATGAAATCGAGCACCGATGCGCTCTTGCCCTCCAGATGCGCAGCCATGCTGATCAGCGCGCCGACCGTCACGACACCCGTGCCGCCGACACCCGTCACGAGAATGTCGTAGGGCGCGGCGTCGAGGTGCGTCGCGGGCGTGGGCAATGCGTCGACGCGCGCGGCGAGCGCGGCTGCATCGAATGCGACGCCTGCGGCCTTCTTCAGCTTGCCGCCTTCGATCGTTACGAAGCTCGGGCAGAAGCCGTTCACGCACGAATAGTCCTTGTTGCACGACGACTGATCGATGCGGCGCTTGCGTCCGAGCGGCGTTTCAACGGGTTCGACGGACAGGCAGTTCGACTGCACGCCGCAATCGCCGCAGCCTTCGCAAACTTCCTCGTTGATGAAGAGGCGCTTGTCCGGGTCGGGAAATTCGCCTTTTTTGCGGCGGCGGCGCTTTTCGGCGGCACACGTCTGGTCGTAGATCAGCACCGTCACGCCGTCGATGTCGCGCAGCTCGCGCTGCACCTTGTCGAGTTCGCTGCGGTGATGGAACGTCGTGCCCTTCGGGAACTGGCCGTGATGGCCGTCGTACTTCTCCGGCTCGTCGCTGACCACGACGAAGTGCGACACGCCTTCCGCTTCGACCTGACGCGCAATCTGCGGCACCGAGATGCTGCCGTCGACCGGTTGGCCGCCCGTCATCGCGACGGCGTCGTTGTAGAGAATCTTGTAGGTGATCGTTGCCTTCGCCGCGACCGCCTGGCGGATCGCGAGAATGCCCGAGTGGAAGTACGTGCCGTCGCCGAGATTCTGGAATACGTGGCGCGTCTTCGTGAACATCGAATGCGAGGCCCAGTCGACGCCTTCGCCGCCCATCTGGATCAAACCCGTCGTGTCGCGCTCCATCCACGACGCCATGAAGTGACAGCCGATACCCGCCTGCGCGATTGAACCTTCAGGCACTTTCGTCGATGTGTTGTGCGGGCAGCCCGAACAGAAGTAGGGCGTGCGCTTCACGGCATCGGCGGCATTCGACAGAATCTGCGGCGCGACGAGATCGACCACGCGCTCGCGGCGGTCGAGCGCGGGCTTGTGCTTAGCGAGCCAGTTTGCGAATACGGGCAGAATGCGCGACGGCCGCAATTCACCGAGCGACGACAGCAGCATCGAGCCATCTTCCGCATGCTTGCCGACGATTACGGGGCGCGCGCCTTCCGTGCGGTTGTACAGATAGTCCTTGATCTGCTGCTCGATCACGGGTCCCTTCTCTTCGATCACGAGCACTTCCGATAGACCGGAAACGAACGCATCGATGCGCGTCATTTCGAGCGGGAACGACAGGCCCACTTTGTAAATGCGCACGCCCGCCTGCTCCAGATCGGCGACGGTGAGATCGAGCCGTCGCAGCGCTTCCATCAGATCGAGATGCGCCTTGCCGCACGTGATGATGCCGACGTTCGCGTGCGGGCTCGGCGCAATCCACTTGTCGATGCTGTTGAAGCGCGCGAAGTGGCGCACGGCGTCGAGCTTCGCGTGCAGACGCTGTTCGATCGTGAGACTCGGCAAGTCGGGCCAGCGATTGTGCAAGCCGCCCGCAGGCGTTTCAAAGCCTTCGGGCGTGGGCCATTCCATCTGCAACGCGTCGAGATCGACGGTCGAGCCCGATTCGACCGTTTCCGAAATCGCCTTGTAGCCGACCCACGCGCCCGAGTAGCGCGACAGCGCCCAGCCGTAGATGCCGAACTCCAGCATGTCCGCGATGTTCGAGGGGTTCACCACAGGCATGTGCCACGCGATCATCGCAAAGTCGCTCTGATGCGGCATCGACGACGATACGCAGCCGTGGTCGTCACCCGCGACGACCAGTACGCCGCCATGCTGCGATGAGCCGTAGGCGTTGCCGTGCTTGAGCGCGTCGCCTGCGCGATCGACGCCCGGGCCTTTGCCGTACCACATCGCGTAGACGCCATCGACGGTGCGTTCCGGGTCTGACTCGACGCGCTGTGTGCCGAGCACGGCCGTGCCGCCGAGTTCCTCGTTGATCGCGGGCAGGAAGCGGACGTCGTTCGCTTCAAGCAGTTTCTTCGCTTTCCACAACTGCTGGTCGACCATGCCGAGCGGCGAGCCGCGATAGCCGCTGATGAAGCCAGCCGTGTTCAGGCCGCGCGCCTTGTCGAGCTGGCGTTGCATCAGCGCGAGACGCACGAGCGCTTGCGTTCCCGTCAGGAAGATGCGGCCACGCGTGGCGGTCAGGTTGTCCGACAGGCGGTAGTC
Source organism: Paraburkholderia steynii (assembly GCF_900100565.1). Lineage (NCBI taxonomy): Bacteria > Pseudomonadati > Pseudomonadota > Betaproteobacteria > Burkholderiales > Burkholderiaceae > Paraburkholderia > Paraburkholderia steynii. Next base: position 252,010 of record NZ_FNDI01000005.1, on the reverse strand, counting down.
GGCGAGTGCGGGGGTGCCGTCGATGGGTAGACGTGCGGTCATTGTGGAGTCTCCTGTGTCGACGGGAGTTAGCGCTTCAGCGCTTAATCCCGTCTCATGCACAGCAGACCAGAGTTGGCGCTTCAGCGCCTTACTCTGGTCCCATGCAACTGGTTGCGAGTTTTGCTTTTCGCTAGCGGCATCGTGTTGTGCTTGCCGTCGCAGCGAAAGAGACTCCATTCTTTCGCGTCAATTGGAGAAGTTTTTTGCTACTTTTTGTCGCTGATTCATTTACTGCGACATGATTCCAGCCATTCGGGCTCGTATTGAGATAGATCCACCGCCTTCGGATGACGGGCTGTCGGAAGGGCGATTGAGAGCGTTACCAGGAATGGTTATGGAGACTTGCCTATGACATCCGGACGAGGTTCGTGAAGCCCGCCCTTGGGTTACGCTATGCCAACAGCTTCGCAACCCACAGGAGACGGACAATGAAACTGTACTACTGGCCGAAAACGCGGGCTTTCCGCGCGCTGTGGATGCTCGAAGAAATCGGCGAGCCCTATGAACTCGCGCGCGTGAACCTGCGCGCAGGCGAGCAGGACACCACCGATTTCCACCACGTCAATCCGATGTGCAAGCTCCCCGCGCTCGACGACGGCGGCGTGCAGGTCGCCGAATCGGGCGCGGTGCTGCTGTATCTGGCCGACCGTTTTCCCGAAGCGAATCTCGGCGCGCCAGTCGGCGATCCGTTGCGCGGGCGTTTCCTGCAGTGGCTTTTCTTCACGCCAGGCTGTCTCGAACCCGCGATGGCCGAAAAGATGACGGGCGCGTCGGGCAATTCGTTCAGCTTTGGCTGGGGCAACCTGGAGCGCGTGAAGGCGGCCATCGATATGGCGCTAGATGAAGGCGACTGGCTGCTCGGCGAGCGCTTTTCCGCAGCCGACCTGCTGCTGGCGAGTACGCTGCAGATCGCATTCATCGCGAAGCTGCTCGAGCCGTCGGGGCGCATCGGTGAATACGTCGAGCGGGCGATCACGCGCGAAGGGCACGTGCGGGCAATGGCAATCGAGCAACGTGAAATAGACGCGTTGAAGGCGCAGCACTAGCCGCCGCGTGGAAGGTGCGTCGCGTGCTCAGCCCGTCGGCGCCTGCTGCAGTTCGTGCGGCTGGAGCGGCTCGACGTCGTCGAAATGCGTGTAGTCGATATGGCTTACCCCGTTCACTTCGCGGATCAGATCAACGAAGCGGTGCTGCCAGCGTATGTCGTCGCTGAGCCACGAATAGCGCGCCTGCATCGTCTGCGCGGTGTTTTCGTCCGAACCTTCTATCGTGATCAGCAGCGACGCGTCCTGCTCGGCGAGGCTCTCCGGCGTCTGGCCGAAAAGCGGGCTGGCTTCGTCGATCACGTGCATCAGGTTCCAGCCGAGGTAGAACATTGGCTGCTGATCGCGCACCAGCCGCAGGTCGTAAATCTTGCGCAGCACATAGCCTTCCGACGACCGCTCGACGCGCATCAGCCGCAGCCGCGCGCGAGCCTCGACGATCACGTTTTGCCGTGCGTTCGCGGTGCGCACCATCAGCGTGGTGCGTCCGTCGATGGGGCGTACAACCGCGTATTGCGAGAACATGATCTTCGCGCGTGGCCGCGAAAAACGCGCGAAGATCAGCCCCGTGGCCAGCGCAATGCCCGACATGCCGACGAATATTTCGAGTGTCGCGACGAGATGCCCGTAAAGCGTGCGCGGATGCATGTCGCCGTAGCCGACTGTCGCGAGCGTCTCGACGCTGAAGAAGAACGCGCCCGCAAAGCCCTTCGGATTCTGATTGGCGATGTCGTCACCGCCGAGTTCGTACAGCGACGCGAAGACCGAGTTCAGCACAAGGAACAGGAACGCGAGCGAGACGAAGAACACGGGCCAACTGATCGTCAGCGCCCGGTGATAGAGGTCCTGCCAGACGCGCAGCGGCAAGCCATGCGCGATCACAGGGTGCGAGCGCACGCGAATTTTCCGGTCGAGGATCCGGCCTTTGCGCGCGCGGTGGTAGTTCGATTCGGGCGGGGTCGCGCTCATTCTTTTTCTGTTTTGCTGACGGGTGTGTCGCGCAGCGTCGCGGCGCGGCCGTGATGCCGTCGCCCGCTGCGGCGTGTAGTGTAGCCCGTCCGCCCGGTTACTGACGGCAATGCGTGACTTCAGGCGACGCGACCGGCGTCCGATCAGGGAAACGCTCGCGGCTTCGGCACGCCCGCGCCGTGCTCGATATCGGCAACAGCCTGCTGATGCGCCGTTTCGACAGCTTCGGCTTCCGTCGCGAAGCCCGTGTCGCCGCCTACCGTGGTCCAGCGTTGCACGGGATGATCGCGATGCCGGATTTCGTACTCCGCGTCCCAGCGCGCGCCCTGAAGTTCGAGTGGCCGCACGTGTATCGCGTACACGCCGTAAAGAAAGAGCGGTTCTGCCATGATCGCCTCCGCCTGGTCAACGAAGAAAACGTCGTAGGCGCGGCGCGCGGCTGACGCGCCACGTATCGTTCAATGCGAAAGCCCAGTGCCTATAGTTCGAGTTCGCCGAGGATTCTGTGGGCCAGCGCCTTAGCGTCTTCGAGTGCTTCGTCGGCTGTCGGCGACGTGGCTTCGACTTCGTAGAGCGTGTCTTCTGTCTCGTCGCCTTCGTCGCGCGACAGCGCAACGACGCCCTGGTATTGCCCGCCATCTACCGGGCGAACGCTCGCCGTCGCCGTATAGAGACCTTTGGTGTAGGTGACGTCCTCCATGATGCATCTCCTGCAAGGGGGAGATTCCATCCTAGCACGCGATTTCGACGCTCACATGTCGGCGCCAAAGGCGCGCTCACCAGTTCTTCCGGCGCGTTTGCATGCCGCCGCGCAGCGGACGGAGTTGCCGGTCAGGCGCTTGCACCGGCAGCTTCTTCCGACAGCATCGGCGGATCAATCCTGCAGCAGCGATACCACTTCATCGAGCGTCGGCGAATGCGCGCCCGAATGCCGGCAAGCCGCCGCGCCCGCCGCGAGCGAGAACGCCAGATGCTCTTCCCACTTGCGTTGCGGTGCCGTCATCAGACTGAATAGCAGTCCGCCGATGGACGCGTCACCCGCGCCGACCGTATCGGCGACAGCCACGCGCGGCGGCTTCGCTTCGACGATCCGGTCGCCGTCGATCAGCGTCGCCGTCTCCGAGCCACGCGTGACGAGCACGATCGCCTTCGGGTTCATCGCGCGCAATTGCGCGAGGGCGGCAGCTTCGTCGTCGGTCTTGAACAGCAGCCGCAGGTCTTCGTCCGATACCTTGATCAGATCGGCGAGCGACGCCATCTGGCGCAGCGTCGGCTCGTAGCCGTGCTCCATCAGGTTGCGGTAGTTCGGATCGAAGCTGATCTTCACGCCGCGCTCGCGCAGGTCGGCGGCGAGCTTCGCGAGCGTCGCGCCGAGCGGCTGGCGCACGAGGCTGATGCAGCCGAAATGCGCCCACTTCACCTGCGGCATCCAGCCTTCGGGCAGCTTCGACGGATCGAAAGCGAGGTCCGCGCTGTTGTCGCCCATGAAGAAATACGCGGGCGGATGCGTCTGATGCACGACGGCGAGCAGCGGCGCGCGCTCGACGCGCTGCATGAAGCGCATGTCGAGGCCCGCGGCGACGCTCGCGTTCCACAGGTCGTCGGAGAAATTGTCGACGCCGAGCGATCCGGCGCAGGCGGTCGGCAGACCCAGCCGCGCGACCGCGCGCGCGACGTTCCAGCCCGCGCCGCCGGGAACCGACAGCCAGCTTGCAGGACCCGTGCGGACGAGATCGGTGAGGATGTCGCCGGCGGAAACGAATTCGGGAAACTCAGCGTGAAATTCAGGGCTCGCGCTCATGTTGCTCACCGTACGAGGTTATTTGGACGCGCTGGAAGGCTGCACTGCGGGTTGCAGTGCGTGTAGCAGCACTTCGTAACATGCGCCCATCGTGTGATAGTCGGTCTTGCCGGCCGGGCTCTTCTCGTCGCTGTACTTGCGGTTGTCGCACGTGAGAATGCGGTACCACGCGCCATAACGATGATCGACGAAATGCGCCCAGCTGTAGCGCCAGATCTCGTCGTACCAGTCCCAGAAGCGCTCGTTGCCCGTGCGCTGTCCGAGCAGTGCGGCCGTCGCGAAGGTTTCGGCCTGCACCCAGAAGTATTTGTCGTGATCGCAGACCGTGTAGTCCGGGCCGAAGCCGTAGTAGAGGCCGCCGTGATCGTTGTCCCACGCGTGCGTCATCGCCGCGTCGAACAGTTCGACCGCGCGCGGCAGCAGCCACGGCAGCGGACGATGGCGCTCCAGTATCAGCAGCAGCTTCGCCCACTCCGTCTGGTGGCCCGGCTGGAAACCCCACGGACGGAAGATGTTCGAGCTGTCTTCCTCGTTGTAATGCCAGTCCACCGACCAGTCCGCGTGAAAGTGCTCCCACACCAGACCTTGCGACAGCTTCGCCTGACGCAGCGTGATGTTCGTCGCGACGCGCTCGGCGCGGTCGAGGTACACGAGATGGCCCGTCGCCTCGTACGCGGCGAGCAGCGCCTCTGTGGTGTGCATGTTCGCGTTCTGGCCGCGATACGAACTCACGCTCCAGTCGGGCGTGGCTTCGTCGGCGTACAGGCCGGCTGCCGGGTCCCAGAAGCGGTGCTCCATCAGCTCGAAGGTCGCGGCGATCATCGGCTTCGCTTCTTCGATGCCCGCCATCGCCGCGTGCGCGTACGCGAGCAGCACGAACGCGAGGCCGTAGCAGTGGCGCGTCGCGTCGAGCGTGCGCTTGTGGCCGTCGCGCCAGTCGATCTCCCAGTCGTAGCCCTGATGATGCGGGTCCCAGTGAGCGTCGCGCAGAAACTTCAGGCCGTGCTGCGCGTACTCCAGATGCTGTGGATCGCCGAACTGCCGGTACGCCATCGCGTAGTTGAACACGTAGCGGCAACTGCTGACGAGGTGACGCGTCGCGCGGTTGTAGATCGTGCCGTCGTCGCGAAAGAAGTGGAAGAAGCCGCCGCTCGGATCGAGCACGTTCGGCGCGTAGAAGCGCAGCGTGTCCTCGATGTGCGACAGCAGGAAAGCGCCATCGCGGAAGTTCGCGACAGGCGGCGCCTTGTCATTGGCGGTGTTGTTCGAAAGAGTCGTGTCGGGTTGTTTCATGGCATGTTCACCGAGGTACTGGCACGGACAACGAGTTGGACCGGAATGCGAATGTCGAGTGCGGCCGGCGTGTCTTCGAGCAGCAGTTCGACGCCGCGCCGGCCGAGTGCTTCCTTGTCGACGGCAATCGTCGTGAGCGGCGGGCGCGCGTGCGCGGCGGCGGGAATGTCGTCGAAACCGACGATCGCGATGTCTTCGGGCACGCGCAGGCCACGCGCGAGACACACGCGCAGCGCCGCAAGCGCGGCGAGGTCGTTGTAGGCGAAGACGGCGTCGGGGCGCGGGCCTGGGCGGTCGAGCAGTTGCTCCATCGCGAGCGCGGCGCCGGCGTCGGGGTCGAGGCCGGCGTCGATCGTCACTTCCAGCGACGGATCGAACAGCAGGCCGGCTTCGAAAAATGCGCGCCGGTAGCCGAGCGCGCGCTGCGCGATGCTGTAGTGCGCAAGCGACCCGCCAATGAACGCGACGCGCGTGCGCTTCTGTGCAAACAGATGCTGCATCGCGAGCGCGGCGCCCGCCTGGTTGTCGAGATTCACTGAGCGCAGATTCGGCGCCCACAGGTCGATCAGCACGAGCGGGCGCTTCATCGCGACGAGCGTCGTGAGCGTTTCCGGCTCGACGAAACCGGCGACGGCGATCGCGTCGGGCGCATGCAGGCGCATCTGCTGGACGACGTCCTCGGTCGGGCCCGCTGTCAGCACGGACGGCACGATGCCGCGCTCGCGGCACGCGTCCTCGACACCGTGCAGCACGTGCGAGAAAAACGGGCTGACGGCGAAGTTGTTGTGGTGACGATGCAGCAGGAACGTGAGCCGGCGAATGCGTGGGCGCAGCTGCGCGGAATCGTAGCCGAGCCGGCGGGCCGTTTCGACGACGCGCTCGCGCGTCGTTTCCGACAAACCGGGCTGATTCTTCAGAGCGCGTGAGACGGTGCCGATCGACACGCTGGCCGCGCGAGCGACGTCGCGGATCGTTGTAGCCATCGAAAAAAGCGGCCGCGCGAGAGACGCGCAGCGGCGGAGTTCAAGTTCGGGTGATTGTATAGTAAAACGATCGCGCGAAACCCGCGCTCAGAGGCTTTCGATACGCGTAGATACCCGTATACAGGCGCAGTGAAGGTGAATTGTTTGTTTAGTAAAATGCACTAAACGACGTGTTGGATTCATCAATTGATACGGACGGCGGCGAAGTTGCGGCCGCAGGCGAGCGGGAATGAGAAACAGGAATGGTGAGCGCGCAGTCCCAACCTTGCTGCCAAGGTGACTGCCCGTCATGACAGAGGAATGTCGTCGCGGCGTGCTTTGCCGCTGGAGATGATGCTGGTGGCCGAGCCGGGCGAAGAAGCTCAGTCGACGGTGGCCGCCGTGCGCCCTTGCAGCAACATCTGGCTTTCTTCGAACCCGATCATCACGAGACCGGACGCTTCGCTTTTCGCGCGGCGCTTCGCGAGCGCCGCCACCGATGCAATGTCTTCGCTGCTGTACACCGCTTCGCCCGATTGCGGCTGAACCAGCACGCAGCCGATCGCCATCGTCACAAAACTGAAGAACGTCGGATTGCCGCGCCGGTCTTCGCCGTGGATGCCGCCCGCCAGGCGGTCGCCCGGCGCGTAGTAGCGCTGCGCGCCTTCGTTGAAAACGTGAATGGCGCGCTCCGCACGCTCGCGCCAGTCTTCGCTCTGGAACAGGATCAGAAAATCATCGCCGCCAACGTGGCCGAGAAAATCGCGTGTCGGATCGCAGACATCGGCGAGCACGTGCGCGGCGAATTTCAGCACTTCGTCGCCTTGCCAGTAGCCGTACTGGTCGTTGAACGGCTTGAAGTGATTCAGGTCGACGTAGCACGCATAAAAGCCCGCTTCATGGCTGAGCAGCCGGGTGATGTGCGAGCTGATCGGAATGTTGCCCGGCAGGAAAGTCAGCGGATTCGCGTAACGGGCCGCCTCGATGCGCACTTCGGTCACCGCGCGCACGAGGCTTTCGCCCGTGCCGAGGCCGACGTACTTGCCGCTCTCGGTGATGACGAAGCCGTCCGCGAGATAGCGCTGGTCGTCGCTGGCGAGCAGCTTGGCCATGTCTTCGACCGTCATCGATTTTTCGATGACCACGGGCGATGCATTCGCAAACAACAGGCATGGCCGCTTGCCGAACAGCTCGCGGTGGTAAGGCAGCGCGTAGCGGTCCATGAACGCGCGCCGGTTGATCAGCGCGACTGGCTCGTTTTGCTCGACGACGGCGACGGCATGCAGGTTCGGCAGACGGTTGAAGAGTTCGAGCACGTCGTTGTTGGTCGCGTTGCGCGGCAGCGCGGGCGCATGCACGACCATCTTCGCCGACGCCATCCCGCCCGACGGCGACGCGCTCACCGCGCGCGTCGCCTCGGGGAACACGGCGATATGACCGGCGCGCAGTGCCTCGCGGGCGTCGTCTGAGACCTTGCGCGGCGGGTGCGCATTCGGCTTGCCGAAGAAATAGCCCTGGCCGCAGGCGATCCCCATATCGCGCACGACGATCAGATCCGCCTCGTTTTCGATACCTTCGGCCACCAGACGCGCGCCGCTCGCGGCCGCGAAATGCTGCATCGCCTTGACGGCTTCGAACTTGAGCGGGTCGCTGGCAATGTCGTGAATGAAAAACCGGTCGATCTTCACGACGTCCGGTTGCAGGCGCACCCACAGATTCATGCTGGCGTTCGCAGTGCCGTAGTCGTCGAGCGCGAACTGGGCGCCGGCCATGCGCAGCATGGTAATAGCGGGCAGGAAACTGGCGACATCGGGAATCGCGCTCTGCTCGGTCAGTTCGATCACGATGCGCTCGGCATCGACGCCCATGTTGCGCAGCATCACGAAAGTGTCTTCGCGATTGTCCGCGAGCTGACGGATCGCACCGGCGCTGAAATTCAGGAACAGCTTGCCCTCGTACTTGAGCTTTGCGAATGCCTCAATGCAGGTGTGCGCGGCGGCGCGCTCCAGCGCGATCACGCTGCCTTCGGCGGCCGCCTGCGCGAACAGCGCGTACGGCGCTTCAAGCGCGGAACCGGCCGGTCCGCGGATCAGCCCTTCGTAGCCGAGTATCGCGCCGTCGTCGAAATCGACGATCGGCTGGAAGACGGCGGACAGCTCACGCTGCGCAATCAGATCGACGATGCGTGGCGCTGCGATGGTGGAGAACGAGCGTTGAGGCATGACACACGGCCGGAGCATTGGACCGTCGGCTTATCGGCAGCAAGTCGCTGAAATTAAATGAATTTTTAATGACGCTTCGCACCGTTCTGGTGCTTGTCGGAAGCGTTTCCATTATTTGGGAGGGAGGGGCGTGCGTTTGTCCTATGCCTTCGTGCCGAGGCGACAGCGGCGGCCGGGCTGGGTGAAATAACGAAAAAGCCGCCCGCAGGCGGCTTTCACGACATGCACTCAGGGAGAGCGCTTATGAATCTCGACTCATTCGAAACCGGCCTAGCGGCGCGCAACAGCGGCCGTCGTGCTCTTTTGCGCGGCGCGCTTCTCGGCGCTGACGTCGCGCGCGCCCCAGCGTTGCGCGAGCGCGGCACAGACCATCAACTGAATCTGATGGAACAGCATCAGCGGCAGCACGACGGCGCCTACCGCATGCGTGGCGAAAATCACTTTCGCCATCGGCACACCGGCGGCGAGGCTCTTCTTCGAACCGCAGAAGATGATCGTGATCTGGTCGGCGCGGCTGAAGCCGAGGCGCTTACTGACGAATATCGTCACGAGCAGCGCGAGCGCCAGCAGCACCGCGCACACCACGAGCAGCCCGCCCAGCGCCGCGAGCGGAATCTGATGCCACAGGCCTTCGTTGACCGCCTCGCTGAACGCGGCGTACACCACCAGCAGGATCGAGCCCTGGTCGACGAACTTCAACACGCCGCGGTTGCGGTCGATCCATGCGCCAATCATCGGCCGCAGCAACTGCCCGGCGACGAACGGCACCAGCAGTTGCAGCACGATGTTCCACACCGTATGCCACGGCGACGTGCCGCTCGCGGCCTGGCTCGTGACGATCACGCTGACGAGCGCGGGCGTGATGAAAATGCCGAGCAGGCTGGATGCGGACGCGCTGCACACGGCGGCGGGCACATTGCCTTTCGCAATCGACGTGAACGCGATCGAAGATTGAACCGTCGACGGCAGCGTACAGAGGAAGAGGATGCCGGCGTAGAGCGCAGGCGTCACGAGGGGCGAAAGAAGCGGTTTGAGTACGAGCCCGAGTATCGGAAAGAGCGCGAACGTGCTTAACAGCACGACGAGGTGCAGCCGCCAGTGCGTGGCGCCAGCAATGATCGCTTCGCGCGATAGCTTGGCGCCGTGCAGGAAGAAGAGCAGCCCGACCGCGAAATCCGTTACCCAGTTAAACGCCGTCGCCGCGTGGCCGTGTACGGGCAGCAGGCTCGCGAAAATCACCGTGCCGATCAGGCAGAGCGTGAAATTGTCGGGCAAGAGTTTCGGACGGGCCATCTTTCAAATCTCAATGCAGGTGTAGCGATCGCCTTGATGTCGCCGGCGGCGACCGCCAAATGGCTATTGTCCGCGCAAAGTGATTGAAAAAGCAAATTCATTTGCCGAATTGATTAATTACCTGAACGCATGAAACACCCGTTAGCGGGCATGGTTGCGTTCGCATCGATGCTGCTGGTCAGAACGACCGTTTCGGGCGACAAAAATCGGTCGAAACGACACGTCGAAACATGCGTTTTGGAGAGCCTCTGTTCATACGAATTCAGGTGTTCGAACGACCCCGTTTCAGCGCTTTTTCCCCTTGCGCCGCAAGAGGTTTGTGGCGAAAAAACGTCGCAGTAACAATGCGTTACAAGAGTGCCGCAGACCTAACATATTTTGGCTCGACTCACTGGGAGGACGCCAATAAATTACTGTTCGAAGGCCGATGGGGCATTGCGCGAGACAGCGTTGTCATGCAAGTCGCGCAAGCCCCGGAACCAGCCAAGCCGTAGCTCGAACGGCGGGCTCTCAGGCGGGTCGTCGGGCAGGTGAAACATGGTGCTTGTAGGGCTGTCGAGGATCAAATGGTGGATGACGGGCGCGCTGATCGTCGCGCTGACCTCGCTCGCCTATGCGAAGCCGTCATTTGTCAGCCATGACGGACACGGGTTGTTCGGCGGCGGATCGAGTTTTCACGGTTCGTCGTTCGGCGGCCCCGTCCATGGAAACGCCGCGCCGCGCGCCAACATTTCGCGTGACATGCCGCGCGGTGTAGCGATGCCTGGCTACACCGGCCGGTATGCGCGAAATGAAGCGCCTCGCACGCGCGGCAACGCGTCGGGCCGGACCAGTGTGAACGACACATTCGCCGGGCGTCCGTACGGTAGCAATGCGGCGAACTACACCGCACAACGCATGAAGCTTCCCGCCGACGTCTATCACAACCGCCCCGCCGCGCAATATGTCGGCACGCAGTATGCCGGTGCGATCACGCCGATCAGCACCGATTCGCGTAACGCGCCGCGACCGCCTGCGACCGCGCAGTCGGCACACGTCGGTTCGATCCGCGACGACGTCACACGCTACAACGAAGAGCGCGGTGCGTCGCGCCCGATCCCGCGCCCGCCTGGGGACTCGTCGCGCATTCCGTCGCCGTCGCCTTACCGTAACTGACCTATCCTCTGCCCTCTGCCGGACGTTTTGCAGTTCGGTCCATTCTCCTGTCCATCCACTCGCTCAGAGATCGGATCGGCGTTTTCTCAAGTTCAGCTACCCAATCTATTCGGTCTCCGCACGTCCGACAAAATACCCCGTCTGATCTGACGTAAGGACGCCACACATTTTTGAAAACGCTCGTCAGTCTCCGGCGTTTGTCATCAAATCCCCTCTTCGTTGCGGCGGCGCGTCAATCCATCGTTGATGCGCTTCGCATCACCCGCTGTGCGGTAGAATCCGCGCCCTTCGAAGGGCATGCGGATGATTGCGGCACTGCGGAAACAAGGTGCATCGGCAACCAGTATCAGGCCGAAAGTTCACCAAACTATTCAGTCCCATATACCCGCAATAACCGCAGATATTTTTGTCCATAAAAATGGTCCGCAAAGATTTGTCCCAGCCCAGATTGGCTCGACGATCAAACGGATAACAAGCACGGATCCGGCGAGCGCCCCGCCGAACAGCCACACCTTTTGACAAAGACAGGAGAACCCATGAATACCACCGTCAGCCGTGCGCTGAGAACAACCCTGAAGGCGAGCGTCATCGGTGCCTTGCTGGCCGTCGCATCGACGTCGTCGTTCGCGCAGTCGAGCGTGCAGCTTTATGGTCAGGTCGACGAATGGGTCGGCGTCACGAAGTTCCCGGGCAGCCAGAGCGCATGGAACGTGTCGGGCGGCGGTATGTCGACGTCGTACTGGGGCATCAAGGGCGCCGAAGATCTGGGCAACGGCTACAAGGCGATCTTCACACTGGAAGACTTCTTCCGTGCGCAGAACGGCAAGTTCGGCCGCTTCGACGGCGACACGTTCTTCGGGCGTAACGCGTACGTCGGTATCGAGTCGCCGTACGGCACGGTGACGGCGGGCCGTCTGACCACGCAACTGTTCGTGTCGACGATTCTGTTCAATCCGTTCATCGACTCGTACGTGTTCTCGCCGGCGGTCTATCACGTGTTCCTCGGGCTGGGCACGTTCCCGACCTACACGACGGACATGGGCGTGGTCGGCGATTCCGGCTGGAACAACGCAATCCAGTATTCATCGCCGGATTTCAGCGGGCTGTCGGGTAGCGCGATGTATGCACTGGGCAATTCGGCGGATCACAACGGCTCGAAGAAATACAGTGCGCAGTTCCTGTATTTCCACGGTCCGTTCGCGGCGACGGGCGTGTTCCAGTACGTGAACTTCAACAACTCGCCGACCGACCTGGGATCGCTGGTCTCGGGCCTCAAGAGCCAGTCGGTTGGGCAGCTGGGTGTGTCCTACGACCTGAAATTCGTGAAGTTCTACGGGCAGTACATGTACACGAAGAACGACCAGGACGTCGGCAGCTGGCACGTGAACACGGCGCAGGGTGGCGTATCGGTGCCGCTCGGCACGGGCACCGTGATGGCGTCATACGCGTACTCGCGCGACGCGGGCGGTCTGGATCAGATGCATCAGTCGGCGGCGATTGGCTACGACTACCCGCTGTCCAAGCGCACCGACGTCTACGCGGCCTATCTCTACGACAAGTACACCGGCCAGTCGTCGGGCTATACGGCCGGCGCAGGCATTCGCGCGAAGTTCTGATCACGACGGACACACCGCGACGGCGTGTCCCGCGCGCTGCTGCGGCGTGCCCTGCAAAGCCCTGCCTTCTTCACGGAACGCAGGGCTTTTTCTTTCCAATGCTCGACAGCGCCGCGCATTGTCGACGGCTCCTTGATAAAGTCCCGGGAATCAGCCTGATTCATTCCTATCCCGAGCGACTGCCATGGATACCCTCGTCAGCATGAAAGTGTTTCGCCACGTGGTCGAAGTCGGCAGCTTCGTCGGCGCGGCGGAAAAGATGGACATGTCGGCGGCGATGGCGAGCAAGCACGTGATGCATCTCGAGCAGCAACTCGGCGCGCGCCTGCTGAACCGGACCACGCGCCGCGTCGCGCCAACGGAAGCGGGCCGCGAGTATTACGAGCGCCTGAGTCAGGTGCTGAGCGAACTCGACGAGGCCGAGCAGGCGGTCGGCGCGGCGAGCATCGTGCCGCAAGGGCGCTTGCGCGTGTCGACGTTGTCCGCGTTCGGTCTGCGGCACGTGATGAGCGCCGTCGCCGATTACGCGACGCAACATCCGCAAGTCACCGTCGATATCACGCTGTCGGACCGCGTCGTCGAACTGATCGACGAGGGCTACGATGTTGCGATCCGCGCATCGCCGTCGGGGCTGAAGTCGTCGTCGCTGATCGCGCGACAGGTTGCGACGGCGCATCTCGTGTTGTGCGCGTCGCCGGACTATATCGAGCGGCACGGCGCGCCCAGAAACACCGCCGATCTCGCGCGCCACAACTTCATCCAGTACGCGGGCGTGTCGGCGCTCGAACTGGTCGCGGGCGCGAATGCGGAAAGCGCGCGCGTCAAGCTGTCGGGTAATCTGGTCGTCAACCATCTGGAGGCGCAGCGCGTCGTCGTGCTGCAGGGCGCGGCGCTTGCGCTGCTCGGCACGGAGGTGATCGGCGACGATCTCGCTGCCGGCCGCCTCGTGCCGCTGCTCGTCGATGAACTGCCGCCGCGCGAGTTGCCCATCCACGTCGTCTACGCGAGCCGTCGGCATCTGTCGGCGAAGGTGCGCTCGTTCGTCGATTTCATCGCGGAGCGCTTTTCGAGCGAGACGTTGTGGCCGACGCTCGAGCAGATCAGGGCGCTCGCTGTGCGGTGAGATTCGCGGCGCGGTGCCCGTCAATTCGCGCCCACTGAACGCCGCACGGACGATTGGGTCGTATCGTTATACTGGTTGCAGCACCCGCGAAGTAGAACGAACCTGACGATTCGATCCGGGGGAGACATGACTGATCTTTCCACGCCGCAGCGCGTCGGCGACGACGCGCCCGCTTCCCGATCTTCCGCGCCGCCCTCGCCGCACGAGACGTCCTCGCGACGTCTGCGTTTCGTCACGGCCGCCGCGCTGTTCGACGGCCACGACGCCTCGATCAACATCATGCGGCGCATCCTGCAGGCGAGCGGCGTCGAAGTGATCCATCTCGGCCACAACCGCTCCGTCGAAGAAATCGCCACGGCGGCGCTGCACGAGGACGCGGACGGCATCGCGGTGTCGAGCTATCAGGGCGGGCACGTCGAATACTTCCGCTATCTGGTCGATCTGTTGCGCGAGCGCGGCGGGGAGCGGATCAAGGTGTTCGGCGGCGGTGGCGGCGTGATCGTCCCCGATGAGATCGCGGAGTTGCAGCGCTATGGTGTCGAGCGTATTTACTCGCCGCACGACGGCCAGCGGCTCGGGCTGCAAGGGATGATCGACGACATGATCGCGCGTTGCCGCGACGCGGCGCGATCGGACGCGCAGCCTGCGCAACTGGCTCTCGATCTGAAGGACGTCTTACGCGACGATACGGATCGCGTCGGGCATGTCGTCGCGTTCCGCAAGCTCGCGCAACTGATTACCTCGCTTGAAACGGGCGACGTCGATCCCGCCACGCGCACAGCACTTGCCGCGCAAGCCAAACAGACACGGGTGCCCGTGCTCGGCATCACAGGAACGGGCGGCGCGGGGAAGTCGTCGCTGACCGACGAGCTGATCCGGCGTTTCCGTCTCGACTACGGCGACGCGTTGACCATCGCCGTGATCGCTATCGATCCATCTCGCCGCAAGTCAGGCGGCGCATTGCTTGGCGACCGCATCCGCATGAATGCGATCGGTGACTGGGGCAGCGGCGCGCGCGTCTTCATGCGTTCGCTGGCGACGCGCGAGGCATCGAGCGAAATCTCCGACGCGCTGCCCGACGCAATCGACGCCTGCAAGATGACGGGTTTCGATCTGATCGTGGTCGAAACGTCGGGCATCGGACAGGGCGATGCCGCGATCGTGCCGCACGCCGACAAGTCGCTGTACGTGATGACGCCGGAGTTCGGCGCAGCCAGCCAGCTCGAAAAGATCGACATGCTCGATTTCGCGGATTTCGTCGCGATCAACAAGTTCGATCGCAAGGGTGCCGCCGACGCGCTACGCGACGTCGCAAAGCAGGTTCAGCGTAACCAACATAAGTTTGGATCGAAGATCGAGGAGATGCCGGTATTCGGTACGATTGCGTCGCGCTTCAATGACGACGGCGTGACGGCTGTGTACCAACATGTCGCGAAGGCTTTACGTGATCACGGACTGCACGAGAGCGACGGGCGATTGCCGAAACTGCAAGGCGTGAGGCATTCGACAGGCCGCAACGCCATCGTGCCGCCCGCGCGCGTGCGCTATCTGTCGGATGTCGCGCTGACGGTGCGCGGTTATCGCGAGCGCGTCGAAGCGCAATCGCAACTCGCGCGCGAGCGTTGGCAACTCGACGAAGCGCGCCGGATGCTGAGCGAGGCGAACGGCCGCGCGCTGGATGCCGCTGCGTTCGATTCGCTCATCGACGCCCGCACGTCGCAAATGGGCGAGCGCGAAAAGGCGCTGCTCGATGCGTGGCCGGCCACGGTCGCCGCCTATTCCGGCGACGAACATGTCGTGAAGATTCGCGACAAGGAAATTCGCACGGCGCTCACCGTCGAAACGCTGTCAGGCTCGAAGATCCGCAAGGTCGCGTTGCCGGCGTTCAAGGACCCCGGCGAAATCCTGCGCTGGCTGATGCTCGACAATCTGCCCGGCTATTTCCCGTTCACGGCGGGCGTGTTTCCGTTCCGCCGCGAGAACGAAGACCCGACACGCATGTTCGCGGGCGAGGGCGACCCGTTTCGCACCAACCGGCGTTTCAAGCTGCTCTCCGAAGGGATGCCGGCGAAGCGCCTGTCCACAGCGTTCGATTCCGTCACGCTCTACGGCGAGGAGCCGCACGAAAGGCCCGATATCTACGGCAAGGTCGGCAACTCGGGCGTATCCGTGGCGACGCTCGACGACATGAAAGCGCTCTACGACGGCTTCGATTTGTGCGCGCCCGAAACGTCGGTATCGATGACGATCAACGGACCCGCGCCGACCCTTCTCGCGATGTTCTTCAATGTCGCGATTGATCAGCAGATCGGGCTCGCGCATGCGAAAGCGCAACAGGAAAACCGCGAACCTTCGCAGGACGAACTCGACGCCGCGCGCCGCTTCGCGTTGGAAAACGTGCGCGGCACGGTGCAGGCCGACATCCTGAAGGAAGATCAAGGGCAGAACACCTGTATCTTCTCGACGGAATTCAGCCTGAAGGTGATGGGCGACATTCAGGCGTACTTCGTCGAGCACGGCGTGCGCAATTTCTATTCGGTGTCGATCTCCGGCTATCACATCGCCGAGGCGGGCGCGAACCCGATCTCGCAACTCGCGTACACGCTCGCCAACGGCTTCACCTACGTCGAGGCATATCTCGCGCGTGGCATGGATATCGACGATTTCGCGCCGAACCTGTCGTTCTTCTTCTCGAACGGGATGGACCCGGAATATACGGTGCTCGGCCGTGTCGCGCGGCGCATCTGGGCGATCGCGATGCGCGATCGCTATGGCGCGAACGAACGCAGCCAGAAGCTGAAGTATCACGTGCAGACGTCGGGCCGCAGCCTGCACGCGCAGGAAATCGACTTCAACGATATCCGCACCACGTTGCAGGCGCTGATCGCGATCTACGACAACTGCAACTCGCTGCACACGAACGCGTTCGACGAAGCGATCACCACGCCGACGGAAGATTCTGTGCGCCGAGCGGTCGCGATCCAGTTGATCATCAATCGCGAATGGGGACTCGCGAAGAACCAGAATCCGAACCAGGGCAGCTTCATCATCGACGAACTGACGGATCTCGTCGAAGCGGCCGTGCTCGCGGAGTTCGACCGGCTCACCGAGCGCGGCGGCGTGCTGGGCGCAATGGAGACGGGGTATCAGCGTGGCCGCATTCAGGACGAATCGATGCTGTACGAGCATCGCAAGCATGACGGCTCGTATCCGATCGTTGGTGTGAATACGTTCCTCGGCGCGCATGCGCATGATGCGCCGCCGCCGATCGCGCTCGCGCGCTCGACGGAAGATGAAAAGCAGGGGCAACTGAAGCGCCTGCGCGCGTTCCAGTCATCGCGTGAAAGCGAAGCGCCGGCGATGCTGGAACGTTTGAAGCAGGCCGTCATCGACGATGAAAACGTCTTTGCCGTGCTGATGGAGGCGGTGCGCGTGTGTTCGCTGGGACAGATCACGCATGCGCTGTTCGAAGTGGGCGGTCAGTACCGGCGCAACATGTGACGCCATCCTGAAACGAAAAGGCCGCGTCTGCGGCCTTTTAATGTCTTCACTGCCTACGATTCAGCGACCAATCCCGAGCCGCGTCTTCGCCGCCTGATATTCGTCCTTCAGACGCGCAACAAGCTCACCGACGCTCGGCACATCGTGCATCAGACCCACGCCCTGGCCTGCGCCCCAGATGTCTTTCCACGCCTTCGCCTTGTCGCCGCCGAAGTTCATCGCGGTCTTGTCCGACTCGGGCAGCGCATCGGGATCGAGTCCCGCGCTCTGGATGCTCTCGCGGATGTAGTTGCCATGCACGCCCGTGAAGAGGTTCGTGTAGACGATGTCGGCGGCATTCGCGTTGATGATCGCCTGCTTGTAGCCTTCGACTGCATGCGCTTCCTTCGTCGCGATGAAGCGCGTGCCCATGTACGCGAGATCGGCGCCCATTGCCTGCGCGGCGAGAATCGAGCCGCCGTTCGCAATCGAGCCCGACAGCACGATCGGACCGTCGAACATGCGCCGCACTTCACCGACCAGCGCGAACGGTGAGGTCGTGCCCGCGTGGCCACCCGCGCCCGCCGCGACCAGAATCAGACCATCGACGCCCGCATCCAGCGCCTTCTGCGCGTGACGCAGATTGATCACGTCGTGCAGCACGATGCCGCCGTAGCTGTGCACGGCATCGACGATTTCCTTCGCGGGCGCGCGCAGGCTCGTGATGAAAATCGGCACCTTGTGCTCGACGCACACGCGGATGTCGTGCTCGAGCCGCGCATTCGACTGATGCACAATCTGGTTCACGGCAATCGGCCCGATGACAGCGTCCGGATTCGCCGCCTTGTGCTCGGCAAGGGAAGCCTGAATCTGCGTCAGCCATTCATCGAGCAGTTCGGCCGGGCGCGCGTTGAGCGCGGGAAACGAACCGACGATCCCCGCCTTGCATTGCGCAAGCACGAGCTCAGGGTAGCTGACGATGAACATCGGCGAGGCGACGACGGGCAGAGCAAGGTTCTGCAGGACGGCGGGCAAGGCCATGGTGCGAGTCTCCAGATCGACTGCCGGCGCATCGGGTGCCCGGCGATATGAGTGTAGCGGCTGCCGTCCGCGTTTCGGTTCAAACAGCCGTCGAGCTTCAAATTTAAGAACGATCGTTCGATTATAGGCGAATCTGGGCCGCGTTGCTCGTTCGGTGTCGTTTGAAGGAGAGTTCAGGTTCTACGAAAGCGTGGGCTATCCCACTCGTCGCGACACACTCGCCTTCTACAATGCCCAGACTTACAACGACAACGAGATCCGACATGCCCTTCGCGGACTTCATACCTTTTCGGGTCACGGCCGGCGACGTCGATATTCATGGAGTCAAGGGCGGAGCAGGGCCGCCCTTGCTGCTGCTGCACGGTCATCCGCAGAGCCATCTGATCTGGCATCGCTGCGCGGCGCAACTCGCCGAGCATTTCACGTTGATCGCGACCGACCTGCGCGGCTACGGTGCGTCGGCGAAACCGCCGAGCGACGAGACGCACGCGCCGTATTCGAAACGCGCGATGGCTGCCGACCAGGTCGCCGTGATGCGCCACTTCGGCTACGAGCGTTTTCTCGTGTGCGCGCATGATCGCGGCGCGCGGGTCGCGCACCGGATGGCGCTCGACTTCCCCGATGCCGTCGAGCGCCTGATGCTGCTCGACATCGCGCCGACGCTCGCGATGTACGAAGCCACCGACCGCACGTTCGCGACGCTCTATTTCCACTGGTTCTTCCTGATCCAGCCGGAGCCGCTGCCGGAGACGCTGATCGAAGGCAATCCGGATGTCTACGTCGACCGCGTGATGGGCAGCCGTCACGCGGGCCTCGCGCCGTTCGCGCCCGAGGTGCTCGCCGAGTACCGCAAGGCCTTGCGGCAGCCGGGCGCCGTGCATGCGATGTGCGAGGACTACCGCGCCTCCGCGACGATCGACCTCGAGCACGATCGCGCCGATACCGAACGCGGACACAAGATTGCCTGTCCGCTGCGCGTGCTGTGGGGCGCGGAAGGCGTGATCGAAAAATGCTTCGAGCCGATAGCCGAATGGCGCAAGGTTGCGCGTGACGTCAGCGGCCGTTCGCTGCCGTGTGGCCACTACATTCCCGAGGAAGCGCCCGCCGAACTCGTCGCGGAGATGCTGTCCTTCTTCGAGGCCGTCGAGCTTTGATTCCTCAAGGCTTTTGAGCCGCTCGCTCCTTCAAGCGAGCGGCGGCAAGCGCCGCGGTACCGGCGTCGACTTGACGATGGCGGTACTCGTTTCCGCACGCTCGGTCACTTTCGACAGAATCTCGTCAAGCTGATCGATCGAGCGCAGATACAGGCGGCAGATGAAGCAATCATCGCCCGTCACCTTGTCGCATTCGACGAACTCCGGAATGCGGCGAATCACGTCCTCCACCAGATGCAACTGACCGGGCAGCGGCTTCACGCGCACGATCGCCTGCAGCGTGTAGCCGAGCGCGCGCGGATCGATCTGCACGGTGAAACGCTCGATCACGCCTTGCGCGTCGAGGCGCCGCAAGCGGTCCGCCGTCGCGGGCGCCGAGAGTCCGACGTTGCGCGCGAGTTCGCTGACCGGCTGGCGCGCGTCGTCGGCGAGGCTCGCGAGCAGCATGCGGTCGGTGTCGTCGAGCGTCGCGGGCGTGGGAGCTTGCTTGGTATCGGGATTAAGGCGCTTCGTCATTCTGGCCTTCGCATTTAAGGTTGATTCGCTCGATTGCCTCATTCTAGATATGTATTGGCCGCTTCGGATTAATTACACTGATCGCAAGATGTGATTCTTCTGGAGAGTTTCAGATGACAGCAAACAACGAAGTGCGGCGCGGCGCGCTCGAGATGACCCTCGCGATGCTGATGTCGGGGACGATTGGCTGGCTCGTCGTTTCGTCGCAGCAATCGGCGCTGAACGTCGCGTTCTTCCGGTGCCTGTTCGGCGGCGCGACGCTGCTGCTGATCTGCGCGGTGCTCGGACTGCTCAGACGCAAACTCTTTTCGTGGAAGATGATTGCGCTCGCCACGCTCAGCAGCGCGGCCATCGTCATGAACTGGGTGCTGCTGTTCGCCGCATACTCGCGCGCGTCGATCTCGATGGCGACGACCGTCTACAGCACGCAGCCTTTCATGCTCGTCGCACTTGGCGCGCTGGTGTTCCGCGAGCGCGTGACGGCATCGACGGTCGCGTGGCTGCTGATCGCGTTCGTCGGACTTGTGTTCGTCGTGAAAGTGGAGCCGGCTGTGCTCGCGGTACCGGGACAATATCTGCAAGGCGTCGCGTTTGCTGTCGGCGCGGCCTTCCTGTACGCCGTTTCGTCGATCATCACAAAGCACTTGAAGAACACGCCGCCGCACCTTATCGCGCTGATCACGGTGACGACAGGCGTCGTCATGCTCGCACCGTTCGTGCAGTACGACGCGTTGCCCACAACGGGCATGCACTGGTTGCAGCTCGTCACGCTCGGCATCGTGAACACGGGGATCATGTATGTGCTGCTGTACGGCGCCATACAGAAGCTGCCGACGGCGATGACGGGCGCACTGTCGTTCATCTACCCAGTCGTGGCGATCGTCGTCGACCGGATCGCGTTCGGACAGAAGCTCGCGTGGATTCAGGTGCTTGGCGCGGTGTTGATCCTGCTCGCGGCGGCCGGCGTGAATCTCGGCTGGCGCATCGTGCCGACTCGGCGCTACTCCATATAACGGTACTTCATACCGATAGTACGGAATCCGAATAAGGTGTCAGGCCGGCGTTAACAATTCTGTAGGGAAATCACCGATGCGTTCGAAAGCTACGCGCGGGTATTATTTCCTCGACGCTGATCACGTCAACAGTAATTACGCCGCTCGAACCGAAAGCCGAGCGGCTTTCTTTTTATACGGCCATGCAAGCGGCTTCGGCTCACGAATCAACCGCCGCGCGCAGTGATCTGCTCGCCGTCGAATCGCAGCGGCCCATTCTCCGCCCCCAATCCTTCTATCAGTTCACGCAGCAGTGCGGGCCATGCGCTGCGCGGCTTCAGCATCGACGCCGCGGCCCGCATCACGCTCGCGTCGTCGAGCATGCGCAGCAAGGCTTCGAAAGATAGCGAGCGCGCGTCGAGCAGCTTGAACACGATCAACACCTTCAGCGCGTTTTTCGCGTTACGCGCCGGATCGGCGCGCAGCCACGCGACGCGCGACAACGCGCGATCGAGTGCCGCATGCACGTCGGAAAACGGTGTGCCGTGGCCCGGGATCACGATCTTCACATCGAGCGTGCCGATTAGTTCGAGCACGGCCTGTTGCTCCGCGAAACCGCTTTCGCCTTCAAGTTCCGGAAAGATCACACCGAAGCCGTTTTCCCACAGCGCGTCGGCGCTGATCAGCAGCTTTTGCTCGGCGCAATACAGCATCAGCGAATGCGGGTCGTGGCCGGGCGCGCCGAGCACATCCCAGTCGAGCGCGCCAAGCGTCAGGTGCGTGCCCGGTTCGATCGTGTCCGAGAATGCGAAACGTTCGCAGAATTGACCTGTTGCGCGAAAGGTCAGACGCGACTCGTCCCATTCGCGCACAGCGTCCGCTTCCGTCGATGGAATCAGCGTCCGGCACGGCCACGTTGCCTGCAATTGCGCATTGCCGCCACAGTGATCCGAATGCAGATGCGTGTTGACGATCAGGTCGAGCGGCCGCGTGCCGAGCGCGTGTCTGACAAGCGCCGCTGTTTGCGCCGCGTGCGACGCGTAGCCGGTATCGACGAGGGCCGCGCTTGCATCGTCGACGAGCAGCACATTGTTCGACGACAGCCAGCCGCGTTCGAACACGCGTATCGACGGCGGCAGCGCGCTCATGCGTCGCCTTCCTGTGCGGCGGGCTTCGGCATCACGAGTATCGTCGACTTGCCGATCACAACCGTTTCGCTGCGCTGATTTACGACGCTGCCTTCGAGCTGCGTCAGATCGCCGTTGAGACTCGCTTTCCAGAATGCGCCGACGACGCGCCAGGTCATCGTCAGCGTGTCGCCGCAATGCGCGGCTTTCTTCAGCTTGATATCGAACTCGAGCCCAAGCGGCTGCGCGTAGGTCGAGAAGTGCGTGGCGAGCAGCGCCATGAAGTGCGCGGTCGGTTGCGTGCCGGAGGCGATCAGGCCGCCGAAGCGGCTTTGCGCCGCGTACGCGTCATCGTGATGGAGCGGATTGAGGTCGTTCACGAGTGTGGCGAACGATTTGATCGATTCCGCAACCAACCTCAGCGTCGCGCTGAATGTCTCGCCAACCGTGACGACGCGCGGAGGCGTGTTCATGTCTTCGCCTCGCGTTTCGGTGACTGCTTCTCCATGAAGTCGACGTGGCGCCTGTCGATTTCATCCCACACCGCGCGCTTGGCCGCGTCATCGAACGAAGACCAGCTGGCGATTTCGTCGATCGTGCGCAGGCAACCTTCGCACAGTCCCGTGGCCCGATTCATCCGGCACACGTTGATGCATGGCGAAGGAACGGGCGCGATGGTTTGCGCCGTGTCCTGAGCGCGAGCGGTGTCGGCTGTCATGCAGTCTCGCGCAACGCCACGTCGACCACGGGCGCGCCCGTCAGCGTGGCCAGTTCCTGCGGCGTCAGATTGAACACGGCATGCGGATGACCGGCGGCCGCCCACAGGCTGTCGAGCGTGAAGAGATCGGCGTCGATCAGCGTGACGGGCGTTGTTGCGTGACCGATCGGACACACGCCGCCAATCGCATAACCCGTTTTCTCGCGCACAAACTTTGCGTCCGCGCGCGCAATCTCACCGACCTGCGCCGTCACCTTCTTTTCATCGACGCGATTCGCGCCGCTCGCGATGATCAGCACGGGCGCATCGTCTTCGCGGCGGCGAAACAGGATCGACTTGGCGATCTGCGCGATCGAGCAGCCGAGACCCGCCGCCGCTTCCGCCGACGTCTTGCCCGTTTCCGGCAGCATCACGACCTGTCCGGCGTGGCCGCGCTCGCGCAGCAAAAGCGCGACGCGGCGCGCCGACTCGGGCAGCGAATCCAGATCGGGCGTGTGAGGTGTTTGTACCGTTGCGTTATCCGACATGTGTTGTGTTCCTGTGATGGGTCATACGCAGGTGGACTTTTCGCTGCGCGCCTTCGCCAGCAGCGCTTTGCCCGCGCGCGACACGTTCGGCTTGCCGATCGACGTCGAAATGAAATCGCCGATCTCGACGACCTTCGCGAGGTCGATGCCCGTCTCGATGCCGAGTCCGTTCATCAGATACAGCACGTCTTCCGTGGCGACGTTGCCCGTTGCGCCTTTCGCGTACGGACAGCCGCCGAGCCCTGCGACCGACGCATGAAAAATCTCGACGCCTTCCTGCAGCGCGGCGTAGATGTTCGCGAGCGCCTGGCCGTAAGTATCGTGGAAATGCCCCGACAGGCGCTCGCGCGGAAACACCTGCGTGACGGCGGCGAATACTTCACGCGTACGCTTCGGTGTGCCGACGCCGATCGTGTCGGCGATATCGATTTCGTCGCAACCGAGCGCCGCGAAACGCTCAACGACATCGACGACCGACGCGACGGGCACATCGCCCTGATACGGACAACCCAGCGAGCACGACACGCTGCCGCGTATGCGGAGGCCTTTGTCTTTTGCAGCCTGCGCGACAGGCACGAAGCGCTCGATGCTTTCCGCAATGCTGCAATTGATGTTCTTTTGCGAGAACGCTTCGCTGGCCGCGCCGAAGATCACGATCTCGTCCGCGCGCGCGGCGACGGCGCCTTCCAGACCGCGCAGGTTCGGCGTCAGCACTGAGTAGATCGTGCCCGCACGACGCTCGATGCCCGCCATCACGTCGGCGCCATCGGCCATCTGCGGCACCCACTTGGGCGACACGAACGAAGCCGCTTCCACATTCCTGAACCCGGCCGCCGACAGGCGATTGATCAACTCGATCTTGACCTCGGTGGGTACGAATTCCTTCTCGTTCTGCAGCCCGTCACGCGGACCGACTTCGACGATTTTTACTGCTTGTGGCATGGCCATGTTTGTCTCCTGTGTCGACAGCAGCCGGCGCTTTGACGCTTGCTCCCGTCCCTGCGAGTAACCCGCTGCCGCGAGCTTATTGTGTTGCCGACGCGCTCAATAACCGCGCCCGATATCGACGATTCCGCCGATCGGCTCGCCACGCATCAACGCGCCGATCTTCTGCGCGATCTGCGCGAGGCTTTCATCGCGCAGCGTCAACGCCGAGATATGCGGCGTGATCGAAATGCGCGGGTGCTTCCAGAACGGATGCTGCGATGGCAACGGTTCCTCCACGAATACATCGAGCGTGGCTGCGGCAATCTGGCCTTGCTCCAATGCAACGAGCAAATCCTGTTCGACGAGATGCGCGCCGCGCGCGATGTTGACGAGGTATGCGCCGCGCGCGAGTTTCGACAGATTGCGCTGGTTCAGCACGCCGTGCGTGTCGGGCGTGTGGGGCAGCAGATTGACCAGCACCTTGACGCCATCGAGGAACGCATCGAACTGCGCTTCGCCCGCAAAGGTCGCAACGCCTTCGATCGCGCGCGCGCTGCGGCTAAAACCGCGCACCGGGAAGCCTGCCGCGGCGAGCGTCGTCGCTACATGTGAGCCGAGCACGCCCAGACCGAGCACGCCGACCGTGAACGTTTCGCGCGCGTGCGGTTCGAGCACATGCCAGCGCTGTTCTGCCTGCAGCCGGTCGTATTCGTCGAAGCGGCGCATGTAGCGGAGTACCGCGTGCATCACGTATTCGGCCATCTGTTGCGCCATTCCCGTGTCTTCGAGCCGCACGAGCTGCGCGTTGCGCGGCAGCGTGCCGGGATGCTCGCGCTCCAGCTTCAGGATCGCGTCGACGCCGGCGCCCAGGTTGAAGATCGCGCGCAAGTCGTCGCGGCCGGCGAGCATCTCGCGCGGCGGCTTCCAGACGACGGCGACGTCGGCGGGGGCGTTGTCGCCCGGTTGCCATTCGCGCAGGTCGACACCCGGCAGTGCGCGCGACAGGTCGCGCAGCCAGACTTCGGCCTCGGATTGCGGTGTATAGAAAAGGACTTTCATGCGTGGCCGGTTGAGCGTTGCTGTCGCCAGCAGCGGGGTGCTTTTATGGATAGGCTTCATTCTACTTTTTCGCCGACCTTCGCGCCTATTCCCGGGGACGCGAGGCGCACGATGCAGGCGCAAGCCAGCACGCGCAGCGGCACGGCGATATGCAAAGCACGAAAAATTGGTTCAAGCCATGCGCCGCGCACGCGACAATGATTTCCAGATTCCCGCTACGAGGAAAGAATCATGTTTTCGTGCAGCCGATCGATCTGGCCGCCACGGCTCGTGACCGTGCCGGGCTTGCACGGCAGCGAAGGCGCACACTGGCAAACCTGGCTGGAGCGCCAATTTCCGCGCGCCTTGCGAGTCGAGCAGGCCGATTGGGACGCGCCTGATCTCGCCCGATGGGCGCAAGCCGTACGCGACGTGCTGGCGAAAGAGCGCGGGCCGTTCGTGCTCGCTGCGCACAGCTTCGGATGCCTGGCCGCCGCGCATGCGTTGCAACAGGGCGTGCCAGTTGCTGATATAGCAGGCGTACTATTCGTCGCGCCAGCCAGCCCGAAGAAGTTCAAGTTTGCGGGCGCTTTCGACGCACGCCGTCTGGGTGTGCCGTCCATTCTGATCGGCAGCGAGACCGACCCATGGATGGCGCTCGCCGACGCGCGCGAGATGGCAAGGCATCTGGGCAGCGCATTCGTCAATCTGGGCGACGCAGGTCACATCAATACTGCCGCGGGCTTTGGACCCTGGCCGCGCGCGAAATACTTCGTAGACACGCTCGCGCATTGCGCCGCGCCACTACGATTTCACGATGAGGACGAGGCGCTCGCCACGCAGGCATTCAGCTAGACGCTGCGGCTACGCAACGCCATATGCGTCAGATCCAGTGGAAGCCTTTCGCCAGCAAGCCGGCGAGCGCGAAGTTCGCCGCCCACAGCAGGCGGAATTCGGTGCGCATGGCACTTTCCAGCGCGCTGAAGCGCTGGTCGACATAGATCCTCAACTCACGCACTTCACGTTTGAGGTCTTCGAGCTCCTGGAGAATATGTTCGATTGTGGTTTCAGCTCGGGTCATGCGTGCCTCCATATTGAGACCACCGTGAATCAGTCGAAGCGTATGAAAGCGCCGCTTCACAAGGGGTTTTTCTAGCGTTTCCATTCGTACAATCCTAAACAAAATCTTTCTTAAGCAGGGTTCTGGATGATCAGAAACCCAACGGACGAACAACGTTAAATTGCGCTGCAACGCGACGATCCGCGATTCGCGAGTACCGTTACGAACCAATCGTACGCGTGACTACCATGTCGAGAAACCTGGCCGGACGACGTAGGAATTAATCCATGCGTTCTCAGGAGCCGTACGAATCGATCCGCTAGAATCGCTGCTCCAGCCGCAGCGTCGCGGCGACGTGCTTCATCATTGACAAGCGGGGAATAAATGGCAGGCAGAGGAGATCAAACGCGCAGGCTCGCGGCTGGCTGCATGACGTTGGCGCTGTCGCTCGGCGCAGTGCAGGGCGCGCATGCGGATGCATCGCTGCTCAACGTGTCGTATGACGTGACGCGCGAGCTATACAAGGACATCAATCCGGGCTTCATCGCGGCGTACAAGCAGAAGAGTGGCGAGACGGTATCGGTCAAACAGTCGCACGGCGCGTCGAGCGCGCAGGCGCTGTCGGTACTGCAAGGGTTGCAGGCCGACGTCGTGACGATGAACCAGCCGAACGACATCGACCTGCTCGCCGAGCGTGGCCAGCTCGTGCCCGCGAACTGGCGCGCGCGCCTGCCGAACAACAGTGCGCCGTACACGACGACGATGGTGTTCCTCGTGCGCAAGGGCAATCCGAAGCACATCAAGGACTGGGACGATCTGGCGAAGCCCGGCGTGCAGGTCGTGATCCCGAATCCGAAGACGGCGGGCAATGGCCGCTACACGTATCTGGCCGCGTGGGGTTACAAGAAGCAGAATGGCGCGACCGATGCGCAGGCGCTCGACTTCGAAAAGGCGATCTTCCGCAACGTTCCCGTGCTGGATACGGGCGGGCGCGGCGCGACGACGACGTTCACGCAGCGCGACATCGGCGACGTGCTGGTGACGTTCGAAAACGAAGTGTCGCTGATCGACACGGGCGTGGGTGCTGGCAGCTTCGAGGCCGTGTATCCGTCGATGAGCATTCTCGCCGAACCGCCCGTGACGATCGTCGACAAGGTCGTCGACAAACGCGGCACGCGCAAGGAAGCGCAGGCGTATCTCGACTATTTGTACACGGCGCCCGCGCAGGAGATCATCGCGCAGCATCACTTGCGTCCGCGCGATCCCGCCGTGCTCGCGAAGCACGCGAGCGAGTTCAAGCCGCTGAAGACGTTCACCGTCGAGCAGGTGTTCGGTAGCTGGCAGAAGGCGCAGCAAACTCACTTCGCCGACGGCGGCACGTTCGATCAGATCATCGTAGACAGGAAGTAGGCGCTGCGCGGCTGGTTTGGTTTGCTTGTGGTTGCGCTGGCATCCGCGCTTTGCCTTCGTGCTTCGGGTGTTGCGCCTGTGCGTTTGCCTTTGCGCTGGCATCCGCGCTTTGCCTTCGTGCTTCGTGCGTTGCGCCTGTGCGTTTGCCTTTGCGCTGGCATCCGCGTGATGCCTTCGTGCTTCAAGCGTCGCCCCTGTGCGGGGCGGCACCTACTTTTCTTTGCCGCCGCAAAGAAAAGTAGGCAAAAGAAAGCGGCTGACACCGCCAGTTCTAGTTATTGCCTGAGGGCCCCCAACTGGTCTTATGCTTCGCACGGCAACGTCCTTGTTCGCGTGCATTGCCAACGCTATGAATGAGCGCCTCACCCACTTCGAATACCCGTGCGCGGGCTAGCGGCAGCGAATGGTATGTGCCGCCCAGGTGGCAAACTGTGTGTAGGCCGTAGCGCCGTACGTGCCTCACTTCGGACCGATAGCGCGCGCCTTCCACCTGTAAGAGCGCCGGCCTATACGACGCGACAACCTACACACAGTTTGCCACCTGGGCGGCCGTGGAATATCTGGCATGGCGTGCTCCGACGCGGGTGCGTGAAGCGGGTGAGGCGCACCGCAAGAGCGTTGGCAACGAGCATGAGTCACGTGATTGTCGTGTGAAGCGTAAGACCCTTTGGGGGCCCTCAGGCAGGAAGAAATGTTGGCGGTGTTAGCCGCTTTCTTTTGCCTACTTTTCTTTGCGGCGGCAAAGAAAAGTAGGTGCCGCCCCGCACAGGGGCGACGCGTGAAGCACGCTAACAAATCGCGGATGCCAGCAAAAGCAAAAGCAAAACGTCAACAGCGTCCGCGCAGGACAAAACTCCGCCGTTCCGGCGATGAACCAAACGAAAGGCCGCTTCGAAAGAAATCAAAAGCGGCCTTTTTTACATCACATACTCAAATCGCGTCGATCAACCGGACGCCTCCCGGCAAAAAACATCAATGCCCGTCACACCCATGCTCGCATCCGCTGCGCTCAAGCGGCATCTGCTGCGCCGCCTCCGCGCGAATGCCTAGCCGTTCGAGCAGCTTGCGATCGGCTTCCGCCTGCGGATTGCTCGTGGTCAGCAACTGGTCGCCGTAGAAGATCGAGTTCGCGCCAGCGAGAAAGCACATTGCCTGCAGCGCTTCGTTC
The DNA here is from genome assembly GCF_900100565.1 of Paraburkholderia steynii. NCBI lineage: Bacteria > Pseudomonadati > Pseudomonadota > Betaproteobacteria > Burkholderiales > Burkholderiaceae > Paraburkholderia > Paraburkholderia steynii. Next base: position 223,333 of record NZ_FNDI01000005.1, on the reverse strand, counting down.
ATCTGTTCGCGACCAGCCGACAGCCGCACCATCGCGCGCGGCATCGTGATACGCGCGACGGCGATCGAACGCACGAACTCGAACGGGTCGAGCGCTTCCGTGCCCGTCAGCGGCGTGCCTTCCACCTGCACGAGATTGTTGATAGGCACCGATTCCGGATACGGCTCCATGTTCGCGAGCTGCGCGATCAGGCCCGCGCGTTCGCGGCGCGATTCGCCCATGCCGACGATCCCGCCGCAGCACACGTTGATGCCCGCGTCGCGCACGCGTTCAAGCGTTTCGAGCCGGTCCTGATACGTGCGCGTCGAAATGATCTGGCCGTAGAACTCCGGCGACGTGTCGAGGTTATGGTTGTAATAGTCGAGACCCGCGTCGCGCAGACTTTGCGCCTGATGCGTTTCGAGCATGCCGAGCGTCACGCAGGTTTCGAGGCCCATCGCCTTCACGCCGCGAATCATGTCCTTGATCGGTTCGAGATGGCGGTCCTTCGGATTGCGCCACGCGGCGCCCATGCAGAAACGCGTCGCGCCGTTCTGTTTTGCCACTTGCGCGGCGGCCAGCACGTCTTCGACTTCCATCAGCTTTTCGGCCTTCAGCCCCGTGTCGTGATGCACCGATTGCGGACAGTACGCGCAGTCTTCCTCGCAGCCGCCTGTCTTGATCGACAGCAGCGTGGACAGTTGCACGGTGTTCGCATCGAAATGCTCGCGATGCACCTGTTGCGCGCGGAACAGCAGGTCGTTGAACGGCAGATCGTACAGCGCGACGACGTCGGCGACGCGCCAGCGCGTGGCGGCGGCATCGGCAGCGGCGGCAGCCTGCGAAGGCGTGACAGGCAGTGCAGCAGTGGTGATATGGCTCATGGGATCGATCCTTGATGATTTGATTTTTTGAAGGCTTTCGGCGGCTAGCGCTGCGCGGCACGCAGCGTCTGCAGCAAACGGTTGGTGTCGAGATGCGTCGCGGCGATATCCGCCGACGCGGGGCTCAGATGCGGCACGATGCCGAGCAACGGCGCGCCATATTGCCGGTCGAGGCGGTCGCGTAGCGCCGCGATGTTTTCGTCGGGGAACAGCATCTCCGGGTCGACGCGGTTCGCGACCCAACCGGCGATCGGCAGGCCGCGCGCGGCGATCGCTTCCGCCGTCAGCAGCGCGTGGCTGATGCAGCCCAGTCGCATGCCAACGACGAGCACCACAGGCAGATTCAAGGCGAACGCGAGATCGGCGGTGTCGTGCGCGTCGGTGAGCGGCACGCGAAAGCCACCGACGCCTTCCACCACGACGACATCGGCCATTTGCAACGCCGCGTCATGTGCGTCGACGATGCGCGTCATGTCGAGCATCACGTTTTCGAGCGCGGCGGCGATATGCGGTGCTGCCGGTTCCCTAAGCATGAACGGCGTGCGAATCTCAGGCGGCAACAGCACATTGGCGGCCGCGTCGAGCTGATCGGCGTCTTCGTTGTGAAGCACGCCGTCCACCAGCGACGCGCCCGCCGCGATCGGCTTCATCGCGGCCGCGCGCAGTCCTTCGCGCGCGAAGCCGCGCAGCAGCGCTGCCGAAACCAGAGTCTTGCCGATTTCCGTATCGGTGCCCGTGACGAAGAGGGACAGTGCGTTGCTCATGCCGCTGCCTCCGCCGTCTTCATCAGCGCGCTTTCGAGCAGGTCGAGATCGTTGTGCGAATGCGCGGCCGACAGCGAGATGCGCAGACGCGACGTGCCTTCGGGCACGGTCGGCGGACGGATCGCGGGCACCCACAGATTCGCGCGATCGAGCTTGGCGGCGATGTCGAGCGTCGCGTCGTTCGCGCCGATGATGAGCGGCTGCACGGCAGTGTGCGAATCGACAGGCAGCCACGGCGTGCGCTTCATCATGTCGCGCGTGCGCCCGATCAGCGCGCGCAGATGCGTACGCCGGTGCTCACCCTCGTCGCCGCCGATGATGCGCAGGCTCGCGGACACAGCATGCGCCGCCGACGGCACCGACGCCGTCGTGAAGATATACGGACGCGCGCGCTGGACGAGCCATTCGATCACCGTCTCATGCGCGACGACGAACGCGCCCGACACGCCCGCCGCCTTGCCGAGCGTGCCGATGGAAATCAGATGCGGCGAGCGCAGCGCGGCCTCTGCAATCGCGCCGCGACCTTGCGGGCCGAGAACGCCGAAGCCGTGCGCATCGTCGACGACGAGCCATGCGCCGTGTTGTTCCGCGAGTTCGACGAGACGCGCGAGCGGCGCGATATCGCCGTCCATGCTGAAGACGGTATCGGTGACGATCAGCTTCACCGCAGCGTCCGACGCTTCGAGCATCGCGCTCAACGCTTCGGCATCCGCGTGCGGATAGATCTGGATGTCGGCACGCGAGAGCCGCGCGCCGTCGATCAGCGACGCGTGATTCAGCGAATCGGAGAACAGCGTCGTGCCACGGCCCGCGAGCGCCGTGAGCGTCGCGAGATTGGCCATATAGCCGGTGCTGAAATACAGCGCGCGCGGATTGTCGACGAAGCCGCCCGCGAATTCAGCGAGGTCGTCTTCGAGTTGCGCGTGCGCGCGCGAATGGCCGCCGAGCAGATGCGAGCCGCCGCTGCCCGCGCCATAGCGGCGCGCGCCTTCCGCGATCGCCGCGACGAGCAGCGGGTGTGCGGCGAGGCCAAGATAGTCGTTGCTCGCAAAGCCGATGATGTTGCGGCCGTCGACGGTCATATGCGCGGAGCACGGCGAGTCGACGGTGCGGCGACGGCGGCGCAGGCCGCGTGCGTCGATGTCCTGCAAGCCTTGTTCGAGCGTTTCAAGCAACTGCATCAGCGTGCCTCCGTCAATGTCGCATCGAATGCGGCACGCGTGCGCCCGGCGAGCAGCGCGATTTCTTCGTCGTCGAGAATGTACGGTGGCATCAGGTAGACAGTCGTGCCGATCGGGCGCAGCAGCAGTTCGCGCTGCAATGCGTTTTCGAAGAAGCGGCGCGAGAAAGTCTTCGCGGCATGGGCATCGTCGATGACGGCATCGAACGCGAAGATCGTGCCGCGCTGGCGCAGATTGCGCACCTGCGCATGTTGCGCGAGCGGCTCGAGCGCGGCGCGCAGTGCCGCCGATTTCTTTTCGTTTGCAGCGAGCACGTTGTCGCTCGCGAACAGGTCGAGCGTCGCGAGCGCGGCGCGGCAGGCGAGCGGATTGCCCGTGTACGAATGCGAATGCAGGAAGCCGCGCGTGGTGTCGTCGTCGTAGAAGGCGGCGAAGATTTCGTCGCGCGACAGCACGATGGACAAAGGCAGATAGCCGCCGCTGATGCCCTTCGACAGGCACAGGAAGTCCGGCCACACGCCCGCTTGTTCGCACGCGAAGAACGTGCCGGTACGTCCGCAGCCGACGGCGATCTCGTCGGCAATCAGATGGACACCATAGCGGTCGCACAGCGCGCGCAAGCCTGCGATATACGACGCGTCGTGCATCGCCATGCCCGCCGCGCATTGCACGAGCGGCTCGACGATCAGCGCGGCGATGTTGTCGGCGCGCGATTCGAACAGCGAGCGCACATCGGCGAGCGCGCGCTGCGCGACGTCGGCGGCCGTTTCGCCTTCACGCGCAAAACGCGCGTCGGGCGACGCGACGACATGCGCGTTGCGGATCAGCGGATCGTAGGCGTCCTTGAAAAGCGCGACATCGGTGACGCCGAGCGCGCCGATCGTCTCGCCGTGGTAGCTGTTCGCGACGCAGACGAACTCGCGCTTGTAGTCGTAGCCGCGATTGCGCCACGAATGGAAGCTCATCTTCAGCGCGATTTCGACGGCGGACGCGCCGTCCGACGCGAAGAACGCGTGACCGAGCGTGTTCTGCGTGAGCGCGCTCAGACGCTCGGCGAGTTCGATCGCGGGCTCGTGTGTGCAGCCGGCGAGCATCGCGTGCTCCAGCGTGTCGAGCTGATCTTTCAGCGCCGCGTTGATGCGCGGGTTCGCGTGGCCGAACAGGTTCACCCACCACGAACTGATCGCGTCGAGATAACGGTGTCCGGCGCGATCGTAAAGCCACGCGCCGGCGCCGCGCGATACGGGCACGAGCGGAAAGCGCTCGTGATGCTTCATCTGCGTACAGGGATGCCACACAGCGCGCAGGCTGCGGGCGATCCAGTCTTCGTTTGCCTGTGTATTCAAAACTGCTCCGGGCATGAACCGGGCAGAGCGCGGCGTTGGGGGCGCGGCGCGTCGTGCGGGTCGGTCATGCAAATGCTGCTGGCGAATCGGGACGGTTGACGTCCACCTGGAATCCGGCGACGGGAAGCGTGATTGGCAGCGCGTCGGGGACGGCGGCTGCGGGCGTTTTCCGTGGCGTCGGATTGGCTGTCGCGACGATGTGCTGCAAAGGCTCGCAGTGCCTCCGCAGCACGCATTTTTGCGACAGCGGAGGTGAGATTAGCGCGAACTCCGCTGCGATGCACTACCTGAAAATCCCGTGTTTTCAAGGGCCTGCGTGCGATTTTCGGTGGTTCGCGACAGCTCGCGCCCGTTCGTTTTCAAAGACGGCAGATGGCCGTAGATGACGACGGCAAAGTCATGGGCCCCCTGTGAAAAAATTCTGGTCGTGTGTTGGCGTTTTCAGGGCTGTATCGGGGAACGCGTGGGGCGGCTGCGTTAGCCGTTCTGTCGAGTGCGTACTGGGACGTGTGAATGGAAGTGCAGGGGACGCGCGTCTACGGCGCAATGGACGCCGGGGCTCGATAAGCTCGCATGCTATCTGGCGATCCGTGCAGGGCGGGCTGACAAAGATCGCGCGCGCCAGTGTGACGATCGGTCGAAAAGCTTGATCACGCGCTCGTTTCGACGGCCGGGCATGAAGCGAAGCGGCAATGAACTGCGTCAAGCAGTTCCTGCACAAACGGGTTCAGGTGCGGTGGGATGTGCGAGCGCGCCGGACGCAGTGGCGGCGCGTGCTCGAAAAGCGGTGCAAATCAGGAAGTTTTGCCCGTCGCGCTATACGCAACGGGCGGCGAGAGACTCAGCGGCTAGCCAGCGCGGGCTTGCTGTCGCTCTTCGACGGGGAGTCGGCGTCGGCCGTTTGAGTGGCGCTGTCTTTCCATACGACGGCGTCGTTGACCGCGTAGAGGTGGCACGGGTCCGCGCTCTGCTTCTGGCAGTTGGCGACGGCCACCGACATCGGATCGTCGCCGCCCTCTGCCCACGACCATGCACCCGAATCGGACACCGCGAACGCACGGCTTGGATATTGATGCAAGAAGTTGCGGTAGCCGGCGCGGCCAGCTTCGTCGACGAAAGGCACGGAGTCGACGGCGTCGATCGACGCGAAATGCGTCGCCTTCGGTTGAGTCGGCTCGGCGACACGATATTGCACACCCGTCGGCATGCCGACGCGCGCAAGGAACGCTTCGACGGATGGCCACCAGACCTGCACGCCGTCGCGATCGCCGACCAGGCGGTGCGCGTCATTCTTGTACGAGCCGAAATCGACCATTTTCGCGGTCGCGCCCTTGCCCTGCGCGTTATCGGTGTACGCGGTGTACATCTGCGAAACGAGTGTGGACGGCCAGATCGAATCGTTGTCGCCGTACAGCCACAGCGACGGCACATGCGTCTTTTCGCCGTACGTGCCGAAGGCGTGCGTCAGATTGCCTTGCCAGTCGGTGCAGGCGTCCTGGCGCAGGCCGCCGGAGAAATTGATCAGCCCGCGCACGCCGGACGCGGCGTTCGTGCCGTAGGCAATCGTCGCGAGGCCGCCGTGCGAGGTGCCCGCCACGACGATGTGCTTCGCGTCCACGTAGCTTTGCTTGGACATGTAGTCGACGGTCGTCGCGACGTCGGCGGCCTGGCTCATGCCGTTGCGCGTCACGTCGCAGCCATCCTGCACATACGTGCCGCCCGAATCGGCGAAGCCCTGGCGGTTCGGCGCGACCACGACGTAGCCGCGGCGCACGAATTCGCGCGCCAGCGACACGGGATCGCTGCGCGTCTGCATGCGCGGATCGCCGTGAATCTTGCCGTGGTTGAACACGACCATCGGGAACGGGCCCGGACCTTCGGGCTTGTAGATGGTCGTTTCGAGGGTGACATCGCCGTCGGCGGCGACGGGAATGCGGACGATCTGTTCGCTCAGCTTGACGACGGGCAGGTAGCCATCTTCATCGAGCGCGAGGCGCTGCACTTGCGCGCGGCCGAGCGGGCCGGCCTCGACGTCCGTGAGCGGGTCCGCGTGCGCGGTCGTCACGGCGCTGGCCACGAAGGCCGCCGAGATCGCACATACCGTCAGAACTTTGCTGAACACCATCCGCAACACCTGCTCTCAAAATCGCCTGAACCTTCCCTACGGTTGCCCGCAGAACTGATTTCGGTACGGTGACACACCAAAACAAGGTCAAAAAAATCACGTACGGTGCGTTGTTCACGCACTCAGACAGATCAAGACCGCATTGGGATGAACCGAAGCCGGTCGACGCGACCCCACGCGTCGAAATGAGCGCCTCGCGATGCCCCTGATCGCTTGCCCGCTGAAGAGTCAGCAGGCGGTGCGTCTGGACATCCTGCGGGAGCGGTGGACCGCCACCTCGCTACGGAGCGCTGCAACATCTGTGAGGCTCATCCTGGCACGACAATTTATATTTGTGCAATTCAGTACAAACCCCTTGCGGCACGAATTTCCTTTTGTCTGATATGCACGGAGCCGTTTGGGGCGGGTTTCGGCGGCGATTCGGAAAGAATGGGTAATTGAGGGACGTGGCGCCCGCCCAACACGTTGATTTTCTTACAGAAATGGCCCTTATTTGAGATATGTAAGGGATGCTTGATACGTTGTTGCAGCGCAACCGGAACACGAGCGTCAGCGATCGCTTACATCGCCATCGACGTAACGCCAATGCCCATCGTCGCCTCTGATAAAGCGGCTGGATTCATGCAGCCGATGCGCCCGTCCGCCCACCTTGTAGCGCGCGACGAATTCCACTTCGGCGTGCGTAGCGTCGAGCGGAGTGAAGCGTTTGATCCGCAGACCTAGCCAGCGGGGCGCGTCGGTGGCGCTCGGGTCGGCGTCCAGATCGGCGGGGCAGGTTTGTGGCGCCCACGTTTCGCACAAATATTGGGATTCGCCGAGCACGTAGGCGCTATAGCGGGAGCGCATCAGTTCGAGCGCGGTCGGCGCGGCCGCGCCGCCGTCGATGAACCGGCCGCAGCAATCCGCGAAACGCGGCGGCTTGTCCGAATCGCGCCGGTTCGGCGCGGCGCCGCCGCAAGGGCAATCGGTGGGACGTTGTTTTGCTGATGCAGTCATGAAAGATTGAGATGGAGTTCAGCTCAGTCCGCGTGCGATGAGAATCTTTTGGATATCGCTGGTGCCTTCGTAGATCTGGCAGACGCGAACATCGCGATAAATGCGTTCGACGGGAAAGTCGCTCAGATAGCCGTAGCCGCCGTGAATCTGCAGTGCAGCCGAACAGATGCGCTCCGCAGCCTCGGAGGCGAACAGTTTGGCCATCGCCGCTTCCGTTAGACACGGCTGGCCCGCATCCTTCAGCGACGCCGCGTGCCAGATCAACTGGCGCGCCGCCTCGAGTTGCGTCGCCATGTCGGCGAGACGGAATTGCACGGCCTGGTGCGCGAAGAGCGGCTGTCCGAAGCTTTCGCGCTCCTTTGCGTAGGCGAGGGCCGCTTCGAACGCCGCGCGCGCCATGCCGACGCTCTGCGCGGCAATGCCAATGCGCCCGCCTTCCAGCCCCGACAGCGCGATCCGGTAGCCTTCGCCTTCCGCACCGATCAGGTTGGCGGCGGGAACGCGGCAATTGTCGAAGACGATCTGCGCGGTATCGGACGAATGTTGGCCGAGCTTTTCCTCTAACCGCGCGACGACGTATCCGGGCGTGTCCGTCGGCACGATGAACGCGCTGATGCCGCGCTTGCCAGCGCTTTTGTCGGTGACGGCCATCACAATGGCGACCTGGCCGTTCTTACCGCTCGTGATGAACTGCTTGACGCCGTTGAGCACGTAAAAGTCGCCGTCGCGCGTGGCCGTAGTGCGCAACGCCGATGCATCCGAGCCCGCTTGTGGTTCGGTGAGGCAGAACGCGCCGAGCATCTCGCCGCGCGCGAGCGGCGTGAGCCAGTCGCGTTTCTGCTGCTGGTTGCCATACGTCAGAAGAATACTGCAGACGGGGCAGTTGTTGACCGAGATCGCCGTCGACGTGCCGCCGTCGCCCGCCGCGATCTCTTCGAGGATCAGCGCGAGCGCGAGCGCATCGAGCCCGGCGCCGCCGTATTCCTCCGGCACCAGTACGCCGTACGCGCCGAGTTCGGCGAGCTGGCGATGCACGTCGGCGGGAAACTTACGCTCGCGGTCCCATTGCGCCGCATTCGGCGTCACGGCGTCGCGCACGAAAGTGCGCACCGCGTCGCGGATCATCAGGTGGTCCTGATCGAGCAACATGCGGGTGTCTCCTGATTATTTGTGTGATGTTTGCCGTTACCAGTCGATCGCCGTGCCGTCGTACTGGAAGAACCGGCCGTGAAAGAGATGCGGCGTGCTTGCCGCCTGCGCCAGCACTTCGCGCATGCCGCGCACGCTATGCGCGGGATCGACGGCAGCCGATGCGCCACCCATGTCGGTGCGCACCCAGCCCGGATGCAGCGATACGCAGGTCGCGTGGCGCGTCTGCAGCGACGTCACTTTCAGCACGTCGTTGAGCGCCGCCTTACTCGCGCGATACAGCCAGCCCGTCGTGCCCGTTGCCTCGCTGATGCTGCCCATGCGGCTAGACAGCACGGCCAGCACGCCGCGCGCGTCTTCGACGAGCGGCAGCAGAACCGGGATCAGCTGCATCGGCCCGCGCACGTTGGTCGTCATCACGAAGTCGAAGTCGTCGGCGGTGACGGTTTCTACGCCTTCCGTCTGCGGCCCGTACACGCCCGACACGATCACGGCCGCATCGAGCCGCTCGCCGTCCAGCTTCCAGCCGAGCGCGGCAATGTCCTCGGGCGCGGCGACATCGAGCGAAAACGCTTCGGCGCCGAGCGCGACGAGTTCGCCGAGCGACGCCTCGTCGCGCGCGGTGGCGAGCACACGCCAGCCATCGTGCCGATACTGCTTCACGAACTCGCGTCCGATGCCGCGCGACGCGCCTACGATCAACACTGTCTTCATGAGATGTCCTGTCGTGTCTCGTGGCGCGCGGGCCGCCGCGCGCCGCCATTCGAACGATGCGTCAGACCAGTTCGACGCCCATCGCCGTCGCTTCGCCGCCGCCGATGCACAGGCTCGCGACGCCGCGTTTCAGGCCGCGCTTTTTCAGCGCGCCGATCAGCGTGACGAGAATGCGCGCGCCCGATGCGCCGATCGGATGGCCAAGCGCGCACGCGCCGCCGTTCACGTTGACCTTGTCGTGCGGCAGGTCGTGCTCTTTCATCGCGGCCATCGTGACCACGGCGAATGCCTCATTGATCTCGTACAGATCGACGTCTTGCGCTTTCCAGCCGTTCTTGTCGAACAGCTTGCGGATCGCGCCGACCGGCGCTGTCGTGAACTTCGCGGGTTCCTGCGCAAAAGTGGCATGGCCAACGACGCGCGCGAGCGGCGTCACGCCGAGTTTCTTCGCCGTCGATTCGCGCATCATCACGAGCGCGGCCGCGCCGTCGCTGATCGATGACGAGTTCGCGGCCGTCACCGTGCCCGTTTTGCTGAACGCGGGCTTGAGCGTCGGAATCTTGTCGAGGTTCGCCTTGAACGGCTGTTCGTCGCGCTCGACCGTAACGTTGCCTTTCTTGCCTTCGAGCGTAACGGGCGCGATTTCCCATGCGAACGAGCCGTCTTCATTGGCGCGCTTCGCGCGCGTCAGCGACTCGATGGCGAACTTGTCCTGCGACTCACGTGTGAAATCGTACGAACCTGCGCACTCTTCGGCGAAGGTGCCCATCAGACGGCCTTTCTCGTAGGCGTCTTCGAGGCCGTCGAGGAACATGTGGTCCATCACCTGGCTGTGGCCCATACGCATGCCGCCACGCGCCTTTGGCAGCAGGTACGGCGCGTTCGTCATGCTCTCCATGCCGCCCGCAACGATCACGTCGACGGAGCCGGCCGTGAGCATGTCGTGCGCGAACATCGCCGCGCGCATGCCGGAGCCGCACATCTTGTTGACGGTCGTCGAACCTGTCGACAACGGCAGCCCCGCGCCGAGCGCCGCCTGGCGCGCGGGCGCCTGGCCCTGGCCGGCGGGCAGCACGCAGCCCATTACGGCTTCCTCGACCTGTTCCGGCTTCAGGCCCGCACGTTCGACGGCTGCCTTGATTGCGATTGCGCCGAGCTGCGGCGCCGTCAGCGACGCGAACTCACCCTGAAACGCGGCCATCGGCGTGCGCGCGACGGAAACGATGACGATCGGGTCCTTGCTTGTCTCACTCATGTTTTAGCTCCTTGATAACACCGTGAACGACAGCGGCCACACCGCCGAGCTTTTCGGCGTCGGCGGCGACCACGTCGTTTTCAGTCGTGTGCGCGCGGCTCGCGGAAACGGCTGCGACGCAACTGGTGTAGGTCTCCTCCAGCTTCGACGGATCTTTGATCGTCATGCCGAGATCGCGCACGCGGCCGTCATGCACGCCATACACCCAACCGTGAATGGTGAGGTCCTGGCCACGCGCCCATGCGTCGTTGACGATCGTCGTGCGGCACACGTTGACGACCTGTTCGATCGTGTTCAGTTCGACGAGGCGGCGATGCCGCGCTTCGCCCATCGGCCATTCTTCGAGCAGCGCAGCATGCTTCGAGCGCACGTCCTGCACGTGATGCAGCCAGTTGTCGGCGAGACCGACACGCCGGCCGTGCAGCGCCGCGCCGACGCCGGAGCAGCCGTAGTGGCCGACCACCATGATGTGCTTGATCTTCAGAAGATCGACGGCGAACTGGACCACGGACAGACAGTTGAGGTCCGAGTGAACGACGACGTTCGCGATATTGCGGTGAACGAACACTTCGCCCGGCGGCAGGCCGATGATCTCGTTGGCGGGCACGCGCGAATCCGCGCAGCCGATCCACAGATACTCAGGCGCCTGCTGATGCGCGAGCCGCGAGAAAAACTCAGGGTCCTGTTCGAGCTTGTGCGAGACCCATGCATCGTTGTTCGCAAACAGATGCGCGAGGGGATGTTCAGTAGCAGAAGCGTTCGTAGTCATGATTCGTTCCGACGTAATCTGGTTGTTTGATGTTGTTCAATCGTGGACGGCGTGCGCTTTCACGCTGCGCGCACCGTCGGCTTGATGGATGCATTGACGGCGTGATCCTGATCCCGATCTGCTGGGAACCGTTCCGGATAGCGCACGGAAAATCGCAGGTTGCCGTCGTACGGATAGAAGTCGGGCAACTCGCCGCGGAGAATGTGATCCTTGTGCTTTTGCCACAGCGCAGGATCGAAGAAATCCGCATGATGCTTGAGGAAATATTCGCGCACGCGCGTGTCGCCGAGCAAAAACGTGTTGTACGTCTCCGGAAAAATGTCGTGCGGACCGACCGTGTACCACGGCTCGCCCGACATTTCGTCTTCCTCGTTGCGCGGCGGCGGCACGGCGCGCACGTTGCAATCGGTAAGGTATTCGATCTCGTCGTAGTCGTAGAACACGACGCGTCCGTGCCGCGTGACGCCGAAGTTCTTGTACAGCATGTCGCCGGGAAAGATGTTGGCCTGCATCAGTTCTTTCACCGCGTTGCCGTACTCGCGGATGCCGTGCTCGACGTCGGCGTCCGTGCCGTTCTGCAGGAAAATGTTGAGCGGCACCATGCGCCGCTCGATATACAGATGCCTGATGACAAGATTATCGCCTTCGTATTCGAGCATCGACGGCGCTTCCTTTTCGAGCTCGCGGATGAGCGCGTGATCGAGGCGCGACAGAGGCAACGCGACGCTCGAATATTCGAGCGTGTCGGCCATGCGTCCCAGACGGTCATGTCGTTTGACGAGCTGATACTTGCCCACCACCTGTGCGCGCGTCGTTTCTTTCGGCGGCGGGAATGAGTCTTTGATCAGCTTGAACACGTACGGAAACGACGGCAGCGTGAACACTAGCATCACCATGCCCTTGATGCCGGGCGCGATGATGAACCGGTCGCTCGAATGCCTCAGATGCTGCAGCAGATCGCGATAGAAAAGGTTCTTGCCCTGCTTCTGCAAGCCCACCGACGTATAGATCTCCGCCTTCGGCTTGCCCAACAGAAGGCTGCCGAGAAATTCGACGTACGCGGACGGCACTTCCATATCGACGAGGAAGTACGAATGCGCGAAGCTGAAAATGATCAGCAACTGGTCGCGCTTGCAAAGCAGCGCATCGACTGCGAGCAGACCCGGCTTCACATGATGAATCGGCAATGCGAACGGCACCATCATGTCGCCGTTGATGATGCGCCCGATGATGTACGCCGCCTTGTTGCGAAAGAACAGTGACGACAGCACGTGAATCTGAAAATTGGGCGCTTCGTTGAAGGTGCCAAAGTTGTCGTGCAGCGCCTGAATCACGCATTCGACGTCGCGCGGCAGGTTTTCGAACGGCGGGTTCAACTGGAAGTTCGTGACGATGCGCTCCAGCGTGACGGCGAGGCCGTCCCTGCCGGGGTAATACGCGCGATACGTCGGCTTCGCCGCCGGCTCGTCGTTCTCGATGTACTCGGTCGAAATCGCGGGCCGCACGAAGATGAAATCATTGTTGAAGTACGAGCGATGCAATATCTGGCAGCACACCGAATTGAAGAACGTCTCCGCGCATTCGGGCTGGCGGTGCGACGTCAAAAGACCGATGTAATGCAGCTTGATCTGCTGCCAGACTTCGTCGTCGATGCTCTCGGCGTCGTATTCGTCTTCGAGCTTTTCGATGCACTCGCGCACGCGCTCGTCATACGACGTGATCCTCTCGCGCGCGAGCTTCTGCAGGCCGTGCCAGTCGGCGGCTTCGAACAGATCTTTCGCGTGGACCGCCGCTTCGCGGAAGATCCGGTAATGCCGGTCGAACCCCGCGAGCAGCGTCTCCGCGACGTCGAAGCCGATCTGTGACGACAGCAGTTTGGGAAAGTGATTCATGTCGACCGTGCATTCGTTCAATGTCGCGAAGACCCCTGCGATTGTATCGCCCGGGTGAGCTTGCGAGACGCCTTCAGGCCTTTTGAGCGCGGCGTCGACGCATTGCTGTTTGAAGCGTGTTGCATGGCGTTCGGCGCATCTTCACGCAACGCCGCGCCAACTGTCGTGTTTGGCGCCCGATCTTCCGATCAGGATTTTTCTCTCAATCTGTCTTGGTGCCTTCGTGCGCGAGTTTGTCTGCCTCGCTGTAGCCGTCGCCGCGCGTGCCGCTTTCGAGCAGCGCGCGCGCCTGCGCTTCGTATTGCGCGAGGTCTTCGAGCGTCGCGTTGAGGTCCTCGCGCTGACGCTCCAGCACTTCGCGATGCCGAACCACCGTCGCGAGGAACGCCTGCAACTGCGGTTGGGTATCCGTCGGTGAATCGTACAGGTCGAGCAGATCGCGAATCTCGGACAACGTGAACCCCAGGCGCTTGCCACGCAGCGTCAGCCGCAGCCGCGTGCGGTCGCGGCCCGAGTACACGCGGCGCAAACCGCTCGAGCCTTCGCGGCTCGGTGAGAGTAAACCCTGGTCCTCGTAGAAGCGGATCGCGCGTGGCGTCACGTCGAATTCGCGGGCCAGTTCGGTAATCGTGTATTGGGTGTTCATCGTTGGGTCTGGGTCGGCCTGTCCGGTCTGTCCTGATGATGGCCGGGCACAAAAACGGATTGAACGCTAGAATCGACGTTTACGTTATCGTCAACCTGAATAAAGCGCAACCACGCGCACGGCCGCCTCAAGTAACGATCATGCAACCGACCGTGCCGCCGACGAAGGAAACCCCACGATGAATGCTCTCGAACACCAACTCGACTATCCATTCGCCGACCAGATGCCCGCCGCCGGCACGACGCAGGAAGTCGCGCCGGGCGTGTACTGGCTGCGCATGCCGTTGCCGTTCGCGCTCGATCACATCAACCTCTGGCTGCTGCGCGACGAGATCGACGGGCAGAAGGGCTGGACGATCGTCGATTGCGGGATCGCTTCGGACGAGATCAAGGCGAACTGGGAAACGCTGTTCGACACGGCGCTCGAAGGCTTGCCGGTGCTGCGCGTGATCGTCACGCATTGCCATCCGGATCACCTCGGTCTCGCGAACTGGCTGTGCGAGGGCGGCGAGAAGAAGCGCTGGAACGTGCGTCTGTGGATCACCCTCGGCGAGTACATGCTGGGCCGCGTGATGGCGGCGGGCGACGGCTCGAACGCGGGCGGCGAGGGCGCGGCGCGGCACTTTGCGCGGCATGGACTAAGCGACGAGGCGTCGCTCGACAAGCTGCGCAACCGCAAGAGCTACTACGCGAACCTCGTCCCTTCGGTGCCGGGCCAATACCGGCGCATGCGCGAGGGCGATGCGCTGTCGATCGGCGGGCGCACGTGGCGAGTCGTGACGGGCTTCGGTCATTCGCCGGAGCATTGCGCGCTGCACGCGGAAGCCGATGGCGTGCTGATTTCCGGCGATATGGTGTTGCCGCGCATTTCGACGAACGTATCGGTGTTCGACATCGAGCCGGAAGGCAATCCGCTGGCGCTGTATCTCGGTTCGCTGGGCCGTTATGAAACGATGGCGCCGGATACGCTCGTGCTGCCATCGCATGGCAAGCCGTTTCGGGGGCTGCATACGCGTATTGGACAGCTGCGCGATCACCACGCGGCGCGGCTGGCGGAAGTGCGTGAGGCTTGCGCCCAGAAGCCGTGTAGCGCGGCGGATATCGTTCCCATCATGTTCAAACGGGAACTCGATATTCACCAGATGACGTTCGCGATGGGCGAAGCGCTCGCGCATTTGCATCTGCTGTGGCTTCAGGGGGAGTTGAAGCGGGTGGTGGGGGAGGACGGGGTGATTCGGTTCGAGGGTGAGGGCAGATAAGCCGTTGCGTTACGCGGCGAGCGTCAGGCACGGACATGAATGCTTGCTTTGCCGACACACCTCAGAAGCACCCGAAAACCGCCCGGATCGTCATAAAGTCAAAGTAAAGCGGGTTAAATTTGATCTTATGGTGAAAAAGTTCGGCGCACGCAATGCGCCCGAGCCACTTCGCCGCCTCAAACAAAAAGCCCGACCGCATCTCGCAGGCCGGGCTTTTTCCATTGCGCGAAGCGCAGCGCAGCTTACTGCACCACCACCGCCCCAAAATTCTGCCGCCCAAACGGACTGACGTGATAGCCACTCACGTTCGTCCGCGTGATAGCGGCTGCCGTCGGATACCCAAGCGGAATCCACAGCGCAGCATCGTGAATGATCTGCTGCGCGGCTTCATACGCTTTCGTGCGCTTGCCCTGATCCGCCGTCTCTTTGCCCTGCGCGATCAGCTTGTCGAGTTCCGGGTCGCAGTAACGCGCGAAGTTGATCCCCGACTTCACCGCATTGCAGCTAAAGAGCGGCGACAGATAGTTGTCCGGGTCGCCGTTGTCGCCGGCCCAGCCCATGAACAGCGTGTCGTGCTGTCCCTGCTTGGCCTGCTTGATCAGCTCGCCCCATTCGATCACCTTCACCTCGGCCTTCACGCCGATCTTCGCAAAGTCCGCTTGCAGCATTTCCGCGCCCGCCTTCGGATTCGGATTCAGCACGCTGCCGTTCGGACGCACCCAGATCGTCGTTTCGAAGCCGTTCGGATAGCCCGCTTCGGCTAGCAGCTTCTTCGCTTTCTCCGCGTCGTACGGCCACGGCTTGACGGCCTTGTCGTAGCTCCATGTATTCGGCGGATACGGATTGTTCGCTGGTGTCGCCGTGTTGTCGAACACGGCTTTCAGGTACGACGTGCGGTCGAACGCCATGTTCAGCGCCGCGCGCACCTTCTGGTTATCGAGCGGCTTCTTCTGCGTGTTCAGTGCGACGAATGCCGTCATGAACGCGGGCGTCTGCACGACGGCGAGCGACTTGTCCTGCTTCGCGTCGGCGACATCCTGCGGCTTCGGCGACAGCGCGATCTGGCATTCGCCTGCCTTCACCTTTTGCGCGCGCACGGCGGCGTCGGGCGTGATCGCGTAGATCAGACGGTCGATCTTCGGCTTCGCGCCCCAGTAGCTCGGGTTCACGTCATAGCGGATGATCGAATCCTTCGTGTAGCCCTTCAGCACGAACGGACCCGTGCCGATCGGCTTCGCGTTCAGGTCAGTCTGTTTGCCCGCCTTCAGCAACTGGTCCGCGTATTCGGCCGAATAGATCGACGCGAAACCCATCGTCAGGATCGACACGAAGGTCGCGTTCGGCTCGTTCAGCTCGAACTTCACCGTGTTGTCGTCGACCTTCGACACCGCCTTGATCAGCTTCACGAGGCCCATCGACTGCGCGTGCGGAAAGCCGCTCGCACCTGCGACCTTGTGCCACGGGTTGTTGTCGTCGAGCATGCGGTTGAACGTGAAGACGACGTCGTCGGCGTTCAGCGCGCGGGTGGGCTTGAAGTAGTCGGTGGTCTGGAACTGCACGTTCGGGCGCAGATGGAACGTGTACGTGAGGCCGTCGGTGCTGACGTCCCACTTGTCGGCGAGGGACGGCACGACTTTCTTCGCCGCTTCGTCGTACGACACGAGCGAATTGAAAATCACATCCGCCGATGCATTGGTCGTGACGAGCGAGTTGTACTGGACGACGTCGAAGCCGTCCGGGCTCGATTCCGTGCAGACGGTGAGCGGCTTCGCGACGGCCAGCGCGGGCGCGGTGGCGAGGGCCGTCAGCGTCGCGGCGGCGGCAAGCAACTTGAAACGCATAAGATCTCCCGGGATTTCGAATTGTTCGTGGCGGGGCGGCGCATCGGTCACGCGCGCTCCGGGCGGGTGCTTTCACGCAAACTGATTCTGATACGGTTTCGGTGCAGGCGCAGTGCGTCACATCAGTGCGTCATTCGTCGCCGGCTCTGGCGCAAGCTTATCGAACGCTTTCAGCAGCGACAACAATTGAATCCGCATATCCATATGGCGGCGGATACGCGCTAACGGCTGGCGTAGTCCAGAAGATACGCGATGCCGTCGATCGCGCGCGAGCCGTACCACGACACCATCTCGCCGTCGATCAGCCCGATCCGTCTGCCCGCGAGGCGAGCGTCCTGTCCAAGCGCGTCGCAATGTTGCTGCGTGAAGCGATACGGCTCGCTCGATAGCAGCACGCGGTCGGCCTGAACCAGCCACGCGGCATCCAGATCGAACGAAGGATAACGTGCCGCGCCTGTCTCGCCGCCGAGCACATTGGGCAGTGTCTGCCAGTTCACGAGGCGCAGCATCGCTGAGATGTAGGTGTCGCGTGCGACGGTCATCCACGGTTCGCGCCAGATCGTATAGAGCACGTTCTGCTGCGGCCATTCGCGCGCTGCGCATGCGTCCAGTTGCGTCTGAAGCTCGACGCCCAACGCGCGCGCTTCGTCGTCGCGATCGAAAATCGCGCCGAGCAGCGCGTACAGCGCGAAGTTGTCCTCGGGCGTCAAAGGATGCGTGACGACGACATGCGGCACGAACTCGCGCAACTGCTCGACAGTTTCGCGCTCGTTCTCGTCGATATTGACGATGACATGTGTGGGTTGCAGCGCGCGCACGGCATCGATTTTCACGGCTTTCGTGCCGCCGACTTTCGGCACACGACGCACCTTGTCGCGCGGATGCACGCAAAAACCCGTGCGCCCGACGATCTGCGCGTCCAGCTTCAAGGCAAAGAGAAGTTCGGTGATGCTCGGCACCAGCGACACGATGCGTGTGCCGCGTTCCGCTTTCGCGTGTTCGACACTGGCTGCATCGACGACACGCGTGCGCATGACCTACTGCGCGGCGCGCGGCTTGCGCGGCGCCTTTTCGAAGACGGCGTCGTAGAGCCAGCGAGGCGCGACGTGCAGCACCATTGACACGAGGCGCATTTGCCACGGGAAGGTCGCGAAGCGTTTCTTCCGCGCGATCGCATCGGCGACTTTTGCGGCGAAGCGGTCCGCGTCCATCAGGAAGGGCATCGCGTACGGATTGTGGTCCGTCATCGGCGTGCGGATATAGCCCGGCGCGATCGTCACGACCGACACGCCGAACGGCCGCATCTCGACGCGCAGCGCTTCGAGATACTTCGCCGCCGCCGATTTCGACGCACTATATGCGCCCGAACCCGGCAGTCCGCGCACGCCTGCGACGCTCGCAATGCCGACGAGGGCACCCTTGCGCGCGTCGATCATCGCTTGCGCGAATGGCTCGAAGGTCGCGACCATGCCGAAGTAGTTGATGTCCATCACGTCGCGAAACGTTTGCAGATCGCCGTGGCCTGTCACGGCGCCGCGGCTGATACCCGCGTTCGCGATCACGATGTCCGGGCAGCCATGCTCCGCGATGAACTGCTGCGCGGCCTGCGCGAGCGCCTCTGCATCCCGTACGTCGACGGAATACACGGAGATCACGTTCTGGGAATGGGACTGCTGGAAGGCGGCGAGTGCGTCGCCGCGACGGGCGACGAGGCCGAGGATCGCGCCGCGCCGCGCATAGTCGGCGGCGAGCGCTTCACCTATGCCACTGGACGCGCCGGTGATGAAAACCTTCAGTGGTGAACTCATGCGGCGCGTTCGAGTGGAATTACATCTTCTTGGCGCGCACCTGCGCGACCAGATAGTCGAGCACCTGAATCGTGCCCGGCAAGCTGTTGGTTTGCGCCGGACCCGTTTCGTACTTGCCCTGCACGGCGAGCGTCGGCACGCCGTCGATCTTGAAGTCTTCGAGCAGCTTCTTGTCGCGCTGGATCGCGCTCTGCGTCGAGAACGAGTTGTACGCGTCCATGAACTTCTTCGGATCGACGCCCTTGGTCTTGAGGAATTTGGCCTGGTCTTCCGGCGTCAGCAGATAGTTCTTGTTGACGTGGATTTCGTGGAAGATGTCCGGCGTGAGCTGATTGGCGAGGCCGAGCGCGTCCACTGCGTGATAGAGCTTCGAGTGCGGGATGAAGTCGTCGCGGAACGCAACGGGCACGCGCTTGAACACGACGTCCGGGCCCTGCTTCTTGACCCACGCTTCGAGATACGGGTCGAACTCGTTGCAGTGCGGGCAGCCGTACCACATGAACTCGATGACTTCGATCTTGCCGGCAGGCGCTTCGACGGGCTGCGGCGTGGACAGCACGGTGTAGTCCTTGCCGGCGACGGGCGCGGCGGGCGCCGCTTGTACCGCGCTCGCGACGAGACCGATCGAGAGGAAAAGAATGCTGAGCAGTTTTTTCATGTCTTGTGAACCCAATCAGGGAAAGTAACGGTGGCCGGCTGTTGCGCGCCGCGACCGCTACGGTTTCGACGGCAGGCTGCCGCACCTGAGACTTGCGCCGCGCGCTGAAGGTTCAGCGGCGGCGCATGACAATGCATTACCGAATGTGAATCACTGCTTGGTGAAGCGGATCACGGCCGTATCGACGCCCGCATCCGAAAGACGCTGACGCGTGGTGTTCATGTCCTCGAACTTCGAGAACGGGCCGATACGCACGCGATAGTACGTCACACCGCCCGCATCGCGCTGGGTGACCTTCGATTCGAAGCCCTGGAACGCGAGGCGCGCGCGCTGCTGTTCGGCATCGGCGGACGTCTTGTAGGCGCCGACCTGCAGCAGATAGCCGGTGTTCGCGTCGTTCGCGGCAGGCGGCGTGGCGTTGGCGTTCGGCGTCGATCCGGCCTTGGGCGGCTGCGTCGGCGCGTTGTTGGCGGTCGTGGTGGGCGCGCTGGTTGGGTTCGGCGCCTTCTTTGGCGGAATGGCTGCCGTGGTCGTGCCGTTGTCCTGCGCGGGCTTCGGCGCGACGGCGACGCCGTTGTTCGACGGCGGCACTTCGACGATCTGCGGCTCTTCGAGCATGCCGGACGTCTGCGTCTGGTTCGTGGTCTGGCCCGGCGCCGTGTTGGGCGGCGCGGGTTGCGCGGCTTGCGGCACCGGCTGGCCGGGTGTCTTGCCTTGCAGCGGACGGTTCGGGTCGTATTGCGGCTGGCTTGCGCCGCTATCGGACGCAGCGGGCGGCGCGACCTTCGCGACGAACGGCGTAGGCGCGCGCGTGATGTAAAGCGCCACCACCACCGCGATGGCCAGGCCGACGATCAGGCCCAGCACGATACCGAGAAAAGTGCCCCCGGTTTGTTTTGACTGCTTTGTAGTGCGGCGTGGTTTTGCCATCGTCTAATTCACCTGCAAAAGGAAATCTGGAATGACCGTCGATTATAACGACGGTCATCCGGCTATCGTCCCGATTAAATCGCAATTAAAACGCGCGGAGATTACATTTTTGCGGGTGCCGACACACCGATCACTGCGAGGCCGTTGGCCAGCACCTGGCGCGTCGCCGTGAGCAGCGCGATGCGCGCATTGCGCGGCGCTTCGTCGTCGACCAGAACGCGTTCGGCATTGTAGAACGAGTGAAATTCGCCCGCGAGGTCGCGCAGATAGAACGCGACGGCATGCGGCGCGAGTTCGTCGGCGGCGTGCGTGAGCATGTCGGGGTATTCGGCTAGCTTCTGCAGCAGCGCCATCGCGCGCTCGCTGTCGAGCGGCGACAGATCGACGGACGGCAGCACCGCTTCATCGGCGCCGTAGCGCGACTTCCATTCGTTGATCACCGAGCAGATGCGCGCGTGCGCGTACTGCACGTAGTACACCGGGTTCTCGTCGTTCTGCTTGAGCGCGAGATCGACGTCGAACACGAACTCCGTGTCGGCCTTGCGCGAGATCAAAAAGAAGCGCACGGCGTCGCGGCCGCGGCGGATCGTTTCTTCGTCGAGCAGATCGGGCGAGGCTTCCTGGCCCGGCAGCGCGCCGCCCGACCATTCGATCAGATCGCGCACTGTCACATAGCTGCCCGCGCGCTTCGAGATTTTCACTTCCTGGCCGTCGCGCATCACGGTGACCATCTTGTGCAGCACGTAGTCGGGATAGCCCTTCGGAATGCCGACGCCAAGACCCTGCAGCCCGGCGCGCACGCGCGCGATCGTGCCGTGGTGGTCCGAGCCCTGGATGTTGATGACCTTCGTGAAACCGCGCTCCCACTTCGTCTCGTGATACGCGACGTCGGGCACGAAGTACGTGTACGTGCCGTCGGACTTGCGCATCACGCGGTCCTTGTCGTCGCCGTCGTCGGTGGTGCGCAGCCACAGCGCGCCTTCCTGCTCGTAAGTCTTGCCGGCCGCGATCAGTTCGTTCACGGTCTTCTCGACGCGGCCTTCCTTGTACAGCGACGATTCGAGGTAGTACTGGTCGAACTTCACGCCGAACGCCTGCAGGTCCATATCCTGCTCATGACGCAGATACGCGACGGCGAAACGGCGGATCGCATCGAGATCTTCGACGTCGCCCGTGCCCTTGACGGGTTCGCCGTCGCTGGCCGACACGGTCTCGCCGTTCAGATAGTCGCGCGCGATGTCGGCGATGTATTCGCCGTTGTAGGCGGCTTCGGGCCAGCCTGCGTCGCCCGGTTTCAGGCCACGGGCGCGCGCCTGCGTCGAGATGGCGAGATTGCCGATCTGCACGCCGGCGTCGTTGTAGTAGAACTCGCGGTGTACGTCGTAGCCTTGCGACGCGAGCACGTTCGACGTCGCATCGCCGAGCGCGGCCTGGCGGCCGTGGCCGACGTGCAGCGGGCCGGTCGGATTGGCCGAGACGAACTCGACCAGCACGTGCTTGCCTGCGTCGCGCTGCGAGCGGCCGAAGGTTTCGCGCTGCTCGAACACGGCGGCGATCACGGCCTGCTTGGAAGCCGCCGACAGACGCAGGTTGATGAAGCCCGGTCCCGCCACTTCGGCGCTCTCGACGAGGCCTTTGGCGAGCGGATGCGCGAGCAGCGCATCGACGATCTGCTGCGCGAGCTGGCGCGGGTTCGCACGCAGCGGCTTGGCGAGCTGCATCGCGACGTTGCACGCGATGTCGCCGTGCGCGGCAACCTTCGGCCGTTCGAGCGTGATGGCGGGCGCGATGAACGCGGCTTCGGATTCACCTTGCGTCGCCTGGGCGACCTGCTTGACCACGTCGGTCAACAGGGTTTCGAGAGTGTGTTTGTGTGCAGGCAGCATGCTTGTTGCGAGTCCAGTGAGGCAGTCCGATGAAGCGGGGCAGCGCCGCGAACGGCGTGATGCAAGGCCGTCGACGGCGTGGAAAACGCTTGAGCGCCCGATACGCGGCGCTCGCGTGACGCTGCGGCGGCGCGGCAAGGCGGCTAACGTTTCGTGGCGCGGGCCGTGGCGACAGTCTGCAACACGCGCAGCCGCGACGCAGCGCAGCGTGCCCGGCCGCACGGCAGCGAGCTTTTTCCGTCAATGTCGGATTTTAGCAGGTGCTAATATGTCCAATGAGATGCCCAGCAAGGGCCGTGGCCGCCAGCCTGCCGTCGACTGACAGGCTGGCGCGCCAACGGAACCCGTGCGGCTGGCTGTTGCGATGTCGCGAGTATCCAGCGGCTGGCCGCGCGAGAAGCCAACATAACGAAAAGGGAACCGTCATCATGTTGATTACTTTCAAATGCCGCTCCGCCCCCGATGTGGTGATGCTGGAGAATCTCGCCCAATATTTGCTGGGTATCATCGGCAAGCGGCTCGGCGCACGCGGCGTGATCAATCACGACGAACTGGGCGTGGTGATCTCGAAGCTCGAAGCGGCGATCGTTACCGACAAGCAGGAGCGCGCCGAGCATGAAGGCCACTTCCACGAAGGGGAAGAGGGCCACGAGCACCACGAGCTTCCGATTGGTCTCGCGCAACGGGCGTATCCGTTCCTCGACATGCTGCGCGCGGCGCAGAAGGAAAATACGGATATCGTCTGGGGCCTCTGAACGCTGAAGCGAGCCGCCAGCATGCGTTGAGCGGCGCCCGGTTCAGGCGCCTCCGTCGGGTTTGATGGCCGCCGCTTTCGTGGTGGTGGCACGGACCGCGCATCGCGTTCGATCAGGCCAGTGTATTGCGCCCAGAAGCAAAAAAGCCCGTCGAATGACGGGCTTTTGCCTTTGCAGCGCCGCGAGCCTACTGACTCGCGCCTTGCGGCGCAGTCGCGGGAGCGGATGCACCGTTCTTCTTCTTTTTCGGCTTTTTCACATGCTTGACGGTGGGCGGGGAGTACGAGCTCACCGAGCTCGATCCGCCCGGCGCCTGAGGCTGGGCCTCGGTGATCGGTGCAATGGCGGCAAGCGATAACGCGGTCAACATCAGCGTCAGCTTCTTCATACGATTTTTCTCCGTTGACGGTTGCAAGTCGTTGAGCCGACGCGTTTTTTCGGTCGCGTCTGGCGGGTCGGCAAGTAATGCCCGCTCAGTCTACAAAGCCGAAAATATTCGCTGTGCTTTCAACTGAAAATATTCAGCCTACGGCCAGCGATATAGTCCTGCCGCGCGGCGTCTGCTGTCTTACAGCAACGGCGCGAGCGCGCGTTGGGCATCCGCCTTCGACAGCGACATGCGCTGCGCGTAGTCCTCCAGCTGATCCTGGCCGATCTTGCCCACCGAGAAATACGTGCTGTCGGGATGCGCCAGGTAGAAGCCGGAGACGCTCGCGGCGGGCAGCATCGCGAGGGATTCGGTGACGGTCATGCCGATTTCGCCCGCTTGCAGGACGTCGAACATGTCGCGCTTGACGAGGTGATCCGGGCACGCCGGATAGCCCGGCGCGGGACGGATGCCGCGATACTTCTCGCCGATCAGTTCTTCGTTCGACAGGGTTTCGCTGTTCGCATAGCCCCACAGGTCACGGCGCACGCGCGCGTGCATCGCTTCGGCGAACGCTTCAGCGAAGCGGTCGGCGAGCGCCTTCAGCATGATCGCGCTGTAGTCGTCGTGATCCTGCTCGAACTGTTTTTCCTTCGCGTCGACGCCGAGGCCCGCCGTGACCGCGAACATGCCGATGTAGTCGGCGACGCCCGAATCCTTCGGCGCGATGAAGTCGGCAAGCGAGCGGTTCGGGCGCATCACGCCGTCCACCACGGGGCGCACGCTTTGCTGGCGCACGTTGCGCCACGTCAGCGCGACTTCGGTGCGCGACTCGTCCTTGTAGATTTCGATGTCGTCGTCGTTGACCGTGTTGGCGGGCAACAGCGCGATCACGCCGTTCGCCGTCAGCCAGCGGCCCTGGATCAGACGCGCGAGCATCGACTTCGCATCCGAGAACACGCGCCGCGCCGATTCGCCGACGATCTCGTCGTTCAGAATCGCGGGATACGGACCTGCGAGATCCCACGTCTGGAAGAACGGGCCCCAGTCGATATAGTTCGCGAGTTCGCTCAGATCGAAGTTCTTGAACACGCGCCGGCCGATGAACTTCGGCTTCACCGGCTGATAACCGCTCCAGTCGATCTTCGCCTTGTTCGCGCGCGCTTCTGCGATCGTGACGAGAGGCAGCGCCTTCTTGTTCGCGTGCTGATCGCGGATGCGGTCGTAGTCGGACTTCAGTTCGTCGAGATACTTTGTCGCGCCTTCGTCGGACAAGAGGTTCGATGCGACCGACACCGAGCGCGACGCATCCGGCACGTACACGACAGGGCCTTCGTAGTGCGGAGCAATCTTCACGGCGGTATGCACACGCGAAGTCGTCGCGCCGCCGATCAGCAGCGGAATCTTCTTCACGCGGAAGTAATCGTCGCGCTGCATTTCCGACGCAACGTACGCCATTTCTTCAAGCGACGGCGTGATCAACCCCGACAGCCCGATGATGTCCGCACCTTCGACTTTCGCCTTCGCGAGAATCTCGTTGCACGGGACCATCACGCCCATGTTGACCACTTCGAAGTTATTGCACTGAAGCACCACGGAGACAATGTTCTTGCCGATATCGTGTACGTCGCCCTTCACGGTCGCGATGACGATCTTGCCCTTCGCGCGCACGTCGCCGCCCGCTTCGGCAAGCTGGCGCTTCTCTTCTTCGATGAACGGAATCAGGTGAGCGACGGCCTGTTTCATCACGCGCGCCGACTTCACGACTTGCGGCAGGAACATCTTGCCCTGGCCGAACAGATCGCCGACGACGTTCATGCCGTCCATCAACGGCCCTTCGATCACGTTGATCGGGCGGCCGCCGCCGTCCATGATCTTGGCGCGCGCCTCTTCCGTGTCTTCAACGATGAAGTTCGTGATGCCGTGTACGAGCGCATGCGCGAGACGCTTCTCGACAGGCTGATTGCGCCATTCGAGGTTCTCTTCTTTCTTCGCTGCGCCCGTCTTGAACTTGTCGGCGCTTTCGAGCAGACGGTCGGTGCCGTCCTCGCGGCGATTCAGCACGACGTCTTCGACGCGCTCGCGCAGTTCGGCGTCGAGGTCCGCGTACACGCCCAACTGGCCCGCGTTGACGATGCCCATGTCCATGCCCGCCTGAATCGCGTGGTAGAGGAACACGGTGTGAATCGCTTCGCGCACCGGGTCATTGCCGCGGAACGAGAACGACACGTTTGACACGCCGCCGCTCACCTTCGCATACGGCAGGTTCTGCTTGATCCAGCGCGTAGCATTGATGAAGTCGACGGCGTAGTTGTTGTGCTCTTCGATACCCGTCGCGATCGCGAAGATGTTCGGATCGAAGATGATGTCTTCGGGCGGGAAGCCGACTTCGTTGACGAGAATGTCGTACGAGCGCTTGCAGATTTCCGTCTTGCGCTTATACGTGTCGGCCTGGCCTTGCTCGTCGAACGCCATCACGACGGCCGCCGCGCCGTAGCGGCGAATCAGGTTCGCGTGATGGCGGAAGCTCTCTTCGCCTTCCTTCAGCGAGATCGAGTTGACGATCGCCTTGCCTTGCACGCACTTCAGACCCGCTTCGATCACCTCCCACTTCGACGAATCGATCATGATCGGCACACGCGCGATGTCCGGCTCCGATGCGATCAGATTCATGAAGCGCACCATCGCCGCTTTCGAATCGAGCATCGCTTCGTCCATGTTGACGTCGATGACCTGGGCGCCGTTTTCGACCTGCTGGCGCGCGACGGCCAGCGCCTCGTCGAACTGGCCGTTCAGAATCATCCGCGCGAATGCCTTCGAGCCCGTCACGTTGGTGCGTTCGCCAACGTTGATGAAGAGCGTCCCCGAAGTGACGTTGAACGGCTCCAGGCCGGAAAGGCGCATCGTGTGATCGGTCATGGTTCGTGTGCGTGTTTCGTCAGTGCGTCAATGCTTCGGTGTGAACGTGCTGTAAAGCGTGCTTTGGATACTTCACGCGGCGTCGCGATACTGGCTCGGCCACTTGCGCGGCTTCACGTCGTTCAGTGCTTTCGCAATTGCGGCGATGTGCTCCGGCGTCGTGCCGCAGCAGCCGCCCGCGATGTTCACGAGGCCCGCTTGCGCGAATTCCTTCAGGAGGCCCGAGGTATCGGCGGGCAGTTCGTCGAAGCCCGTATCGCTCATCGGATTCGGCAGACCGGCGTTGGGATAGCAGGACACATACGTGTCACACAGCTTCGCCAGCTCCGCGATGTACGGGCGCATCAGCGCCGCGCCGAGCGCGCAGTTCAGGCCGAACGTCAGCGGCTTTGCATGACGCAGCGAGTTCCAGAAAGCCTCGACCGTCTGTCCCGACAGAATGCGTCCCGATGCGTCCGTCACCGTGCCCGAAATCATGATGGGCAGGCGCTCGCCCGTGTCTTCGAACAGTTCGTCGAGCGCGAACAGCGCGGCCTTCGCATTCAGCGTGTCGAAGATCGTTTCGACGAGGAACAGGTCCGCGCCGCCTTCCAGCAGCGCTTTCGCCTGCTCGTAGTACGCCGTGCGCAGTTCGTCGAACGTGACGTTGCGCGCGCCCGGATCGTTCACGTCGGGCGAAATGCTCGCCGTCTTCGGCGTCGGTCCGATCGCGCCCGCGACGAAGCGCGGCTTGTCGGGAGTCGAGTATTTGTCGCATGCGGCGCGAGCGAGCTTCGCGGACTCGCGGTTCATTTCGACGGCGAGATCTTCCATGCCGTAGTCGGCCTGCGCGACGGTCGTCGCGCCGAACGTGTTCGTCTCGATGATGTCCGCGCCCGCCGCCAGATACTGCTCGTGAATCTCGCTGATGATCTGCGGCTGCGTGATGGACAGCAGTTCGTTGTTGCCCTTGATGTCGCGCGCGTAGTCCTTGAAGCGCTCGCCACGATAGGCGGCTTCGTCGAGCTTGTAGCGCTGGATCATCGTGCCCATCGCGCCGTCCAGGATCAGGATGCGCGATTCGAGCAACGCGGGCAGGGTCGCGCCGCGCGTATACGCGGCACGGGGGCTGGCGGCTGACGGGGCTGACGTGACGGGCTGGTTCATGGTCTGATCGGGCTCGTGCCGGACGGGCCGGCTTTTTTCAGGAAACTCAATATTGTAGCCGCATGGTCGCGGGACTGCCCGCGCATGGCGGACTTGCACGGGGCATGGCGGTTGCCGGCAGGGTACTGCGAAGCGCCATGTCCGGCGCTGCTAGCGAAACGGAGCGCCCCGGCGTTTCGCGCCGCGATATCGACACAAGAGCGCCAACCGGCCGTATAAAACGAAAAACCCCGCCCGGCGCGGGGCCGGACGGGGTCGATGAGGACGTGTCGCCAGGAGGATGGCGCCTGTCGATCAGTGGAGAATGACCGGCTGGTTCATCAGGCTGTCGAATTGACCCAGAAACTCGTCAACTTCGTCGAGCGTCGGTTCGTCTTCGATCAGTTTCTGCACGTGTTCGCGAAAACTGGCTGCCATCGCACCGTCGATGTAAATCTCGCGCTGCGTGTTCTTGTCGACGATCTCATACCCGCCGGATAGCATCGAGAGATGGCCGTCTTGCGGCGGGAACTCGACGACACAGTAGTTGGGGCTGTTGTAGATCATTTGCATGGCGACACTCCTTATTTCCGATGGCTCCGGGCCAGTGTTGCACCGTAGATGGAGCCCTTGGTTTGGAATTCAAGGGGTGGGTCCGGCCTGACGCTTTGAATTCTCCGGACCTATCGGTTAGACCCGTTTTTGCAAAAACGATTCCAGCAAAGCGGTGAAACGTTGCGACTGTTCGATCGGTGCGAGGTGAGCTGCGTCCAGCAACTCGAACTGCGCGTTCCGGATGGCATTCGCAATTTCATGTGTAGCAGCAGGTGGCGTGCCTGCGTCGTGGCGTCCAGCCACAGTGAGAGTAGGAAGATCAATCTCGCTCAGTCTACTGCGCGCATCGAAATCGCGCAGCGCAATGCACGCTTGTGCGTAACCTTCAGACGAAGTGTTCTCGAATACCTCCCGAATCGGTTCGACCACCTCCGGATGCGCGGCGCGAAAACTCGCCGTCAGCCAGCGTTCCATCGTTGCCTCGGCCAGCGCCGCGACGCCTTCGTTACGCGCCTTCGCCGCGCGCTGCTCCCATACGGCATGAGCGTCGGACGGCGTGGCGGCGTGCGTGTCGGCGAGCGTCAATGTTTCGACGCGTGCCGGGTTATCCAGCGCGAACTGTTGCGCAATCATCCCGCCCATCGACATACCGACAATATGCGTTTTCTCAACGCCAAGCGCATCTAGCAGCATGTGTAGATCCTGCGACAAATCTGCAACACGGAACGGCTTGTCTGATACGGCCGTTTGACCGTGCCCGCGCACGTCGTAGCGCAAGACTGTGTAGTTGTCACGAAAATAGCCGGCGAGCTGATCCCAGATCGACAGATCACCGCCAAGCTGATGAATGAACGTGAGCCATGGGCCACCGCCCTCATTGCTCAGGACGTAGCGCGTATCGATGCCATTCACATTGATTTGCATGCGGACTCCATAAGTGATGTCGCAATGAAAGAACGAACGGATCGACAGTTCATCGGATTCGCATGAACCGCCGGCGCGCATCAGCGCGCATCGTCGTGCGATTCATTCAAACGACGGAAGTTTCGGATGCGCAGTGTGTGTAGTCCCGGTTTCAAAGTGTCCTCCATAACGAAGGACCAGTTTGTGTCAGGGCTTTTCCGGCCCCGCGCCGGGATCGGTGATGGACGGTTGGGAAGGGGCTGGTGGCGTGTCATCCGACGAAGCGGCGTTGCTGCCGTTCGCATCCGGCGGCGCGATCTTGCCGCGCCAGACAAGTTCGATCTGCGTGCCGTTCGGCTCGGTTTGCACGAGACGCGCAGGCAGCCAGCCGAGCGACGGCGCCAGCCACACGTCGATGCGCCGCCGGTCGCCTTCGCGGCGCGGCAGGCGCATGAAATGGCGCGCATCGATGATGCCCTGGTCGGTGCGCACGCCTTCGTCGCCTATCGTCTCGATCGGCCATATTTCGCCGCTGTCGTTGTCGGTGACGAAGAACTGGCGCGTCACGCCTGGCTGATATGCGTCGGGGTCGCCGCGCACCAGGCTGGCGAGCTGCATCACCATGCTGAAGCGGTCTTGCGCGCCATCCTGCAGCGGCAGCGTATTCGGCGTACGTGTAAAGCCGATCTGCTTCGTGTCGCGATGGAAGGTGGTGATGTCCTCGCCGCGTCGGCCGCGTTTTTCGATGTACTGATCAGGCGCGAG
The DNA here is from genome assembly GCF_900100565.1 of Paraburkholderia steynii. Taxonomy (NCBI): domain Bacteria; kingdom Pseudomonadati; phylum Pseudomonadota; class Betaproteobacteria; order Burkholderiales; family Burkholderiaceae; genus Paraburkholderia; species Paraburkholderia steynii. Next base: position 193,863 of record NZ_FNDI01000005.1, on the reverse strand, counting down.
GCCGAACGCATCGACATGCCCGTGGCTCGAATAGCTGAACGTGCCGATGAACGGCAAGGGCACCGAAACGATCATGTCGTAGGAGCGGCCATCGCTCGACCAATGGATCGTACCAGGCTGATTGCGCACGCCGTTGTAGAACGTGTCGTATTGCAGCTCGCCTGAGGGCGGCACAGAGAACTTCACGCCTGGCGCAGCATGCGGCGCGTTGCCTTGACCGGCAACATTGGCGCTGGAATTGGCGGCTCCCGTTGCGGACGACGCAACGCCCGGCGCTGAAGCGGCCGCCGAAGCGTCCGCAGGCGCGCTTGCGGCTTCAGTTGCGGGCGCTGTTTGAAGCGGTTTCTGACCTGGCTGCGTGGCCGTCAGCACATGTTCACGCGGCGCTCGCGCGACGCGTTTCGGGGCCGCAGGCAGCGCCTTCGCGGGTGGCGGCGAACCAGCCGCCTGCGTTTCGATGCGCTCGGGCTTCAGCAGCGCGACCTGCACGGGAACATGCTCGGGCGACACAGGTTTGAATGTGTCGTGATGCCGCTCGAACCACTGCGCCGCGATGAAGTGCGCGCCGACGACAGCCAGCAGCACGCCCGCCCAACGCAAGCGCGACGAACGGCGCTGCGCGGCGGCGAGGCGAGCCGGCGTGACGGAATGGAGAGCGGCTGGAGATGACATCGGAAGAAGCAATTTCCTGAAGGCGGGACGCAAGGCTATGAACGTTTGAACACGATTCGACTGCGCACCGCTGTCACACGTTCCTCACGCTCATCGCGGCGTCGGACTATACCCGAGTTCATACGACAGCTTCTGCGCGCATCCGCGCAGCGCCGTGTCGACTTCGCCGCCCCACGCGATATCGAACGCGCCCTCGTGTCCCAATGCGATCAATCCGAGCGCGAGATCGCCGTTCGAATCGAACACGGGTGTGCAGAACGCATGAATGGTCGGCAGCAACATGCCTTCGACGCGCGCCGAGCCATGCGCGCGCACGTCCTCGAGCACGCGCTCGACATCTTCCGGTGTGCGCGGACTGTTGGCGGCGGCCCAACGCTTCGTATCGGCGAGTTCGCGCGCGATCATCGCGGCCGTCTTGCTGCGCGGCAGATACGCGGCGAACAGCAGACCCGTCGCCGAACTGAGCATCGGCATCACGTCGCCGAGTTTCAGCGATGCCTTCGCGGGATAGCTCGATTCCATCCAATGCACGACAGTTGGCCCCTGATTGCCCCACACGGCGATGCCGACCGTCAGATCGAGCCGGTCGCGCAATTCGGCGAGCGCGATTCGCGCGAGCTTCACGCCATCGACGCGCGCGAGCCGCGCCAGCCCTAGCTGCAACGCAAAGCCGCCAAGCTCGTAGCGGCCCGTCAACGGGTCCTGCGCGACGACGCCCAGACGCTGAAAACTCACCAGATAGCGGTGCGCTTTCGCCGGGCTCATGCCCGCGCGCTGCGCGAGATCGCGCAGCATCATCGCGCGCGGTTCGTGCGTAAGCACGTCGAGCAGACGGAACCCGACTTCGATCGACTGGATGCCCGAACGCAGTTTCTCTTCGCCACCGTCGTGCTCGTCAGCGGCATCATCGTCGGCGGGATCGAGCGGTTCGGCGGTATCGGCGTCTTTGCGGATCGAACTGGAGCGGGCGGTCGGAGGCATAGGCAGTGGTTGAACGGTGAGCGTAAAAGCGGCGAAAAACGGCGCGGACGTTGCAATGGCTATCGCCTGCTTGAAGCGTCCGTTTGGGCTGCGCCGATTCACCATCGTAGAATAGATTCCTCTTATCGTCATCCACATGCCTTTTCCGCCATGAAACTTGCCTCGCTGAAGGACGGCACGCGCGACGGTCAACTGATCGTCGTTTCCCGTGACCTGCATACGGCCGCCGTCGCCGACGCCATCGCGCCGACGATGCAGCGCGTCCTCGACGACTGGATTTTCTACGCGCCGCAACTGCGCGACCTGTACGACGAGCTGAATCAGGGCCGCGCACGCAACACGTTTTCGTTCGATGCGAAGGAATGCATGGCGCCGTTGCCGCGCGCGTTCCAGTGGGCCGACGGCTCCGCGTACGTGAACCACGTCGAACTGGTGCGCCGCGCGCGCGGCGCGGAAATGCCGCCCGAGTTCTGGACCGATCCGTTGATGTACCAGGGCGGCAGCGACGACTTCATCGGCGCGAAGGACGACATCGTGTGCGGGTCCGAATCGTTTGGCATCGACTTCGAGGCGGAAGTCGCCGTCATCACGGGCGATGTGCCGATGGGCGTGAAACCCGAGCAGGCGCTGAAGAGCATTCGCCTCGTCACGCTCGTCAACGACGTGTCGTTGCGTAACCTGATTCCCGCCGAACTCGCGAAAGGTTTCGGCTTTTTCCAGAGCAAGCCCGCGACGTCTTTCGCGCCCGTTGCCGTCACGCTCGACGAACTCGGCGACGCGTGGCGCGAAGGCCGCGTGCATCGTCCGATGATCGTGCATTGGAATAGCAAGAAGGTCGGCCAGCCGGATGCGGGCACCGACATGGTGTTCCACTTCGGCCAGCTGATCGCGCATGCGGCGAAGACGCGCAACCTGCGCGCAGGGTCGATTGTGGGTTCGGGCACGGTGTCGAACAAGGACGCGAAGCGCGGCTACTGCTGTATCGCAGAGAAACGTTGCCTCGAAACGATCGAGCACGGCAGCGCACAGACGGAATTCATGAAGTTCGGCGATACCGTGAAGATCGAAATGTTCGACGAAGCGGGCAAGTCGATTTTCGGTTCGATCGATCAGGCCGTCGCGCCGCTCGAAGGCGGGCTTTGATTGTGCAGTCAGCGCGAGGCATCGAGCGATCCGAAAGGGTTTCGCCCGATGCCGGCAGCGCCACGCGCGCCGCTACACTGACGCTCGCGCGAGGCCATCGGGTCTCGCACGCTGGGCCGCGTGAATAGCAACACACAGCAACACACGCGCGGACAGCAACACGCAACACGCAACACGCAACACGCAACACGCAACACGCAGCATCGCAGAACGCACAAAAACCAAAGGAGACAACGCATGCCGCGATACGGGACGTTTGCATCTTCAACTTTGCGCAACTGCGCTCGCAAGTTCACTTTCAAGCGGCGCACGACGCTCGCCGCCGCGCTCTCCCTCTTACCCGGACTTGCGCTCGCGCAGGTGAAGATTGGCCTTGTTCTATCGCTGACGGGGCCGGCTGCATCGCTCGGCATTCCCGCGCGCGATACGGCGACGCTCTTCCCGAAAGAGATCGCTGGGCAGAAAGTCGAATACATCGTGCTCGACGATGCGTCCGATACGACGCAAGCCGTGCAGGACACCAAAAAGCTGATCTCCGAAAATCACGTCGACGCGATCATCGGCTCGTCGATCACGCCGAACTCGCTGGCGATGATCGACGTGGTCGCCGAAGGTGAAACGCCGGCGATTTCTTTGGCGTCGTCGGCCAAGATCATTGAGCCTGTCGATGCAAAGCGGCATTGGATGTTCAAGACGCCGCAAACGGACGCGATGATGGCATCCGCTATCACCGAGCACGCGAGCCAGCACGGCGTGAAGACCATCGCGTACATCGGCCAGGCGGATGCGCTAGGCGAAACGTTTTACGCGGAGGTCGCGAAGTTCGCGCAGATTCACAAAATCAACGTGGTGGCCAACGAGCGTTTCAATCGCACCGATCCGAGCGTCACAGGCCAGATCCTGAAGATCATGGCGGCGAATCCCGATGCCGTCGTCGTGGGCGCAGCGGGAACGCCCGCCGCGCTGCCGCCGAAGACGCTGATCGGACGCGGCTACAAGGGCAAGATCTATCACAACCACGGCGTCGGCAATAACGACTTCCTGCGTGTGTGCGGCACGGACTGCAACGGCACCTTCCTGCCCGCGAGCCCGGTGCTGGTCGCCTCGCAACTGCCCACGGACTACGCTTCGAAGCGTCTCGCGCTCGACTACATTGCGCGCTTCGAAAAGCTGCGCGGACCGGGCAGCGTGTCGGCGTTCGGCTCGTATGCATGGGACGCGAGCATGCTGCTGAACAGCGCGATTCCCGTTGCGCTGAAAACAGCCGCGCCCGGCACGGTCGAGTTTCGCCGCGCGCTGCGCGATGCGCTCGAAGCAACGAAAGGACTCGCCGATACCAACGGCGTCGTCAACATGAGCGCCACCGATCACCTCGGCCTCGATCAGCGCGCGCGCGTGATGGTCGAGATCAGCAACGGAAAGTGGGTGTATCAGCCGCGTTAGGCGAAGTGATTCGCGTGACGCAGCGTCGGCTCCGTTACGCGCATGATGTGGGTATCGACGCCGACGCGTCGCTCTTAGGGATGTGTGCCATGTCTCACGAATCGGAATCGCAAACGGTCGAACCCGCGTTTTACGCGCACTACAGGTCGCTGCGCGTGCGGCGTCATGCGCACGGCATCCTTGAAATCGTCATGAGCGGCGAAGGCGCGAACCGCAGCGCGCTCGCCACCGCCGATGCGAACATGCATCGCGAGCTGGCCGACATCTGGCGCGATGTCGACCGCGACCCGGAGACACGCGTCGCGGTGATCCGCGGCGAGGGCAAGGGCTTTTCGGCGGGCGGCGATCTCGGTCTCGTCGAAGAGATGGCGAACGACTTCGACGTGCGCACGCGCGTGTGGCGCGAGGCGCGCGATCTCGTCTACAACGTGATCAACTGCAGCAAGCCGATCGTCTCGGCGATGCACGGGCCGGCTGTGGGCGCGGGGCTCGTCGCGGGACTGCTCGCGGATATTTCGATTGCGACGAAGTCGGCGCGCATCATCGACGGTCATACGCGCCTCGGCGTCGCGGCGGGCGACCACGCGGCGATCGTGTGGCCGCTGTTGTGCGGGATGGCGAAGGCGAAGTACTACCTGATGTTGTGCGAGCCGGTGAGCGGCGAAGAGGCGGAGCGCATCGGTCTTGTGTCGCTGGCCGTCGACGACAACGATCTGCTGCCGAAGACCTTTGAAGTCGCGCGCAAGCTCGCGCAAGGTTCGCAGACGGCGATCCGCTGGACCAAGTACGCGTTGAACAACTGGTTGCGCTCGGCGGGGCCGACCTTCGATACGTCGCTCGCGCTGGAATTCATGGGTTTCGCGGGCCCGGACGTGAAGGAAGGCGTGGCGTCGCTGCGCGAGCGGCGCGCGCCGGACTTCCCGGGCAAGGAGCCGTTCTAGCGGAACGCGCCTTTCGTCAGGCGGACGCAAAACCGTCATGGCGACAGGCGCACGATAACCGCGTCGGCGAACGCGGCTCATCGCGAAAAATTCACGCGGTATGATCGAGCCGCAAATGTCGAACGTCGCTTCGAACGCTGGATCGAAGGACAATAAGCGAACCACAATAAGCGAACGGCAACACGCGCAACAGGCCCAGAACCGAACACAGGAGCTCAGCAATGACCGACCACCCCGGCTCGACGCCACCTTTCCCCGGATTTCCAGGTTTTCCGCCCGCCGAAATGCTCGACCGCATGTGGGGCATGATGCGCCTCACGCCGTTCGGCGCGGCATTTCCGGGCACTAGTCCGGCTTCGGCGCAGGGTTTCGTGCCGTCGCTGTCGATGATGTCCGACATGATGGCGCCGCTCACGAACGTCGAGGAGCTCGACAAGCGCATCACCGATATGCGCGCCGTCGAGCAATGGCTCAAGCTGAATCTGAACATGCTGCAGTCGGCGATCCAGGCGCTCGAAGTGCAGCGCGCGACGCTCTCGACGTTACGCGCGTTCGGCGCGTTCGCGCAGCAATCGATGACGCAGCCCGCGCCTGAAGCACCGCCGAGGCACGAGCCGCAGCCCGCTGCGAGCGCGCCGGATGCGGGTGAAGCAGGCGAGTCGGCGGGCTCGCCCGCGTTCGACGCGTCCGGCTGGTGGAATCTGCTGCAGGCGCAGTTCAACCAGATCGCGCAGTTCGCGATGGCGCAGCCGCCGGCCACGACGGCGACGGGCGCATCGGAAGCGGGCGCGGGGATCGAACCAAGCGATCTCGAACCCGACGACGCACCCGAGCCCGACGCGCAAGGCACGGCGCAGGCGAAGTCCGATGACGCGCCGCGTCCAGCCGCGAAGCGCGCAGCCGGCACGAAACGGGCGGGCACATCGTCCGCGAAGAAGACCTCGTCGACGTCCGAATGAACGCCTGATTTTTGCGATGAAGTGGGCGCGCGTGGCCGAAACGGCCAGCGCGCCTCGAACTGCGACGGAATGTCGCCGCGCTAGCACATTCCTTTGACACCGTGCGGTCAACGAGCGCCCACGTTGTTTTACGTCAATGCCAAAGCGGGTTTCGACGGTCCGAAAATGGGGCGTGTAAGGGCCGCATGCTATTATTGTGTAAGCTTTTTCTGGCCCGCGGACGCGTGCGAAGATCGCCAGATTCGCCGTTTTATCCGGTGCCATGCGGTGCCGGTTCGTCCGCTGCGGACCCAAATGCCGTCGTTCGGCGGCAGGCTGGCACGACCCCAGGCAAAGGTTCTCCCTCACCCACGGTTGGCCGCGCACGCGAGGCACGAAAATCGCGTACGTATCACGAGCCGCAGTATGTCTTTTGCCAAACACTTGCATCTTGGCAACCGATTACCGCGTAAAATTGAATGCTGCGCTGACGACGGAGAAAGTCTCCGAAAGTTCCCGTTGGTCGGCTGCACATGTAGCAACAGATAACAGACGTCGCCTTGCGCAGAACAGGGGTGGGATCATGAACACCATGCTTTATCCGGAACTTTATAAATCGCTCGAGTCGGTTCGATGGGATATGGAGAAGGACATTCCCTGGGACAAATTCGACGCGTCGCTGCTCACCGATGAGCAGGCGGCGACCATCAAGATGAACGCGATTACCGAATGGTCGGCGCTGCCCGCCACGGAAATGTTCCTGCGTGATAACCACCATGACAGCGACTTCTCGGCATTCATGAGCGTGTGGTTTTTCGAAGAGCAGAAGCATTCGCTGGTGCTGATGGAATATCTGCGCCGCTTCAAGCCGGAGATGTGCCCGACGGAAGAAGAACTGCACGCGGTGCGATTCGAATTCGATCCGGCGCCGCCGCTCGAAACGCTGATGCTGCACTTCTGCGGCGAAATCCGCCTGAATCACTGGTATCGCCGCGCGGCTGAATGGCACACCGAGCCCGTCATCAAGGCGATCTACGAAACCATTTCGCGCGACGAAGCACGTCACGGTGGCGCGTATCTGCGCTACATGAAGAAGGCGCTGACGAACTTCGGCGACGGCGCACGCGCTGCGTTCGCAAAGATCGGTGTGCTGATGGCATCCGCGCGCCGCACGGAAAAGCCGCTGCACCCCACTAATCTGCACGTGAACCAGTCGCTGTTCCCGCGCGACACCGTTCAATCGCGCCTGCCCGATCCGGAGTGGCTCGAGCGCTGGCTCGACGAGCAGATCCGTTTCGACGACGGCTGGGAAAAGAAGGTGGTCGAACGCATTCTGCATAACCTGTCCATTCTCTTCGAGCGCTCGTTCACGACGGCTCAGGAACTGAACCGGTATCGCAAGGAAGTCGTGACGCGTCTGCAGGCTGATCAGCAGGCTGCGCAACAACCGGCCTGACAAGGGCCGCGCGCCCGCCGGGTGAACCGCCCGGCGCGTCGCACAGACATGCAACACATGCAACGGCCCGGCAGGTGAGAACCGCCGGGCCGTTTTCTTTTTTACCTTGTTGCGGGCGTGCATCTTCTATCATCGGAGCCACGCCTCGTCTCTCAAACCCGCTCAACGATTGCTCTCATGGCCGCTACCTTCGAACGCAAGCTCACGACCCGCGACGCTCTCGCTCAACTTCGCCCGTCGCTGACGGGCCCCGTGGTGTTCACGAACGGCGTCTTCGATATCCTGCATCGCGGGCACGTCACGTACCTCGCGGACGCGAAGGCACTGGGCGCGACGCTGATCGTCGGCGTGAACAGCGATGCGTCGGTGCGCATGCTGGGCAAGGGCGACGACCGGCCGATCAACAACGAAGCCGACCGGATGGCGCTGCTGGCGGCGCTGGAGAGCGTCGACTGGGTGGTGTGCTTCGGGGAGCAGACGCCCGTTGCGCTGATCGACGCACTGCGTCCGGACGTGCTCGTGAAGGGCGGCGACTACGACATGGACAAGTTGCCGGAATCCGCGCTAGTGCGCGGCTGGGGTGGCAAGGCGCTGGCGATTCCGTTCGAGCACGACCGCTCGACGACGGCGCTTCTGAAGAAGGTGCGCGCTCAGGACTGAGCACAATGTGACGCGGGTTTCGCGCCCGCGTCGTAGATCGCTTCCGCGTTACTGCGGCAGCGCCGAAGCCGCGATCGGCGCAACGGGTGCCGGACCGCCGACGACAGCCAGATCCGCAGCATCGGCGGACGACATTGGCTGCACACGCAATTGGTCCGGACGGACCTGCCGGTTCAGGTGATTCGGCTCGCGCGGCCCGGCGGCCGGCGACGGGCCGAACAGCCCGCGCATCGTGACGAACGCGAGGATGTTGGCGAGAAAGAGCAGGGCGAGTAGCCAGCGCAGCATCGTTGAAATTCTCCAGCTTGCTTGTTCAGTTGCCCGGCGTTCAGGCCGGGTTGGCGTCCGTCGACGGATTGGCCGATGCCTGCGTGGCGATCAGCGCGAGTCCCGCCAGCACGAGCGAGTCGTGACGCGTGTACGGCACGCCGAGCGCCTGCACCAGTTCGCCCGCGGCGCCGCCGCTCACGACGAGCCGCACGGGCACTTTCCATTCGTCCTGCAGATCGCGCCACATCCGCTCGATCAGTCCAATCTGCGCCAGCGCGCATCCCGACGACAACGAACGCGGTGTATCGGTCGCGAACCACGCTGCGCGCGCGAGCGGCGCGCTTTGGCCCGTCGCACCGGCGGATTCGCTGTCGAGCAGGCCGCGCGCGGCCGTGGCATCGAGTGTCGGCAGTTGCGCCGTGTGCTCGCCGAGCGAGCGCATCATCAGCGACCAGCCCGGCGCGATCAATCCGCCGACGAACACGCCGTCGGCGTTCAATGCTTCGAGCGTCGTCGCCGTGCCGAAAGTCGCAATCAGGAGCGGCTCGCCCGGAAATGCGGCGCGCGCGCCGATCATACCGGCCCAGCGGTCGCTCCCAAGCTGCGTCGGCGTCGTGTACGCGTTAGTGACGCCACATTGCTGCGCGGCCGAACGGATCGTCGTGCGCGCGAGGCCAGGCCAGTACCGGTCGATAAACGCATCGATACGGCGCGCCGCCGCTTCCCCGGCAACATTCGATAACCATGCCGAACCGGGCGCGGGCAACGTCGACCAGTCAGGTTCGTGTCGAGATTGCAACGGATCTCCAGTGCCTTTCACCAGTTGGCCACCGTGCGAAAATGCGCCTGCTTGCGTCTGTGTACCATCCGCGTGAACCAGCGCCCATTTGACGCGGCTATTACCCGCATCGATCAGCAGATACGGCGCGCTCATGCAGCGCCGCTTTCGTCGTCCGCGAGACGCAGTGACACGTCTCCCGTCGCGATGGCTTGCTGGCCGGACGGCGTATCGAGCAGCAGTTGCCCGAGATCGTCGACGCCCGCCGCGACGCCGCGCGCGACTTCCACGCCTTGCTCGAACAGCACGACATCGCGTCCCGCGTATGCATGGCAGCCGTTCCAGCGTTGCCGGAACGGCGCGAAGCCTTCTACGCCGAAGCGCTGCAAGGCAGGTTCGAGCGCGTTCAGCTCTGCGGCGAGGGTGTCAGTGAGATTCGCGTTCGGCAGAGCACGCGACAGCGCCGTTGGCGCCGCGCCGCGCGCCTGCGCAGGCACGCCCGCATTGAGCGCGCCGACCTTCGCGGCGAGTTCCTCGGCGCCCTTCACATTCGTGCCGATGCCGATCACGACAGCGCTCGCGTCCGGCGTGCTCCATGCCGTTTCGATCAGGATGCCGGCGAGCTTGTCGCCTTCGAGCAGCACGTCGTTGGGCCATTTCAGCGCGATCTGGCCGGGACCGGTCACGGGCAGCGAGCGCAGGCCGTCGACCAGGGCGACGCCGACCGCGAGGCTCAGTCCCGCGAGTCCTTCGAGCGGCCTCGGCAGCACGCACGCGACCGAGAACAGCAGCGCATTGCCGGGTTCCGCATACCAGGGGCGGCCGCGCCGGCCGCGTCCTGCCGTCTGAAGATAGGCGACGCGCACGATTGGCCGCGCGAGCGCGCCGGGTTCGCGCGGCAGCGCCTTCACACGGGCCATCAGGTCGGCGTTGGTCGAGCCGGTTTCTTCGACGATTTCGATCGGCCAGTCATTGGCGGACGGGCCGAACAGCGCCACGGCGCGCTGCCGGTCGATTCGCCAGTCGCCCGAAGGGCTTGGGGAGAGTGGAGTATTCATGAAGGGTATTTTAGCCACTGCGCCTGTCGTCGTGATCGATAGATGCGCTGGCCGCGCTTTGTTCACAAGATGCGCGCGGCATGCATGGGCGGGCATCCCACCAGGGCCCAATCTCGAACGCTTCGTTACAATGCCCGTTAATCCGATAACCACATCCAGCGATCCTTGAACTACGACACTCCTCCCGGCCTCGAAGTCGCGGCAGGCAGCCAGGGCAAGATCGTGCGCCTGTCCGGCCAGTGGACGGCGCTCGCGCTCGCGCGCGACCGCCTGCACGGAAAGGCGCTGCCGCGTTTGCGTGAACTGATCGACAGCCGCGCGCACGTCGCGCAATGGGATCTGTCGCGAATCGAGCGGATGGATCACGTGGGCGGCCAGGCGCTGTGGCGCGTGTGGGGCTACAAGCTGCCCGTCGATCTCGTCGCGCTCAACGATACGCAGCGCGATATCTTCGACCGTATTGCGCTGCTCGACACCGCGCGCGAGAACCCGGAGCCCGTGCATCGCTTCGATCCGTTCACGAAGCTCGGCCTCGGCATCTTCGCGCTGTTCGAGCATCTGTATGGCGGCGTCGCGATGTTCGGCCGTGTGATCCTCGATCTGCTGGTGATCGCGCGCAATCCGAAGCTCGCGCCGTGGAAGGAGATTTCGGCGAACGTCTACAGCGCGGGCACGCAGGCGCTGCCTATCACAGCGCTCGTCGCGTTTCTGATCGGCATCGTGCTGAGCTACCTGTCCGCGCAGCAACTGCGGCTGTTCGGCGCGAACCAGTTCATCGTGAATATTCTGGGGATGTCGGTGCTGCGCGAGCTGGGGCCCGTGCTGTCGGCGATTCTCGTCGCGGGGCGCTCAGGCTCGGCGATCACCGCGCAGATCGGCGTGATGCGCGTGACGGAAGAACTCGACGCGATGCGCGTGATGGGCATTCCACACGGCTTGCGCCTGATCCTGCCGCGCGTGGTCGCGCTGTCGCTGGCGATGCCGCTGCTCGTGATGTGGACCAATATCGTCTCGCTGATCGGCGGCGCGCTTGCCGCGAAGCTCGTGCTGCAAATCGACATGTCGTACTTCGCGCGCGCCTTGCCGACCGTCGTGCCCGTCGCCAACCTGTGGATCGGGCTCGGCAAGGGCATGGTGTTCGGCATGCTGATCGCGATCGTCGGCTGTCATTTCGGCTTTCGCATCAAGGCCAATTCGCAGAGTCTCGGCGAGGGTACGACGACGTCCGTGGTTACGTCGATCACGGTCGTCATCCTTGCCGACGCCGTGTTCGCGATTCTCTTTCAGAACGTGGGGCTGTCATGATTGCGCCGCTCACCACTGCCGTACGGGACCAGCCGTTGCCGGAGATCGCGGAAACCGTGATCGAGGTGCGCAACCTCACCAAACGCTATGGACGCAACATCGTCCATCAGCATCTGGATTTCGACGTGCGGCGCGGCGAGATCGTGTCGATCGTCGGCGGCTCGGGTTCGGGCAAGACGACGCTCATGCGCCAGATTCTCGGGCTGGAGCGGCCGACGTCGGGCAGCATCAAGGTGTTCGGCGAGGACATGTCCTCGCTCGATAAAGACGAAGCCCGATTGATGCGTGTGCGCTCGGGCATGCTGTTCCAGCAAGGCGCGCTGTTCTCGTCGCTGTCGGTGTTCGACAACATCGCGCAGCCGCTGCGCGAGCTCGGCAAGGTGCCCGACGATCTGCTGCGCGACATCGTGATGCTGAAGCTCGAAATGGTCGGGCTGCCGTGCAAGCACGCGTCGAAGATGCCGGCGGCGCTGTCGGGCGGGATGATCAAGCGCGTGGGCATCGCGCGCGCGATCGCGCTCGAGCCGGAACTGCTATTCCTCGACGAGCCGACGGCGGGCCTCGATCCGCAGGCCTCCGACGAATTCGTCGAACTGATCAGCGCGTTGCATCGCGCGCTCGGCCTGACCGTGGTGATGGTGACGCACGATCTCGATACGATGGTCGCGCTGTCGACGCGCGTCGCGGTGATCGCGGACCGCAAGGTCATCGTCGCGGCGCCCGTCGAGCAGGTGGCGGGCTTCGATCATCCGTTCATCCACGAGTATTTTCTCGGGCTGCGCGGACGGCTCGCGTTGCAGGGATTGTCGCCGGAGCGGCGTGCGAAGCTGCCGCCCGAAGCGCTGGAGCCCGCGTCGGAAGCGATTCCGCTGCGTACCGCGCCATGAACGCCGAAGGAACCTGACAATGGAAAACAAATCACACGCCTTCTGGGCCGGGCTCTTCACCGTCGTGATGGTGGTCGCGATCGCTGCGGCGGCGTTTCTTTTCAATGTCGACAGGTCGGTGCGCATACCTTTCGATCTGATTGCGCGGACCAATGTCACAGGTTTGTACCCGGATGCTGCGGTACGATATCGCGGCCTCGACGTCGGCAAGGTGCAGTCGATCAAGTTCGATCGCGCGCATCCGGGGCAGATTTTGATCCGCATTCTCGTCGACAAGAACGCACCGATCACCCATTCGACGTTCGGCACGCTCGGGCTGCAGGGCGTCACGGGCCTCGCGTTCATCCAGCTCGACGATACGGGGAAGGATCTCGCGCCGCTCGTCTCGTCGGCCAAGGACGTCGCGCAGCTGCCGATGCGTCCGGGCCTGTTCGATCAGCTGCAGGCGCGCGGCGACGTGCTGCTTCGGCAGATCGAAAAGACCGTGCGCGATGTCGACTTGCTGCTGTCGCCGGAAATGCGCGACCAGTTGATGGCGACAGCGGCGAGCCTGCAGCACGCCGCCGACGGCGTCACCACGCTCACCGCGCAGATGGGCCCCGCCGTCGGCAAGCTGCCGGGCACGCTCAATCAGCTGGATCAGACGCTTGCGTCGACGAACCGGATGATCACCAGCCTGAACCGTCCGGACGGTCCGCTGGAAGGCACGCTGAACAAGGTCGGCACGGCCGCGCAGCAGGCGGGCGACGCGCTGACGGCGATGAACGCGACGCTGCAAGACATTTCGGCGCGCGTCGGCTACGACACGTTGCCGCGCGTGAATTCGCTGGCGGAAGACGTGCGCTCTGCCGTGCGCTCCGTCGATCGCGCCGCGAACACGTTCGACGAAGCGCCCAACAGCTTGCTGTTCGGCGCGCCGCGCGCCGCGCCCGGTCCTGGCGAACCGGGCTTCGTGTGGCCCGCGGGCCACGCGGCCAAATGAATTTCAAAGGAAACAAGCATGTCACACTCGATCAACCGTCTCTTCACCTCGCGCGCCGCGCTCGCTGCGGTGCTGCTCGCGCTAGGCGCGCTGGCCGGCTGCGCGGGTAATCCGGCCGCGCTCTCCGACATCCGCTACGACCTCGGCCCGGCGCCGCTGCCGGGCAGCACGGGCACGATGCCGGCCATCAAGGTGCTCGAGGTCACCGCGCCGACCACGCTCGATTCCGACAAGCTCATCTATCGCATGACATATTCGGACTCACAGCAGACGGCCTCGTACGCGAACAGCCATTGGACCATGCCGCCCGCGCAACTCGTCACGCAGCGGCTGCGCAACGCGCTGTCGTCGCGCGGCACGGTGCTTACAGGCGGTGACGGCGTGCGTGCGCCCGTGCTGAAGGTGGATCTCGACGAGTTCGAGCAGGATTTCGACGGCCAGTCGGAGAGCCACGGCTCCGTCACCGCGCGCACGACGCTGTTCGTCGACGGCAAGGTGGTTGGGCAGCGCACCTTCATCGCCCGCGCGCCAGCGAGTTCGGCCGATGCCGCCGGCGGCGCGCGTGCAATCGCCGCGGCCACCGACGACCTCGTCGCGCAGATTTCCGCCTGGCTCGGCGTGCAGGCGCTCGTCGCGCAGCAATGACGCGTTGTCGCGCAGTCACGGGAGCGCTGGATGGCTGACAAGCCGTGGCAGCGGCGGCCGTCGGCGTTTGCGAGGCAGGCGCTGGTGCTGTACGCGGCGCTGATCGTTTACGGGTCGTGGTATCCGTTCTTTGGCTGGCGCTCGCTCGGCATCGGTCCGCTCGACTATCTGTTCGATCCTTTCCCGCAGTATCTGACGGCTTTCGATGTCGTCACGAATGTGCTCGGCTATATGCCGTTCGGCGCGCTGGTCGTGCTCGCCGTCTATCCGCGCTGGCGCGGCGCAATTGCCGTGGCGTTCGCATTCGGGCTCGGCACGCTGCTGTCGGGCTTGATGGAAGCCGTTCAGACCTATCTGCCGACGCGCGTCGCGTCGAATCTCGATCTCGCCGCGAACGCGCTGGGCGCGCTGCTTGGCGCGACGCTGATGTCGCCGTTGACAGGCGCGCTGCTCGATCGCGGCATGCTGCGGCGGATGCGCTTCCTGTGGTTCGAGCGCGATAGCACGGCGGTGATCGGGCTGGCGGCCTTGTGGCCGTTCGCGACGATGTATCCGGCGCCGCTGTTGCTCGGCCTGGGCTCATGGCCGCGCGAGTTGTGGCTGCGCTCGGACGCGTCGATGCAGGATGCGTTGCTCGCCTGGGCGCCCGCCGCGTGGCACGTGCCGGCATGGCCTGCGCTGGTCGCCGCATGGATGCCCGACGATGCGTGGGAAGCCATCATCACCGCGCTCAATCTGCTGGCGGCAGGCGCGCTCGCTTCGCTGCCGATGCGCGAGCGCGCGCCGCGCGTGCGTCTTCTGATCGCGTTCGTCGTGGCGACGCTCGCCGTCAAGGCGGGGGCGACGTTTCTGCAATCGCAATCGGGCCTCGCGTTCAACTGGGCGACGCCTGGCGCGTTGATCGGTCTCGCCGGCGGTTTCATCGCGATGCTGTTGACGCTGAAGCTGCCGCGCAGTTCGCGCGTTGCGCTCGCGGCGATCGCGCTGGTCGTTTCGCTCGTGGTCGTCAATCTGCTGCCCGTGAATCCGTATTTCGACGTCGTGCTCGCCGACTGGCGGCAAGGCCGCTATCTGCATTTCAACGGCCTCGCGCGCTGGCTCGCGTGGATGTGGCCGTATGCGGCGTTGGTGTGGGTCGGGTTGTCGGCGGAACGCGCATTGCTGTCGAAGCGGCGCGGGCCGCGCGCGTGACAGGCATGCATGCTGGGTCGATGCCGATGCGGCGACATCAGCAGCGATCTGCGACGTTCGATCCCCGTCGTTATAATCGACGGGACCACCTATCCCCGCTTACGGCGAGCCGCGTCATGCATGCGCAGCGCTTCGTCCACGCACCTCACACGTCGGCCATCATGGATTCCTTCTTTAAGTATCACGTCTTTTTCTGTCTGAATCAGCGCGAAGAGGGCGCAACGCGTCCGAGTTGCGCGAACTGCGGTGCGCAGGAAATGCAGGAATACGCGAAGAAACGCGTGAAACAGCTCGGCCTTGCGGGTCCCGGACAGGTGCGCATCAACAAATCGGGGTGTCTCGACCGCTGCGAGGAAGGGCCGACTGTCGTCGTGTATCCGGAAGGCGTCTGGTACACCTACGTCGACAAGAGCGATATCGATGAGATCGTCGATTCGCATCTCGCGAACGGCAAGATCGTCGAGCGCCTTCTCATCGACCGCTGATCCGTAGCGTTTCAACCGCGTCACTCGTCCACACAAGATGAACGTACACACGAAGAAATATCTGATCGACGGCCCGGTGGGCAAGATCGAAGTCGCCGTCGACGTGCCCGACGCCAGCCGCGACGGCGGCGCTGCGCCGCGCGGCATCGCGCTGGTCGCGCATCCGCACCCGCTGTTTGGCGGCACGATGGACAACAAGGTCGCGCAGACGCTCGCGCGCACGCTGGTCCAGCTGAACTACATCACCTATCGCACGAATTTCCGCGGTGTCGGTGAAACGCAAGGCACGCATGACGCGGGCGTTGGCGAGCGCGACGATTTGCGCGCCGTGCTCGACCACATGCGCGCGCAGCCCGGCCACGCCGACCTGCCGCTCGTGCTCGCGGGCTTTTCGTTCGGCACGTTCGTGCTGTCGCATGTCGCCGCGCGGCTGCGTGAAGAAGGGCAGGAAATCGAGCGGATGGTGTTCGTCGGCACGGCGGCGAGCCGCTGGGAAGTCGCGCCCGTGCCGGAAAACACGCTCGTGATTCACGGCGAAACCGACGATACCGTGCCCATCCAGTCGGTTTTCGACTGGGCGCAGCCGCAGGAACTGCCCGTCGTCGTGATTCCGGGCGCGGAGCATTTCCTGCATCGCAAGCTGCATATCCTCAAGCGCATCATCGTCGACGCGTGGCGCTGATTTCACGGCGCCGGTGCATCGCGAAAACATGAGCGGCCGCGTGCCGCTCATGTTGTAAAAAGCCCGCGAAAAATGCGGGAAAACTCCATGACGTACGGCAAATTGTCAGGCGGCAGCACGTATAATGAGCGCTCTTTTTTGGGCGCAGCATTGCCCGTCTGGTGGATCGAATCGCCTCGCTCGTGAGTTCATGGCAGCGGATTCGGCGCGAGATGCGAGGCGCGCTGCGCGAACCGACCGCGTGACAGACAGTCTGACGAGCAGTCAAAAATACGCCGTGCCGCGCTTATGTCACTTTTTCAGTTGTACCGCTTGTGACACTCGCGCGCGGCGGAGTCTGCCCGTCCGGCATCACGCGAATCATCCGAACTGCGCATCCTGCGCACCAGCCCATTTCTGCCCGAATCGATCCTATGCGCTTTTCGAATCCCGGCTCTGTCAGCCTTCCCAGCCTCGTTTCTTTCGTTCCGCAATCCGTCGCCAGCAAGCTGGCATTGGGTCTTGCGCTGCCCGCCGCGCTGATCGCCGGCACCGCGTTCGCGCAGGTGCCGCCGCCGGGCGTGAACGCGCGTTCGTGGGTGCTCGTCGATGCAACCAGCAACCAGGTGCTCGCATCGGGCAATCCGGATGAACGCGTCGAACCGGCGTCGCTGACCAAGCTGATGACGGCTTACCTCACGTTCGAGGCGCTGCAGACCAAGAAGATCACGATGGACCAGTCGATCAATCCGAGCGAGGCCGTGCGCCGCGTGAGGAACGACGAATCGCGGATGTTCATCGAGGCGAACAAGCCCGTCACGGTGCATGATCTTGTCTACGGGATGATCATCCAGTCGGGCAACGACGCCGCTATCGCGCTGGCTGAACTGGTTGGCGGCAGCGAGGCGCAGTTCGTCAACATGATGAACGTGGAAGCGCAGAAGCTCGGCATGAAGAACACCCACTTCGCCGACGTGAACGGCATGCCCGACGCGCAGCACTACACGACGGCGGGCGACCTCGCCATCCTGTCCGCGCGTCTGATCCGCGACTTCCCTGACTACTACAACATCTTCTCGGTCAAGGAATTCACGTATAACAAGATCAAGCAGCCGAACCGCAACCGTCTGCTGTGGATCGACCCGACCGTCGACGGCCTCAAGACAGGTCATACGCAAGCGGCTGGCTACTGCCTGATCGCGAGCGCGAAGCGTCCGCTGCCGGGCGTACCCGATGCGTCGCGCCGTCTGGTGACGGTGATGATGGGCGAGCAGAAAGAACATGACCGCGTGCAGGACAGCCTGAAGATGCTGAACTACGGCTATTCGGCATACGACGCGGTGCGTCTGTACAAGGCGAATCAGGTGGTCGAGACGCCGCGTGTCTACAAGGGCTCGCAGGATACCGTGAAGCTCGGCGTCAAGACGGACCAGTACATCACGCTGCCGAAGGGCATGGCCGACAAGGCCAAGCCGCAGGTCGAGCACGTCGATCCGCTGATCGCGCCGATCGCCGAAGGTCAGCAGGTCGGCACGGTGAAGTTCGTGGCCGACGGCAAGACGCTCGCGCAGGTGCCGCTCGTCGCGCTGCAGGCGGTGCCGCAGGCGGGCATCGTCGGCCGCGTGTGGGATTCGATGATGCTGATGTTCAACAAGAAGAAGTAAGCCGGTAACAGGTAGAAAACCTGCGGCTTGCTTTTTCGCCGCTCGCAATCATATAGGCTGATTGCGAGCGGTGAGTAAAGGAGTCGAGCATGAATGCCGTGAAAGAATCATTGATAGATTTTCCGTGTGATTTCCCCATCAAGGTGATGGGCAAGTCGCACCCCGAGTTCCAGACGACGATCGTCGAGGTGATCCGCCAGTTCGACGGCGGTTTCGATGCGGAACGTATCGAAGTGCGGCCGTCGAGCGGCGGCAATTACACCGGTTTGACGGTGACGGTGCGCGCGCTGAATCGCGAGCATCTGGATGATATTTACCGGGCGTTGACCGGGCATCCGATGGTGAAGGTCGTGCTGTAAATGATGCTCCGGCGAGCAGACGAGGGCGCGCTCAGCGTTCCGTCTGCGCCGCCGCTTTCCGGACGTGCAAGGCGTCCGGCTCAGCTGGTGTCTCTTTCTTTCCCTGCGTTTTATCCGTCGTCGAGCGCTTCGCGCTCTCGCTACATGCGCTCTCGAATAGTTGCTTGAAGCGCCCGACTTCGTCGAACACCCAGTCGCGGAACGCCTTCACGCGAGCCGTCTGCAGCATCTGCGGCGTGCAGATGAAGTAGTACTGCCACGGGCTCGGTCCGTCGATATTGAACAGCCGCACGAGCCGGCCTGCCGCGACTTCGTGCATCGCGAGCGAGCGGCGGGTCAGCGCGATGCCCTGGCCGTCGATGGCCGCCTGCAGCAAGTTCGACGAGTCCTGATACAGCACGCCGCGCTTCGGTTCAGGCCAGTCCGTGAGGCCGGCCGCGTCGAACCACGGACGCCATAGCTCGTCGTCGGAGCGCAAGAGCGGGACGTTGGCGAGATCGGCGGGCATTTTCGGCAGATTGCCGCCGTTGAAAGTCGGCGAGCACGCCGGGAAGAACATCTCTTCGAGCAGCAACTCGGCGTGTAGGCCCGGATAGGGGCCGTAGCCGAAGCGGATCGCGCAATCGACGTCGTCGCGGGCGAAATCGGTGAGCGCGTTGGTCGACAGCAGTTCGAGATCCCACTGCGGATTCGCCTCGATGAACCGGCCGATGCGTGGCGTCACCCAGCGCGCCGCGAACGACGACAGCATCGACACGACCAGCCTCCGGTCGCGGTCGCCGGCGCGAATCTCGCGCGTCGCTTCCGCCAGCGAGATCAGCGCCGTGCGCACCTGCGCGGCATAGCGGCGGCCGATATCGGTGAGCCGCACGCGCTTGCCGTCGCGGGCGAAGAGCTTCACGCCGAGCTCTTCTTCGAGGGCGCGAATCTGATGGCTGACGGCGCCGTGCGTGACGTACAGCTCGTCGGCGGCGCGCGAAAAGCTCTCATGACGGGCTGCGGCCTCGAAGGCCTTGATCGCGTTCAGTGCAGGCAGCTGGCGGAGGTCCATCGCAATTTTTCTCACATAAGGGTGAAAATTGATCGTTTGGCGTAAACCCTTGTCGCATATACGATTGTAGCCATGAAACGATTTTTGGCGAGGCCATCATGCGAGAAATTTCCTCTAGCATCACGTTTGAAATCGTAGCCGGTGAAACCGTTCCGATGAAGATCACGCGCAGCACGCGCCTGGCTGTTTCAGGCGGCGCGGTGTGGGTGACCCGCAGCGACGACGTCGAAGATTACTGGCTCGAACCGGGCAAGACGCTGCGTCTGCGGCGCGGCGAGCGGCTGTGGCTGTCCGTCGAGCGCGGCACGCAGGCGCGGGTTGCGTTTTACGTGCCGACTCGGCCCGAACAAAAGGCGCTCAACTGGGCCGCGCGCGTCAGCGAACGCCTTGGCGCATGGCTGCGCGCCGGATGGCGCACCGTCTGATCTCTGCTTCTGATCCCAGTTATTGCCCGCTTGGCCGGCGAGGCGCGCGGGATTTCGGTAAACTGCCGGAATCATGTGTGCCACGCCGGTTTCACCGTCCCCCGAGTCTTCGAGTTCCATCCAGCCGGACGCCGTTGCGTCCGACGCCGCGGCGCAAAGTCACTCCGCGCAGCCGGTGATCGTGCGCTGGCGCGGCTCGGAAGACTATCAGGCCAGCTTCGACGCGATGCGCGCGTTCACTGATTCGCGCACGCCTGAAACTTCAGACGAAATCTGGCTCGTCGAACATCCTCCTGTTTTCACGCTCGGCCAGGCCGGCGATCCCGCGCATCTGCTCACTGCCGACAGCCGCATTCCGCTCGTCAAGGTCGATCGCGGGGGCCAGATCACGTATCACGGCCCCGGGCAGGTGGTCGCTTATCTGTTGCTCGATTTGCGCCGTCGCAAGCTGATGGTGCGCGAGCTGGTGACGCGGATCGAGCAGGCCGTGATTGACACACTCGCGGCGTATAATCTCGCCGGTACACGCAAGGCGGGTGCGCCGGGCATCTATGTCGCGCCTGAGCAGCCGGACGCCGGATTGCACGTTGGCGCGAAGATCGCCGCGCTGGGCCTGAAAATCCGTAGCGGGTGCAGTTATCACGGCGTCAGCCTCAACGTGAAAATGGACCTGCAGCCGTTTCTCACCATCAACCCATGCGGTTACGCGGGGCTCGAAACAGTCGACATGGCGACGCTAGGCGTCGCAGCCGGCTGGGACGACGTAGCCCGAACCCTTGCAGCAAGCCTCATCGCCAACATCGACGGCATCCCCGCAGCCGTCGGCCTACCGCAGGCCGGTGCCATCACCGCCTGACTGGAACGAACGAATGACTGACGTTACCGCGAATCCCGCAGCCTCGAGTCCTGTCAACGCCGCCGCTCCGGCGCCCTACGACGCGACCGCCAAGCAGAAGGCGCAAGCCAAGACCGCGCGCATTCCGATCAAGATCGTTCCGATCGAAAAACTGAAGAAGCCCGACTGGATTCGCGTGAAGGCGGCGACGGGCAGTTCGCGTTTCTACGAGATCAAGCAGATTTTGCGTGAGCACAATTTGCATACGGTGTGCGAGGAAGCGAGCTGCCCGAACATCGGCGAGTGCTTCGGCAAGGGCACCGCGACGTTTATGATCATGGGCGACAAGTGCACGCGCCGCTGCCCGTTCTGCGACGTTGGCCATGGCCGCCCGGATCCCCTCGATCCGGAAGAGCCGCTGAACCTCGCGCGCACGATTGCCGCGCTGAAGCTGAAGTACGTGGTGATTACGAGCGTCGATCGCGACGATCTGCGGGATGGTGGCGCGGCGCACTTCGTCGAGTGCATCGCGAAGACGCGTGAGCTGTCGCCGGAAACCCGCATCGAAATCCTGACGCCAGACTTCCGTGGCCGTCTCGATCGTGCAATCGGCATTCTGAACGCGGCGCCGCCCGATGTGATGAACCACAATCTTGAAACGGTGCCGCGTCTGTACAAGGAAGCGCGCCCAGGTTCGGACTATGCGCATTCGCTGAAGCTGCTGAAGGATTTCAAGGCGCTGCATCCGCATGTCGCGACGAAGTCTGGTTTGATGGTCGGGCTTGGCGAAACGGAAGAAGAAATCCTCCAGGTGATGCGCGATCTGCGCGAGCACAACGTCGATATGCTGACGATTGGGCAGTACCTGCAGCCGTCGGAGCACCATCTGCCAGTGCGTGCGTATGTGCATCCGGATACGTTCAAGATGTACGAGGAAGAAGCGTACAAGATGGGGTTCACGCATGCGGCGGTTGGCGCGATGGTGCGGTCCAGCTATCACGCTGATGTGCAGGCGCACGATGCAGGCGTAGTGTGAGGTTTGTCTTTGTCTGTTGGCAGATGCCGTCCGACTGAAAATGCCCGCGCAAGCGGGCTTTTTTATGTCTGCGACGCTGGGTGGTTCGCTTTGGGTTTGCGCTGGCATCCGCGTTTTGTTAGCTTGCTTCAAGCGTCGCCCCTGTGCGGGGCGGCACCTACTTTTCTTTGCCGCCGCAAAGAAAAGTAGGCAAAAGAAAGCGGCTAACACCGCCAGTTCTAGTTCTTGCCTGAGGGCCCTCAAACGTTCTTACGCTTCACACGGCAACCACGTGACCTATGTTCGTTGCCAGCGCTCTTGCGGTGCGTCTCACCCGCTTCACGCTCCCGCACTAAAGCACGCCATGCCAGTTATGCCACGGCCGCCCAGGTGGCAAACTGTGTGTAGGCCGCAGTACCTCACGCGCCTCACTTCGGACCGATGGCGCACGCGTTCCACCCTGTAAGAGCGCCACGCTATACGCCGCGACAACCTACACACAGTTTGCCACCTGGGCGGCGGAAACCATTCGCTGCCGCTAGCCCAAGTTCGGGTGTTTGAAGTGGGTGAGGCGCTCATTCGACGGGTTGGTAACGAGCGCCAACAGAGACGTTGCCGTGTGAAGCATAAGACCGGTTGGGGGCCCTCAGGCAGGAAGAAATGTTGGCGGTGTTAGCCGCTTTCTTTTGCCTACTTTTCTTTGCGGCGGCAAAGAAAAGTAGGTGCCGCCCCGCACAGGGGCAACGCTTGAAGCACGAAGGCATAGCGCGGATGCCGGCGCAAAAGCAAGACCAAAACCAAAACCAGAAGCAATTCGCGGACGCCAGCGCAAAAGCAAGACCAAAACCACCAAAAGTGTGCGCGCCACAACAAACAACACAAGCCCGCGCAGCCCCCATCTGTTGCAAATGCCACAAAAAACCAAAACACACAAAACTACAACAACGCAAATCTATGCAACACTAGTCATCAAGAGATCCGGACGCCTGCGTCCCGCAACAACGACGCATGCTTTCCGGGCGATCGCGGAAGTCCTGAAGCGTCGTGCCTATGTTGATCCTGTTGAACTTGCTGTCGGGTGTCGCGTTGCTGGTGTGGGGCACGCATATCGTGCGCACCGGCATTCTGCGCGTGTGGGGCGCCGATCTGCGACGCGCGTTGGCGCGCAGCACGAATAGCCGTGCAAAGGCATTCGCAGCAGGTGTCGGCGTCACGAGTCTCGTGCAGAGCAGCAATGCCACGGCGATGATCGTCACGTCGTTCGCGGCTCAAGGCATGCTGCCGCTAGCAAGCGGCCTCGCCATCATGCTCGGCGCGGATGTCGGCACGGCGCTGATGGCGCGCATTCTCACACTCGATCTGTCGTGGCTGTCGCCGTTTCTGATCGTCTTCGGCGTGCCGCTCTTTCTCTCTCGCAAGCAGAACCGTCTGGGCCAGGTCGGCCGCACGGCAATCGGGCTGGGACTGATTCTGCTGGCGTTGCATCTGATCGTCGAAGCCGCGCAGCCGATGATGCACGGCGCCGGCGTGCGCGTCATGTTCGGCGCATTGACGGGCGACACGATGCTCGACGCGCTGGTCGGCGCGACTTTCGCTGTCATTTCGTATTCGAGTCTCGCAGCCGTGCTGCTGACGGCGACGCTAGCTTCGTCGGGTGTGATCTCGCTGAAGGTGGCGCTGTGTCTCGTGGTCGGCGCGAACCTCGGCAGCGGACTGCTCGCGCTGGCGGGCACGGTCGCGCAGAACACGGCGGCGCGCCGTCTTGCGCTCGGCAGCCTCGCGTTCAAGCTCGCGGGCGCGCTGCTGATCCTGCCGTTCACATCGCTGCTCGCGCGTGGCTTGCCTGTCCTGATCAACAATCCCCGCGAATCCGTAGTCGGCTTCCATGTGATCTACAACACGCTGCGCTGCTGCGCATGCATGCCGCTCATCGATGCCGTCGCGCGGGCTTGCTGCCGCGTGCTGCCCGAGCGGCCGGACCCGAACGGTCAGCTTCGTCCGATTCATCTCGACACCGCATCACTTGCCACGCCCACGCTCGCGCTGTCGAATGCCGCGCGCGAAGTGCTGCGCATCGGCGACATCGTGCGGGCGATGCTCGACAACGTCTCGCATCTAATCCATCACAACGATCTGACCAAGGCGCGCGACACGATTCGCATGGACGACGACGTCGATCATCTCTATGCCGAGGTCAAAACCTATCTCGCTCGCATTTCACGTGAGCAACTCGATGACGCCGACAGCCGCCGCTGGACCGACATCATCGCGCTGACGATCAACCTCGAGCATGCGGGCGACATCATCGAACGCATCGTCACCGACATCGAAGAGAAGAAGATTGCGCACCGGCTCGCGTTTTCAGAAGAGGGCTTGAGCGAACTCGACGATCTGCACACGCGGCTGGTCGGCAACCTGCAACTGGGCATGTCGGTGTTCCTGAACAACGACCTGCGTTGCGCGGAGTTGCTGCTTGCGGAGAAGGAGCGTTTCCGCGATCTCGAGCGCGCGTATTCGTACAAGCATCTCGACCGGCTCGCGGGTCAGACGTTGCGCAGCGTCGAAACGAGCGCGCTGCACCTCGACGTGATCAGCGATATGAAGCGGCTCAACTCGCTGTTCTGTTCGACCGCTTACCCGGTGCTAGATGCTGCAGGTGCGCTGCACGATACGCGGTTGCGCAAGCGCATGCATGAAGAGGTGCCGGCCGTGAACGCGCCGCAGCAAATCTGACGCGGCACGCGCGCGACATCAGGCAAGTATCACCTTGCCCACTTTGCGCTTGAGCTGCGCGAACGTCGCGACTTCCGTCGCCTTGCGATTGGTAATCAGCAGATCGATCTTCTCGGGCGGGCAATACGCGATGCGGCTGCGCTGGCCGATCTTGCTGTAGTCCGCGAGTATCACGACGCTATCCGCATTGGCGACCATCGCGCGCGCGACTTCCGTTTCCGCGCGATCGTAATTGCTCGCGCCGTGCTTCGGATCGACGCCAACAGGCGACAGCAGCGCGAAATCCGCGCGATAGCGCTGGATATCGAGAATCGTCGTCTCGCCCGTGGTGGATAGCGCACGGTCGCTGATCGAGCCGCCCAGCAAAATGACTTCGTTTGCCGACGACTCGCGTTTGTCCGGCGCGCCGCGCATCTTCATCGCGACGTCGATCGAGTTGGTGATGATGGTCAGGTTCGCAAGCTTCGCGAGTTCATCGGCGAGTGCCGCGGTGGTCGTGCCGGCATCGATGAAAAGCGTCTGTCCGCTCGCGACCACACCCGTCGCCGCCTTCGCAATGGCCTTCTTCGACTTCACGTGCGCCTGCGCGCGTTCGGAGATGGGCGCTTCGTCGGCGGGCTTGATCGCGCCGCCATGCACGCGGCGCAACTCGCCGAGCGCTTCGAGATCGAGCAGGTCGCGCCGCACGGTTTCGCGCGATACGCCCAGGTCCGCCATGATGCGCTCGGTCGACACGCGTTTGAGTGTCGAGAGCAGCGCGCGTATTCGTTGATGACGGTCTTCCTGCCACATGCGTATCGTCCCTCGCCTGGTCGTATTTAACGTTTTGCGTGCTGCCCGTTGCGCCGCTTGCTATGCGCGCGTTTCGGTATAAACCACTACCAACGGATTATGTCGATGCGATGTCAAAATGCATGACAGATGGGTTGCCTGTGTCCTTTGCGGTTGTATTTTTTTGGGAGCTTGCAACTTTGGGTATTTGTATTTAGCCTTCGCATTTTGAGACATTCGCGCCCGATTTGAAACATCGCGAACAGCGCATTTTCGAAAACGAAATGAAATATCCGCTGCGCAATGTTCCTGGCAAGCGGGATGTCGTGCATTGACAGGCTTGCGTCGCTTCGCGGATGGAGGAGCATCCATTCGCGATCCTCAGAATAAGATACATCGGCGCACGCAGGCCGCAGTTCCATCAGATCTTTGTGAAGGCAAGCACGATGGGCAACGGGATCGATCAGGCATTAATCGCAGACTGGCCGTATCCACGGCTCGTCGCGCATCGCATCGGCGGCAAGCTTGCGCCGGAGAACACGCTCGCGGGCTTCGAGATGTGCGCGCGCTTCGGCTACAAGATGATCGAGTTCGACGCGAAGCTCTCTTCCGACGATCAGATCTTCCTGCTGCACGACGACGACCTGGACCGCACGACCAGCGGCCACGGCCCGGCCGCGCAACATACATGGCATCAACTGGCATCGCTCGATGCAGGCGCCTGGTTCGATCCGCGCTTCGCAGACGAACGCCTGCCGACGCTCTCACAAGTGGCGGCGCGCTGCGCGGTCGACGCGATTGCAGCGAACATTGAAATCAAGCCTTGTCCTGGCCGCGACGAAATCACGGGGCGCCTTGTCGCGCTCGCGGCCAAAGACCTGTGGCGCGCGCAGAAGCCGCTCCTGTCCTCGTTCTCATTCGAAGCATTGAAAGCCGCGCGCGACGCCGCGCCGTCGCTGCCGCGCGGCATGTTGTTCGAGGCGCTGCCCGACGACTGGCTCGCCATCGTGCGCGAACTCGGCTGCGTATCGCTGCATGCCGACCACAAGCATCTGACGCAACAGAACATCCGCGCGATCCGCGATGCCGGCCTGCGCGTGCTCGCGTACACGGTGAACGAGCCGGCCCGCGCGCGTGAACTGGCGAAGTGGGGCGTTGACATGATTTGTACCGATCGCCTCGATATGATCGGCGCGGACGTCGTGAACTAAGTCAAAAGCGTGCGTACGCGCACATCGAAAGACGTCGACATGCAGTTTTCCTAACGTAGCAATTTTCGGCAGAGGATGAGAAAACTATGAAACCGACCACGTTGCGTTGTTTCATTTCGGCGTCGGCGCTGGCCGGCGTGGCAGCCGCGGGGAATGCCGTTGCAGCGCCGCCCGATGCGCTCGTCGCAGCGGCGAAGCAGGAAGGACAGCTGACCGTGATCGCGCTGCCGCATGACTGGTGCGGCTATGGTCCGATGATCGCGGACTTCTCCAAGAAATACGGCATCAAGGTCAACGAGCTGAACCCGGACGCAGGTTCGGGCGATGAAGTGGAAGCGATCAAGGCGAACAAGGGCAACAAGGGTCCGCAGGCGCCCGACGTGATCGACGTGGGTCTGTCGTTCGGTCCGGCGGCAAAGGCGCAAGGTTTGCTGCAGCCATACAAGGTGTCGACGTGGAAGTCGATCGCGAACGAGAACAAGGACCCTGAAGGCTACTGGACGGGCGACTATTACGGCGTGCTGTCGTTCGAAGTGAACGCCGACATGATCGACAAGGTCCCGACCGACTGGGCCGATCTGCAAAAGTCCGACTACAAGAACGCCGTGTCGCTCGCGGGCGATCCGCGCTCGGCGAACCAGGCAATCCAGGGCGTGTACGCCGCCGGTCTTTCCGCTGCCAAGGGCGATGCGAGCAAGGCCGCGCAAGCCGGCCTCAAGTACTTCGCCGATCTGAACAAGAACGGCAACTTCGTACCCGTGATCGGCAAGGCCGCATCGCTCGCGCAAGGCACGACGCCCATCATCGTGCGCTGGGACTACAACGCACTCGCGGATCGCGACACGCTGAAGGGCAATCCGAAGGTGCAGGTGGTCGTGCCGAAGACGGGCGTGGTTGCTGGCGTCTATGTGCAGGCTATCAGCGCCTACGCGCCGCATCCGAACGCCGCGAAGCTGTGGCTGGAATACCTGTACTCGGACGAAGGCCAGATCGGCTGGCTGACGGGCTATTGCCACCCGATCCGCTACAACGAGCTGGTGTCGCAGAAGAAGGTGCCGCAGGCGCTGCTCGACAAGCTGCCGCCCGCATCGGCATACAAGAACGCGGTGTTCCCGACACTGCAGCAGCAGGACGCGACGAAGGAAGTCGTGACGAAGCAGTGGGACTCCGTGGTCGGCGCGAACGTCAAGTAAG
Organism: Paraburkholderia steynii; assembly: GCF_900100565.1. NCBI lineage: Bacteria > Pseudomonadati > Pseudomonadota > Betaproteobacteria > Burkholderiales > Burkholderiaceae > Paraburkholderia > Paraburkholderia steynii. The sequence continues at coordinate 166,109 of NZ_FNDI01000005.1, read as the reverse complement.
CGCTGCATGATGCGATGCGGGCCGCGCTTTCGGTCCGCATCGCGCGCCGGATGGAACGGCGAGACGAAGCGGTTGAGTTTGTTCGAGGGTGAGTTATGAGCGCTTCATCGGGAGCCGGGCCGGGCGGTCAGGCGGACCTGCTGGTTCCGTCTGTGCCGCAACCAGCGCCGAAGGTCGACGGCCCGGGCCGGACGTCGCCTGTCTGGACATGGATCGGCGTGCTGCCGTTCTTCATCTTCGCGCTGCTGTTTCTGATTCTGCCGACGGGCTTCCTGATGGTCGGCGCGTTCCAGGACGCGCAAGGCCACTTCACGTTCGCCAACATGCGCGAGCTGTTCCAGGAAGGCGTGATGGACGCCTACTGGATCAGCTTCAAGGTCAGTGCGGCTTCGGCATTCGGCGGCGCGGTGCTCGGCTCGCTGCTCGCGTGGGCGGCCGTGCATGGCAAGCTGCCAGGCTGGATTCGACCGACGCTGATGACGTTCTCCGGCGTCGCCTCGAACTTTGCGGGCGTGCCGCTCGCGTTCGCGTTCATCTGCACATTGGGGCGCGTCGGTCTCGTGACCGTGCTGCTGAAGAAGTACGCGGACATCAATCTCTATTCGACGGGCTTCAGCATCCTGAGCTTCTGGGGCCTGACGATCACTTACCTGTATTTCCAGATTCCGTTGATGGTGCTGATCATCACGCCCGCACTCGACGGCCTGAAGCGCGAATGGCGCGAGGCGTGCGATTGCCTCGGTGGCACGGCTTATCAGTATTGGCGTCATGTCGCGTTGCCCGTGCTGTGGCCGAGCGTGCTCGGCGCGACGCTGCTGCTGTTCGCGAACTCGTTCGGCGCGGTGGCGACGGCGTATGCGTTGACGGGCAGCTCACTTAACATCGTGACGATTCTGCTGTACGCGCAGATTCGCGGCGACGTGCTGCACAACCAGAACCTCGGGTATGCGCTCGCGCTCGGCATGATTCTCGTGACGGGGCTGTCGAATGGCGGCTATATCTGGCTGCGTTCGCGCGTTGAAAGGGGCCGCCGATGAACAGGCAATCGCGCGTGGGCGCATGGACGGCGATGATCGTCGGCTCCCTGTACTTTTTGATTCCGCTGATCGCGACCTTCGAATTCAGTCTGCGCATGCGGCGCGGCACATACAGCTTCGATGCGTACAAAGTGGTGCTTGGCGACCCGCATTTTCAGGCATCGTTCGGTTACTCGATTCTGATGGCGCTGCTGACGATCGTCGTCGGCGTGCTGCTCGTCGTGCCGACGGCGTACTGGGTGCAACTGCGCCTGCCGAAGCTGCGCGGCATCGTCGAGTTCATCACACTGCTGCCGCTCGTCGTGCCTGCCATCGTGATCGTGTTCGGCTATCTGCGCATCTACAACAGCAGTTCGATTCTGCCGCTCACCGCGAACGAACGCGCGACCGATCTGCTGCTCGTGTTCGGCTACGTGACGCTGTCGTTGCCGTACATGTACCGCGCGGTCGATGCAGGCCTGCGTGCCGTCGATATCCGCTCGCTGACGGAAGCGGCCGAATGCCTCGGCGCGAACTGGCCGACCATTCTCTTCAAGGTGATCTTTCCGAATATCCGCTCAGGCATTCTGTCGGGCGCGTTTCTCACCTTTGCGGTCGTGATCGGAGAGTTCACGCTTGCGAGTCTGCTGGACCGGCCGGCGTTCGGCCCGTATCTGCAGCTGATCGGCGCGAACCGCGCGTACGAGCCGTCGGCGCTCGCGATCATCGCGTTCGCGGTCACGTGGGCGTCGATGGGACTGATACAGGTGTTCGGCTCCGCGCGCACGCTCGCCGCGCAAAAACCCTGATGTTGAATTGAGGCATCGTCATGGCATTTCTTGAAATCGACAACCTGCACAAGACGTTCGGCGCGAACACGGCGCTGCATCACTTCGACATGAAGATCGAGCGCGGCGAGTTCATCACGTTCCTCGGACCGTCGGGTTGCGGCAAGACGACGGTGCTGCGCATGATCGCCGGCTTCGAATCGCCGACGCGCGGCACGATCCGGCTCGACGGCCGCGACGTCACGCACCTGCGTACGCGCCAGCGCAAGGTCGGCATGGTGTTTCAGTCGTATGCGCTGTTTCCGAACATGACGGTCGCGGACAACATCGGCTTTGGGCTGAAGATCGCGCATCGTCCTCAAAGCGAGATCAAGCAGCGCGTCGACGAAATGCTGCAACTGATCAAGCTGCCGCATCTGGGCGAGCGGTATCCGTGGCAACTGTCGGGCGGTCAGCAGCAGCGTGTCGCGCTGGCGCGCGCGCTCGCGGGCAAGCCGCAAGTGCTGTTGCTCGACGAGCCGCTGTCGGCCCTCGACGCGAAGATCCGCATTTCGCTGCGCCAGGACATTCGCGCGCTGCAGCGTGAACTCGGCATCACGTCGATCTTCGTCACGCACGATCAGGAAGAAGCGCTGTCGATTTCCGACCGTATCGTCGTGATGAACGAAGGCCGCGTCGAGCAGGTCGGCACGCCGCTCGAAATCTACAACTTTCCGCGCACGCGTTTCGTTGCGTCGTTCGTCGGCACGCTGAATATTCTGTCGGGGCATGTGGTTGATCCGTCCACAGGCCGCATGGCCGTCGACGGCCAGGAATTGCACACCACGCAGGCGCTGCCCGCCGACGATACCGGCAAGAAGAGGATGCTCGCGCTGCGTCCCGAGGCGATCGTGCTGGAACCGCCCGTCGCGGGCCGCAACACGCTGACGGCGACGGTCGAAGACGTGAGCTTTCTCGGCGCGATCGTGCGCATCCGGACACGCGTGAAAGACGAGGTGATTTCGCTCGACGTCTTCAACGATCCGAACCGTCGTTTGCCCGAACGCGGTCAGCCGGTGGCGCTCGGTTTCTCGCATGAGAACCTGTTGGTGCTCGAAGAAGGCGTTCAGGGTTAGCCCTGGGTTTGCCGAGCAAGGGCGTTCGGGATTCCGGACGCCCGGATTCCGGATTTCCGGAAACCCGGAAGTCTACCAACCTCAGCGTTCCCAAAGTGTCTTAAAAATCAACGCGCTAAGCGCATGTTGTACGCTGGCATCGACCTTGCAAAAAGAAAGCGCGGCTGCAAAGGCCCGTCAACTACAACGCATGGAGACAACGATGCCCAAGTTCCTGTTCTGGTCCCTCTGATTTCGTCGTCTGTTCGCGGCTCTGTCTGCGCGCACGACGCACGTCAATTCGTTCGTCCATGCGATGCGTGGCCAGCCTCCGGTCCACCCAAGCCTTACTCCATTGCAGGAACACCATCGTGAAGAAACCTTTCTATAAAGTCCTCTACGTGCAGGTGATCGTCGCGATCATCATCGGCATTGCGCTGGGGCACTTCTATCCCGCGCTCGCCACCGACATGAAGCCGCTCGGCGATGGGTTCATCAAGCTCATCAAGATGGTGATCGGCCCGATCATCTTCTGCACCGTGGTGACGGGCATCGCGGGCATGGAAGACATGAAGAAGGTCGGTCGCGTCGGCGGCAAGGCGCTGCTGTACTTCGAAATCGTGTCGACGTTCGCACTGGTGCTCGGCCTCGCGGCCACGCACCTGTTGAAGCCGGGTGTCGGCTTCAACATCGACCCGGCCACGCTCGACGGCAAGGCAGTTGCGTCGTACGCCGCGAAGGCGCACGGCCAGACGACCGTCGATTTCTTCATGCACATCATTCCGGACACGCTGTCGTCGGCGTTCGCGCAGGGTGAAATCCTGCAGATCCTGCTGATCGCGCTGCTGTTCGGCGCAGTGCTGGCAACGGCGGGCGACAAGGGCAAGCCGGTGGTGAACTTCATCGAAAGCCTGTCGCACATCCTGTTCGGCATCGTGAAGATCATCACGAAGCTGGCGCCGATCGGCGCGTTCGGCGCGATGGCGTTCACGATCGGCAAGTACGGCATCGGCTCGCTGGTTCCGATGCTCAAGCTGATCGGCACGTTCTATCTGACGTCGATCGTGTTCGTGGTCGTGGTGCTCGGTATCATCGCGCGCATGGTCGGCTTCAACATCTTGCGCTTCGTCGCGTACATCAAGGAAGAGATGCTGATCGTGCTGGGCACGAGTTCGTCGGAAGCCGCATTGCCGCAACTGATGCTGAAGCTCGAAAAGCTCGGCTGCTCGCGCTCGGTGGTGGGCCTCGTCGTGCCGACGGGCTACTCGTTCAACCTCGATGGCACGAACATCTACATGACGATGGCAGTGCTCTTCATCGCGCAGGCAACCAACACCGACCTCACGTGGGGCCAGCAGCTGACGCTGCTCGCGGTGACGATGCTGACGTCGAAGGGCGCAAGCGGCGTGACGGGCGCAGGCTTCATCACGCTCGCCGCAACGCTCGCCGTCGTGCCGACCATTCCGCTGTCGGGCATGGTGCTGATCCTCGGTATCGACCGCTTCATGAGCGAATGCCGCGCGCTGACGAACATCGTCGGCAACGGTGTGGCGACGATCGTCGTGTCGGCCTGGGAAAAGGAACTGGACCGTGCGAAGCTGCGTAGCGAGATGCGCCGCGATGTGTCGGTTAGCGAAGCGGCTGAGGTCTGAGCCATGAAAGCGGCGCCGCGGCAACATGGCGCGGCGCCGCATGCAACGCAGGCGCCGTCCGCGCAGACGCAAGCGCGTGCGGCAACCGAAGCGCTCGACGAGTTCGACGCGCCCGGCGAGGAGGACGGGTATGACACAATAGGCGATCCTCATCAAACGACTCCCGCCATCGTGACGCGCCGCCTGTTGATCCTGTTCGCGCTCGTCGCCGGGCTCGTGGCGGCCTGCGGACTCACGTGGACCATCACGTGGCAGCACGGCATCGATACGCTGCGGCGCAACGCCGCCGTGCGCGCCGACCGCACCACAGCCGCCCTCAAGAGCACGCTCGAACGCTACGAGTCGCTCCCCTATCTGCTCGGCGAACATCCCATCGTGCAAGACGCGCTCGCGTCGCCGGATGCGGACAACGTCGCGCGCGCCAATCAATATCTCGAAGACCTCAATCGCCGTGCCCGTGCGAATGTCGCGTACATCGTCACGGCATCGGGCCGCTGCGTGGCGGCGAGCAACTGGAATCAGCCTGACAGCTTCATCGGCCAGGAGTATCTGTTCCGGCCGTATTTCGTCGAGGCGGTGAAGGGCAAGGTCGGGCGTTTCTTCGGCATCGGCACGACTTCGCTCGATCCGGGCTACTACATCTCGCAACCGGTGCGCCGCGACGGCAAGATCGTCGGTGTGGCGGTCGTCAAGCTGAATCTCGAATGGTTCCAGGGCGCGGACGCGTCGGAGCCGCTCATCGTCACCGACGATCACGGCGTGATCTTTCTGTCGTCGGTGCCTGCGTGGAAGTACCACACGGTCAAGCCGCTAACCAGCGACGTGATCGCGTCGATCTTCGACACGCGCCAGTACGCACGCCAGCCGATCGCGCCGCTGCCGATGTCGGTGGTGCGCACGCTCGAAGGCGGTGCGCAGATCGTACGCATCGGCGGTGGGCGCAGCGGAAACTATGCGGCGCCGCGTTTCCTGGCATCGCAGCGCATGCTCGGCGAGCCGGACTGGCGTCTCATCACGATGGCGCCCATCGATCCCGTCAACGCCGACGCGCGTTACGCAACGATCGTGACGGGCTTCGGCTATGTCTCGCTATGTCTGCTGCTGTTCTATTGGCGTATGCGCCGCGCGCGCGTGCGCGAAGTGATGCGCAGTCGCGCGCTGTTGCAGAAGGCGTATGCGGAACTCAACCAGCGCGTGGCCGAACGCACGGCCGACCTGTCGCAGGCGAACGAGCAGTTGACGAAGGAAGTGAGTGAGCGCACGCGCGCCGAGCAGGAGTTGCGCGCCGCACACGACGAACTGATTCAGGCGAGCAAGCTCGCCGCGCTCGGGCAGATGGCGGCGGGCATCACACATGAGTTGAACCAGCCGCTTGCCGCATTGCGCGGCTTCTCTGACAACACGCGTGTGTTTCTCGAACGTGGCGACCATGAATCGGCGAAGGAAAACCTCGAAGCGATCGCCGCGCTCACCGAGCGCATGGGCAAGATCACGAATCAACTGAAGCTCTTCGTCGGCCGAGCGCGGCCTCGCAACGCGCGCGCAGGCGTGGCGCGCGCGCTGCGCAATGTGCTGGCGCTGCTGCAGAAACGCTTGCAGGGCGTGACGGTCGAGGTATCGTTGGTCGACGAGGGCGCGGCGCCCGTTCGCTTCAATCTCGACAGCGACGATCCCAGGTTCGTCGCGCATTGCGACGATCTGCGGCTCGAACAGGTGCTGATCAATCTGCTCGGCAACGCGCTTGATGCGGTGGCAGGTATGCCTGCGCCGCGCATTGCGATCGACGTGCAAACGTCGCAGGAATCGCTTGCGATCATCGTGAGCGACAATGGTCCAGGCATTCCCGACGATGTGTTGCCGCGTCTTTTCGAGCCGTTCTTCACGACGAAGGAAATGGGCCAGGGGCTGGGGCTGGGTCTGGCAATCTGTTCGTCGATTGCACGTGATTGCGGCGGCTCGCTCATCGCGCGCAACAACGCGCAAGGCGGCGCCGAGTTCATGCTGACGCTGCGCCGCGCGCGGGCACAGGCAACCGATATCGCGGGCTCCGTCACGACGGGCTCGTGATTCAAAGCGTATTCAAGGCGTAGGAAACACAATGAACAAGGGCTTGCAGGTCCTCTATATCGAAGACGACGAACTCGTGCGGCGCGCGAGCGTGCAAAGCCTGCAACTCGCAGGGTTCGAAGTGGTCGGGCATGCGTCGGTGGAATCGGCGGCGAAGCTGATCAACGCGGAGTTTTCCGGCGTAATCGTCAGCGATATCCGCCTGCCGGGCGCAAGCGGCCTCGATCTGCTCGCGCAATGCCGCGAGCGCGCGCCCGACGTGCCCATCATTCTCGTCACGGGTCACGGCGATATTTCGATGGCCGTGCAGGCGATGCGCGACGGCGCGTACGACTTCATCGAAAAGCCGTTCCCTTCCGAGCGGCTGATCGAAACCGTACGCCGCGCGCTGGAGCGCCGCACGCTGGTGCTCGAAAACCTCGCGCTGCGCCGCGAACTGGCGGAACAAGGGACGCTCGCGCCGCGCATCATCGGGCGCAGTCTCGCCATCGAGCAGGTGCGCAAGCTGATCGCGAACGTCGCGCCGACGGATGCGTCGGTGCTGATCAACGGCGATACAGGCGCGGGCAAGGAACTGATCGCACGCAGCTTGCACGAACTGTCGCCGCGCCGGGACAAGCCTTTTCTCGCGGTGAACTGCGGCGCGCTGCCGGAGCCGATGTTCGAGTCGGAGATGTTCGGCTACGAGCCCGGCGCGTTTACGGGTGCGGCAAAGCGGCGCATCGGCAAGCTCGAACATGCTTCGGGCGGCACGCTCTTTCTCGATGAGATCGAAAGCATGCCGCTCGCGTTGCAGGTCAAGCTGCTGCGCGTGTTGCAGGACGGCGTGCTGGAGCGGCTCGGATCGAACCAGCCGATACGCGTCGATTGCCGCATCGTTGCGGCGGCGAAGGGCGACATGGTCGAGCATGTCGCGGCGGGCACGTTCCGGCGCGATCTGCTGTATCGGCTCAACGTCGTGACGATCGCGCTGCCGCCGCTGTCGGAGCGGCGCGAAGACATCGTGCCGCTGTTCGAGCATTTCCTGCTCGACGCAGCCGTGCGCTATCAGCGTCCCGCGCCGATACTCACCGATCGTCAGCGCACGAACCTGATGCAGCGCGAATGGCCGGGCAACGTGCGCGAGTTGCGCAACGCGGCGGATCGCTTCGTGCTGGGCGTCGGCGACGATACCGTCTCGGCCCCCGTCGACGATGCGCTGACGTCGATCACGCAACCTTTGAAGGAGCGCGTCGAGCAGTTCGAGCGTGCGGTGATCGCGGAAGCGCTGGAGCAGACGGGCGGTGCCGTCGCGGTGGCCGCGGACAGGCTGCAGGTCGGCAAGGCGACGCTTTACGAGAAGATCAAGCGTTATGGCCTGGCGGCGCGTGGGGAAAGCGAGAGGTGAGGCAGATTTGAGGTACTGCCGACGGCGGGTTGCGCTATGAAGATGTCAGCGCGACGCCCGCCGTGGTAGAGCGACCTTCAGGCGATCAGGTCAGGTCGAACCGAGCGCCTTGGTCAGCAACTGATCGAGTTCCGCGAACTGCGGCTCGCCAACATAGCGCTTGAGCACCTTGCCGTTGCGGTCGATCACGAACGTGGTCGGCGTGAGCTGGACGTTGCCGAACTGCTTGGCAGCCGAACCGTCGTCCATCGCGACCTTGAACGGCAGACGGCGTGTTTCCGTGTAGTTGGTCACGTACATCGGCGCGTCGTAGCTCATCGCGACCGCGACGAACTCGAGCCCTTTGTCCTTGAAGCGGTTGTACGTCTGGACCATCTGCGGCATTTCCTTCATGCAGGTGTCGCAACTCGTCGCCCAGAAGTTGACGAGATAGACCTTGCCTTTCAGATCGGCCGTCGACACTTTCTGGCCGGAAAGCAGCGTGAACGTCGCGTCGGGCACGTGCTGCTGGCTGCCGAACGCGAAGTAGCCCGCCACAGCGATCGCGCCAGCGACGACGGCGGCAGCGATGTAGCGAATCGGGCTCGAACGCCGGGAAACGTTGGTTTGGCTCATGAACAGACCTCGGGAGAACGCGTGGAACACACGTCTTGAGGCGCTTGAACGCTGCGAGAACAGCAGCGGAAACCGGGCGCCCCGGATACTTGTCTCATATTGTACCGGCAATCTTGTGACGCAGTTGGCGGCGCGGTTAAGCCGCGAATAACGTCCGATAATGATGCTTTCCGTCACGTAGATTCCATTCGCCGCGTCATGCTCCGTTCCGCTCTCCGTTCGTTCGTCCGTCGTCGTGGTCTGTCATCTGTCCCCTTCCGTTCGCTGATAGCAAAGGCCGTCGTCGTCGCGTCCGCCGGCTGGCTGCTGGCCGCCTGCTCGCCGACCTATGACTGGCGCACGATCATGAATAACGACAACGGCTACACGGTCGACTTGCCCGCCAAGCCGACCACCGACCAGCGGCAGATCGACATCGGCGGCACGCCGATGAATATGTCGATGCAGATTGCAGAGGCGGATCACGCGGTATTCGCCGTGGGCACCGTGATGCTGCCGAGCGACGATCCACAGGTGCAGCGCACTGCGCTTGACTATCTGCGCTCGGGCCTCGCGCACAACCTCGGCTCAGCGCCCGATGCCCACGTGGCGGCGATTCCGCTCGCGGCGGGCGGCCAGGTGCAGGGACTGGAAATGACCTTCAGCGGCAAGGCGGGGCCGAACCAGGAAACGCGCATCATGCACGCGCGCCTGGTCGCGAAGGGGCGGCATGTGTATCAGGCGGCCGTGATCGCGAGCAAGGAACCGCCGCCGGAACAAGTTGAGCAATTCTTCGGATCGTTCAAACTTTACTGATTTGGGGTCATACGCTTCGCTGCGGCGCACCGTTCCAAGTGAATGTTCCTTCGCAAAAATCTTCGCTAATCTTGCGTTTACACGGGACTTTTTTTGTTACCCACAGGATCTGTGGATAACTTTGTTAGTAACTCTGTGCGGTAGGCCGCAAATGCCCATCGGACGGGCAGGTTGCCAGTTTGCCCTGAATCTTGGCATTTTGAAAAAGCCAATAAAATCAAAGGCATTCGCGAGATGCCTCACAACAGGCTTTCAGTTGTATCAAAATCTATCGCGCAGGCGCAAATGTGCATAAGTCAAGTCTTGACATGCATTTTTTGTCGTCTGCAGCATTTACTGGGCACCGAACGCCCGCCGATACTGAACCGCTTCGGAGACCTGCGCGGCGTTCGGCACATCCTTACCAGCCAGATCGGCGATGGTTCTCGCCACTTTCAGCACGCGGTAGTAAGCGCGCGCTGACCAGCCAAAGCGCTCGCCCGCTTCGCGCAGCAGACGCTCGCCATCGTCGTCGGGCCGACAGACGGCGTCGACTTCCCGGCCGCTGAGTTCGCGGTTCGTCTTGCCTTGCCGCCGCAGTTGGCGCTCGCGCGCGGCCTCGACCCGTTGCGCGATCGGCGCGCTTGGTTCGCCGGAAGCCGTCGAGCGAGCCGACAGTTCCACCGGCGACAGCGCAGGAATCTCGATCTGAATATCAATGCGATCCAGCAGCGGCCCCGACAGTTTGCGCATATAGCGCGCGGCCACTTCCGGCGTACACCGGCAACGCCCGCCTGGGTCGCCGCGCCAGCCGCACGGACACGGGTTCATCGCGGCGATCAGCTGGCATGCGGCCGGAAAATCGGCCTGGAGTGCGGCGCGCGAAATCGTGATGCGGCCGTTCTCCAGCGGCTCGCGCAGATTTTCGAGCACATGCCGGTCAAATTCCGAGAGTTCGTCGAGAAACAGCACGCCGAGATGCGCGAGCGTGATCTCGCCCGGCTGCGGCGGATTGCGCCCGCCGACCAGCGCTGCCGCGCTCGACGAATGGTGAGGGGCGCGAAACGGCCTTTGCCGCCACTGCGCAGGCGTGAATCCAATCGCGCTCGCCGAAAGCAGCGCGGCGGATGTCAGCGCTTCGTCGTCGGTCATTGACGGCAAAACGCCGGGCAGGCGCGCCGCGAGCATCGATTTGCCCGCGCCTGGCGGGCCGATCATCAGCATGTGGTGGCCGCCCGCCGCCGCCACTTCGAGCGCGCGCCGGGCGCCGCGCTGGCCGATGACGTCGGCCATGTCGGGCGGCGCGACCCGCGCATCGTCGGATAAGGTCGCCGCCTCGATGGGGTAAAGCCGCGCGTCCGCTTCGCCCGCCAGATGCGCGCACAGCGACGGCAGATCGGCCGCGCCGTACACGGCGACGCCGGGCACGAGCGCCGCCTCTTTTGCGCTGGCAAGCGGCAGATAGAGTTCCGGCGAGCGGCCGCTCGCGGCGTCTTCCGGCGTATCGGATGAAGCTTCAGGATAGGACTGATGGCCGCGCGCCGTACCGCACGCCATCGCGAACGCGCCGCGCATCGGACGCAGCGCGCCCGTCAGCGAGAGTTCTCCAGCAAATTCCCGATGCGCAAGCGACTCAACCGGAATCTGCCCGCTCGCGGCGAGAATGCCGAGCGCGATGGGCAGATCGAAACGACCGGATTCCTTCGGAAGATCGGCGGGCGCCAGATTGACCGTGATCCGTCGCACGGGAAAGTCGAGGCCGCAATTGAGCAGCGCAGCGCGCACGCGCTCGCGGCTCTCGCGCACTTCGAGATCGGGCAGTCCGACGATGGAAAAAGAGGGAAGTCCGTTGGCGAGGTGAACCTCGACGGTAACTTCGGGCGCGCGGCCAGCGGCCGGCGCGCGACTGCGCACCACGGCAAGCGACATGTTGTCTCCCGTCCCGACGCGCCCGCGGGGCGCGTTCACCTTAAAGCGCTAATGACGTCACGGGCCGCTTGCCTGTGATGTTCAGATCAGAAGGGTGTGCTCAGGACGATTGGCTCACGGGCAGCTTCTGCTCGAGTTCGGCGACGCGCCGCTCCAGCTCTTCGAGCCGCGCGCGGGTGCGCACGAGCACCTGCGTCTGCGTGTCGAATTCCTCGCGCGTCACCAGGTCGAGCTTCGAAAAGCCTTGCGACAGCATTGCGCGCACATTGCGTTCGACATCTTTGGCCGGCGAGTTTTTGAATAACTCGGAAACCTTGGCCTGAAAGTCATTGAAGACGTCGTTTGGTTGTTTCATTTCATTCCCCTTAATTGCACGAAAAATGTGCATGTGATGTTACGCGCGTGCCTCGTAACACTGAATGATCGTTTCTGGTGCATGTTCCCCGGTCGCCCGCTACAGCATGGGCGCCTTTGGTGCGCACGCCTGTTGTCCAAGCCTGCAAACACTCTAGCAACGATCCCGATAGCGCGCCAGCGTGCCCGGCCTGAACTGGCCATCCGGACAAGAAAACGCGCAAAGCCTTATGCCACAAGCGCCGGCGGGAGTCTGCCACAAACATGGCATGGACGTTGCTGTTACTGCCCCGCGCACCGGCGGGACGCCGTCTGGAGAAGCGCCATTGCTAGGGGTTTCGGGGGAGTTGCCGAAAGCAGGGCGCAAGGCAAATGCAAGTCACGCAAACGGGTTGAGTCACTACAGCGAGGATTTCATGAAACTCATTACCGCAATCATCAAGCCTTTCAAGCTCGATGAGGCGCGCGAAGCCCTGTCGGCGATCGGCGTCTCGGGGATCACGGTGACGGAAGTCAAAGGATTTGGTCGTCAGAAGGGCCATACGGAGTTGTATCGGGGAGCCGAGTACGTCGTCGACTTTCTGCCGAAGGTGAAGATCGAGGCTGCGGTGTCGGACGACATCGTCGACCAGGCGATCGAAGCCCTCGAGCGCGCGGCGCGTACGGGCAAGATCGGCGACGGCAAGATTTTCGTCACGCCGATCGAACAGGTGATTCGGATTCGCACCGGCGAGACCGGCGCGGACGCACTGTAAAAAACAGCGACAAGAGGAAACTGAAGATGCGTAAATTATTGATGTCCCTGATGATGGCCGGCTCGCTGCTGACGGTCGGCATCGGCGCTGCCCTCGCGGACGACGCGTCGGCTCCCGCCGCGGCTTCCGCCCCGGACACGACGGCGAGCGCGCCTGCTGCGCCCGCTGCGAGCGCCCCTGCTGCCGACGCTTCGGCCGCACCCGCCGCCAGCGCACCCGCTGACGCATCGGCAGCAGCTGCCGCGTCGGACGCCGCACCGGCTGCGCCGACCGCGCCGTTCTCGGTCGATTCGTCGAAGATCAGCTCGGGCGACACCGCCTGGATGCTGACCTCCACCGCGCTCGTGCTGTTCATGACGATCCCTGGTCTCGCGCTCTTCTACGCCGGCATGGTCCGCAAGAAGAACGTGCTTGCCACGGTGATGCAGAGCTTCGCGATCACCTGCATCGTCACGGTGATCTGGACCGTGGTCGGCTACAGCCTCGCGTTCACGCCGGGCGGCTCGTTCATCGGCGGCTTCTCGCGCGTGTTCATGTCGGGCATGACCTACATCAAGGGCGACAAGGCGACGACGCTGACGGTCAGCCACCTCGCGTCGACGATTCCGGAATCGGTCTACTTCGTCTATCAGATGACGTTCGCGATCATCACGCCGGCACTGATTACGGGCGCATTCGCCGACCGTATGAAGTTCTCCGCGATGCTGATTTTCATGACGCTGTGGTCGATCATCGTCTACTCGCCGATCGCGCACATGGTCTGGGAACCGACGGGCTGGCTGGCTAGCGCAGGCATCCTCGATTTCGCGGGCGGCACGGTGGTGCATATCAACGCAGGTATCGCGGGTCTGGTCTGCTGTCTCGTGCTCGGCAAGCGTACGGGCTACGGCAAGGACTCGATGGCACCGCACAACCTCGTGCTGACGATGATCGGCGCCTCGATGCTGTGGGTGGGCTGGTTCGGCTTCAACGCGGGTTCGGCAGTCGCCGCTGACGGCCGTGCCGGTTTCGCGATGATGACGACGCAAGTTGCAACGGCCATGGCTGCACTCGGCTGGATGTTCGCTGAATGGATCGCCAAGGGTAAGCCGTCGGTGCTCGGTATCGTGTCGGGCGCAGTGGCTGGTCTGGTTGCGATTACGCCGGCTTCGGGTTTCGTGGGTGTCGGCGGCGCGCTGGCGATCGGTCTGATCGCAGGCGTGGTCTGCTTCTGGTCGGCAACGTGGCTCAAGCACAAGATGGGTTACGACGATTCGCTCGACGCGTTCGGCGTGCATTGCATCGGCGGTATCGTGGGCGCATTGCTGACGGGCGTGTTTGCCGTCAAGGACATCGGCGGCGCGGACGGCAGCGTCATCCTGCAGGCAAAGGGCGTGCTGACGACGCTCATCTACAGCGGCGTGATCAGCTTCATCCTGCTGAAGATCATCGACGTGACGATCGGCCTGCGCGTGACGGAAGAAGAAGAACGCGAAGGTCTGGACGTGATCCTGCACGGCGAACACGTCGAGTAACAGGTCCAGCAAACCCGGTTTTCCCCGGCGACGGGGTCACGAAAGGTACGAAAAAGGTACAAGCGCAGCGACTTTGGCCCGCCTTCATGGCGGGCTTTTTTCTGGTTTTTTTGCCGCTGCCGCTGCGCTGGCATCCGCGCTATGCCTTCGTACTTCACGCGTTGCCCCTGTGCGGGGCGGCACCTACTTTTCTTTGCCGCCGCAAAGAAAAGTAGGCAAAAGAAAGCGGCTCACACCGCCAGTGCTAGTTCTTGCCTGAGGGCCCCCAAACGGGTCTTACGCTCCACACGGCAATCACGTGACCCACGTTCGTTGCCAGCGCTCCTGCGCTGCGCCTCACCCGCTTCATATGTCCGCGTTGCAGCACGCCTTGCCAGATATTCCACGACCGCCCAGGTGGCAAACTGTGTGTAGGCCGTAGTACTCCACACGCCACACTTCGGACCGAAAGCGCACGCGTCCCACCAGGTAAGAGCGCCGAGCTATACGCCGCGACAACCTACACACAGTTTGCCACCTGGGCGGCGCAAAACATTCGCTGCCGCTCGCCCAGGTACGGGTGTTTGAAGTGGGTGAGGCGCTTATTCGAAGCGTTGGCAACGCACGCAAACAGAAAGGCTGCCGTGTGAAGCGTAAGACCCGTTGGGGGCCCTCAGGCAATGAGAAATGTTGGCGGTGTTAGCCGCTTTCTTTTGCCTACTTTTCTTTGCGGCGGCAAAGAAAAGTAGGTGCCGCCCCGCACAGGGGCAACCCCGGCAGACCAAAAACAAAGCGCGGATGCCTGCAAGAAGCCC
>NZ_FNDI01000005.1:0-151255 GCF_900100565.1 Paraburkholderia steynii | reverse complement strand
GACCAAAAACAAAGCGCGGATGCCAGCAAGAAGCCCAGGCGGACCAAAAACAAAGCGCGGATGCCTGCAAGAAGCCCAAGCGGACCAAAAAACAAAGCGCGGATACCCGCAAAGAAGCCCAGGCAAACCCATCCCAGCGTCGCAGACAAACGCCCAAGTCATCTTGTCTCACAAACAGCAGATTTTCCGGCTATCGTTCCTATAGGGAGAATGCATCCGCCCATAACTTGCGAATGGAGAAAGCGCCCCCAAATGGGCAAAGCATTTGCTCTACAATCTTTTTTCTCCAGTCTGCGAGTGATCAATGGTTCCGCATTTAGTCACGGCGTTAAACGGCCCGCTGCTCGACCTCGAGCGGAAGATCCTCGACGCCACGCCCGCCATCGAACGCTGGTTCCGTCTCGAATGGCAGGAGCACACGCCGCCGTTCTATTGCTCGGTCGATCTGCGTAACGCCGGTTTCAAGCTCGCGCCCGTGGATACCAACCTGTTCCCCGGCGCGTTCAACAACCTGCCGCAGGAGACGCTGCCGCTTGCCGTGCAGGCGGCGATGGCGTCGATCGAGAAGATCTGTCCGGACGCCAAGAACCTGCTCGTGATTCCCGAGCGTCACACGCGCAACGCGTTTTACCTGGAGAATGTCGCGCGGCTCGCGACGATCATGCGTCAGGCGGGCCTGAACGTCCGCTTCGGCACGCTCGACGAAAGCATCGTCGGGCCCGTCACGATCGCGCTGTCGGACGGCCAGAAGATCGTGCTGGAGCCGCTGGAGCGATCGGCACGCCGTATCGGGCTGAAGAATTTCGATCCCTGCTCGATTCTGCTGAACAACGACCTGTCGAGCGGCATTCCGCCCGTGCTCGAAAATCTGCACGAGCAGTATCTGCTGCCGCCGCTGCACGCGGGCTGGGCCGTGCGCCGTAAGTCCACCCATTTCTCGTGCTATGACGACGTCGCGAAGAAGTTCGCGAAGATGGTCGAGATCGACCCGTGGATGATCAATCCGTACTTCGCGCATGTCGAAGGCGTCGATTTCGAGGCGCGTACGGGCGAGGAAGCGCTCGCCGATGCAATCGACGGCGTGCTGAAGAAGATCGCCAAGAAGTATCGCGAGTACGGTATTTCGGAACGGCCGTATGTCGTCATCAAGTCGGACGCGGGCACGTACGGAATGGGCGTGATGACGGTGCATGACGCGTCGGAAGTGGCCGCGCTCACCAAGCGCGAGCGCACTCGCATGTCGACCACGAAGGAAGGCCTCGACGTGCATGACATGATCGTGCAGGAAGGCGTCTACACGTTCGAGCGCATCGGCGAGGAAGTGGCCGAGCCCGTCGTGTACATGATTGACCGGTATGTGGTGGGCGGCTTTTATCGCGTGCATGGCAGCCGCGAACGCGACCAGAATCTGAACGCGCCCGGCATGCACTTCGTGCCGCTCGGCTTCGAGCACACGGCCCTGCCGGATGCGCATGCGAAACCGGGCGCAGCGCCGCCGAACCGCTTCTACATGTACGGTGTGGTGGGGCGGTTGGGGCTGCTGGCGGCGTCGGTGGAACTGGAGAAGACCGATCCCGAGGCGATCCAGGTCTGATCGCGCCCGCCGTTGCGCTCGACCCTGGACAGGCACCCCGCAAGCGCGTAGAGCGCGCTCGCGGTAGGCTGACGCTCCCGCCGCGTCGAACGCGGCAGCATTTGCAGGCGGATGCGCTGCATCAGCGCCTCCGCCTTACGCTATAACGAACAATGTGTGGCCCGCGAGGGCGCCTCAGGAACTCCATGGACATTCTCTTCATCGCCGACCCGCTTTCCCGCTTCAAGATCTACAAGGATTCGACCTACGCGATGATGGCCGAGGCCGCGAAGCGCGGTCATACGCTGTACGCGTGCGAGCCGCAGCATCTGGCGTGGACGGGCAGCGGCGTCGAGGCGGACGTGTATCGCTTCGAGATCGTCGGCGATCAGTCGGACGGTCATCGCGATGTGTGGTTTGAAGCGCAACCCGTCGAGGCGCGCGCGTTGACGCGCTTCGGCGCAGTGGTGATGCGCAAGGACCCGCCGTTCGACATGGAATACGTGACGTCGACGTGGTTGCTCGAATTGGCCGAGCGCGCGGGCGCGCGCATCTTCAACAAGCCGCAGGCAATCCGCGATCACTCGGAAAAGATGGCGATCGGCGAGTTTTCGCAGTTCGTCGCGCCGACGCTCGTTACGCGCGATCCGGCGCGTTTGCGCGCGTTTCACGCCGAGCATGGCGACGTGATCCTGAAGCCGCTCGACGGCATGGGCGGCATGGGCGTGTTCCGCGTGAAGGCGGACGGCATGAATCTCGGCTCGATCGTCGAGATGCTGAGCCACGACGGCGCGCGTTCGGTAATGGCGCAGAAGTTCATCCCCGAGATCAAGACGGGCGACAAGCGCATTCTGCTGATCGGCGGCGAGCCGGTGCCGTATTCGCTCGCGCGCATTCCGCAGGGCAACGAAGTACGCGGCAACCTCGCGGCAGGTGGACTGGGCGTCGCGCAGCCGCTGACGGCGCGCGACCGCGAGATCGCCGAAACGCTCGGGCCGGTGCTGAAGGCGCGCGGCCTGTTGCTGGTCGGGCTGGATGCGATCGGCGACTGGCTGACGGAAGTGAACGTGACGAGCCCGACGTGTTTCCGCGAGATCATGGATCAGACGGGCTTCGACGTGGCGGCGATGTTCATCGACGCGCTAGAGAAGGCCGTCGGTTGAATCGGCGCGGTGCGTCGCCATGTTCCGTGATGGAAGTTCGTGCGATGGCCAGCCAAGCGAGAAAAGGCCGAAAGCGCGAAAATGAGGCTGTTACAATGCCCGCTCCCCTGAAAGCGGCCCGCGAGGGCCCACGCGATCCGGCCCCTTGGCGGTCGGATCTCAGGCGAGTTCGATGGCGTGCTTTGTTCGCCGCGTCTGCGCCGTTGTTTCGGCTGCCGGACAGTGGAACGGAAGCACGGCCGCGATTTTCGGGCGGTTTTCTGCAGCAAGGCTGACATGGCAGGCATTCTGATCATTGCGCACGCTCCCTTCGCCTCCGCGCTTCGCGAGTGTGTCTCTCATATTTACGGCGGCTTGCCCGCTCGCATCGGCGTCATCGACGTGTCGGCGGATTGCGATCCCGCCCAGGTCGTGGCGTTCGCGCATGCCGAGATCGACAGGCTGAGAGAAGACAACGGCGCGCTCGTGCTGACGGACATGTTCGGCGCGACGCCGGCGAACATCGCGTGCCGGCTCGCGTCGATTCCCGATGTGCGCGTGCTGGCAGGTGTGAATCTGCCGATGCTCGTGCGCGCAGTCTGCTATCGCGCGACGCCGCTCGACGTGCTCGTCGACAAGGCGCTGGCGGGCGCGACCAAAGGCGTACAGGCTGTCGGACCGGCGACGCCGGCCGTTGCCGCCTGTGCCGTCGCGAACACCGACGATTGTCTTCCCGTCGCGCCGCCGGACAAGGTGCTCGCCGAAAGCTGCAAGGCAGCCAGCGACACCGGCTGCAGCGGGACCGCCAGCTGAGCACCGCGCACAAGATTTCTGCTTTACCTCGATAACATCAACACCAGCGCATCGGACCAACACATGCTGCAACAGGAAACGACTATCGTGAACAAGCTGGGGCTGCACGCACGCGCGTCGGCCAAACTCACGCAACTCGCCGCCAACTTTCAGGCGGAAATCTGGATGAGCCGCAACGGTCGGCGGATCAACGCGAAGAGCATCATGGGCGTGATGATGCTGGCGGCGGGAATCGGCAGCACGGTGGTGATCGAAACGGAAGGCGCCGACGAGCAAGACGCGATGGACGCGCTGCTCAAATTGATCGCCGACAAATTCGGCGAGGGGCAATAAAAAATCCGCTGCTGCATTCGTTCTGCATGCAAGACGCCGCGCGATGTCGCGGCGTTTTCTTTTGGTCCGCCGGATTTCGCGCCGGCGCGCGGCTTACTGCGACATTCGATGCTGCGCTGCACAGCAACGATATGCGGTACGGAATTTATAATGGTCGTCGGGGTCTGAGAGCATTGCAGCGGTTTGCCGCGGCATCACACAACTAGAGGAGGTGCGCGTGTCGTTCACGCTGCATGGAATTCCCGTGTCACGCGGTATCGCCATCGGGCGGGCATATCTGATCGCCCCGGCTGCACTGGACGTCGACCACTATCTGATCGAGCCCACACAGATCGAGGGCGAGGTGGAGCGTTTTCGCACGGCCCAGGCACTCGTGCATCGGGAGCTCGACGAGTTGCGCGCCGATCTCGCCGCCGACGCGCCCTCCGAAATGGGCGCGTTCATCGACGTCCACACCATGATCCTGAACGATGCAATGCTCGTTCAGGAAACCATCGACCTCATCCGCACGCGCCGCTACAACGTCGAGTGGGCGTTGACCGAACAGCTCGAACGTCTCACGCGCCATTTCGACGAAGTGGAGGACGAATACCTGCGCGAGCGCAAGGCCGATATCGAGCAGGTCGTCGAGCGTGTGCTGAAGGCGCTGGCGGGCGCGACGGGCGGGCTCGTCAACGGCATTCACGGACGCTGCGACGAAATGATCGTGGTCGCGCACGATATCGCGCCCGCCGACATGATGCAGTTCAAGGGGCAAACCTTTCAGGGCTTCGTCACGGATCTGGGCGGCCGCACGTCGCATACGGCGATCGTCGCGCGCAGCCTCGGCATTCCCGCAACGGTCGGCGTGCAGCACGCGAGCGCGCTGATCCGTCAGGACGATCTCATCATCGTCGACGGCGATCATGGCATCGTGATCGTCGATCCGGCGCCTATCGTGCTCGAAGAGTATTCATACCGGCAGAGCGAAAAGGCACTGGAGTCGCGCAAGCTGCAGCGCCTGAAGTTCTCGCCTACACAGACGGTGTGCGGTACGCGCATCGACCTGTGCGCGAACATCGAGCTGCCCGACGACGCGCAGGCCGCGCTCGACGCGGGCGCGACGGGTATTGGCCTGTTCCGCACCGAGTTCCTGTTCATGAACCAGAAGGACGGGATGCCGGAAGAGGAAGAGCAGTTCGCCGCGTACCGGCGTGCCGTCGAACTGATGAACGGCATGCCCGTGACGATCCGCACGATCGACGTTGGCGCGGACAAGCCGCTCGATTCGATCGGCGACGAGTACGAGACGGCGCCCAATCCGGCGCTGGGCCTGCGCGCGATCCGCTATAGCCTGTCCGAGCCGCACATGTTCCTCACGCAGCTGCGCGCGATCTTGCGCGCGTCGGCGTTCGGTACGGTGAAGATCCTGATTCCGATGCTCGCGCACGCGCGCGAGATCGACCAGACGCTGGACCTGATCCAGGAAGCCAAGCGTCAGCTCGACGACGCGGGCCTCGCGTACGATCCGAACGTGCGCGTCGGCGCGATGATCGAGATTCCGGCAGCAGCAATCGCGTTGCCGCTATTTTTGAAGCGACTCGATTTCCTGTCGATCGGTACGAACGACCTGATCCAGTACACGCTTGCAATCGACCGTGCCGACAACGCGGTCGCGCATCTGTACGATCCGCTGCATCCCGCGGTGCTGCATCTGATCGCGTTCACGCTGCGCGAGGCGAAGCGCGCGGGCGTGCCGGTGTCGATCTGTGGAGAGATGGCCGGCGACCCGACGCTCACGCGTCTGCTGCTCGGCATGGGCCTGACGGAGTTCTCGATGCATCCGAGTCAGGTGCTGCTCGTGAAGCAGGAGGTGTTGCGCTCGCATCTGAAGACGCTGGAAAAGCCGGTGGCGGACGTGCTCGCGGCGTTCGAACCAGAAGAGGTGCAATCGGCGCTGGATCGCGTCGCGCAGGCCTGACGCGCTTTCCCTTTCGGCGAGGCGAGTGGCGAGATTTACGACCGATGCCGCTCGCCGCACACCGGGCAATCCGGCTGGCGCGCGATGCGCATCGTGTTCCATTCCATCCGTAGCGAATCGAGCATCATCAGGCGGCCCACCAATGGCTCGCCGATGCCCGCGATCACGCGCAGCGCTTCCGCCGCCTGCATCGCACCGATAATGCCGACCGTCGGCGCGAACACGCCCATCGTCGAGCACGCCACTTCCTCGAACGGCTGATCTTCCGGAAACACGCACGCGTAGCACGGTGAATCTTCGCTGCGGAAATCGAACGTGCTGATCTGGCCGTCGAAGCGCAGCGCCGCGCCCGATACCAGCGGCACGCCGTGCTTCACGCAGGCGCGGTTGATCGCATGACGCGTCGCAAAGTTGTCCGTGCAGTCAAGTACGACAGTCGCTTGCGGCACGCTGACGTCCAGCCATGCATCGTCGACGCGTTCTGCTACGGCGTTAACAACGACTTCCGGATTCAGTTGCGCAATCGCGTCGCGTCCCGACTCGACTTTCAACCGGCCAACCGACTTCGTCACATGCAGAATCTGCCGCTGCAGATTGGTGAGATCGACGGTATCGGCATCGACCAGCGTCAGCTTGCCGACGCCCGCCGCCGCCAGATACATCGCGGCCGGCGAGCCGAGACCACCCGCGCCGACCACAATGGCGTGCGCGTCGAGAAAGCGTTGCTGAGCCTCGATGCCGAGTTCATCGACGAGGATGTGACGGGAATAGCGCAGGAGTTGATCGTCGTTCATGGCGGGGCGCGGCGTGTGTCGTAGGTGTCGCGCTGGCTGTGAAGAGAGACGGCGCAAGGTTCTCGTTATTCTAATCGCGCGGAGGAAAGTGTCTTCGCGGCATCGTGGGCCGCGAAGACACTGGGACAGCTCAGACGCTTACTTGGCCGGAACTGCCGGTTGCGAAGCGGGCTGCGTAGCCGAAGCGGGCGCCGCCGGGTTCGACGCCGTCGGCGTGGCAGGCAGCGCGGGCTTCACAGCGACAGGCGCCGAAGCCGATTGAGCCGGCTTGTTCTGCGCGAGACGCCGCTCCATCAGCGACTTCGACTCCTGCACCGGCTTGCCTTCGAGCTTGTTCAGACCTTGTTGCAGCATGAAGTCGTCGTTGGAACCGAATTCGACCGGCTTGCGGTCACGATCCTTCTGCTTCTGTTCCGGCGTCTTCTTGTCGTTCTGCTCTTCGAGCAGACGCAACTGGTCCATGCGCTCCTGTTCGCGCTGTTCCTGTTCCTTCTTCTCGTTCGGGTCTTGCGTGTTCGCAAGGTGATTCGAGTAGTCGACTTCGCGCGTGACGAGTGCGTCATCCGGATCGCCGTCCGCGTATTGATCCACTGCAACGTCGGGGCGGATGCCCTTGTTCTGGATCGAACGGCCGCTCGGCGTGTAGTAGTAGGCGGTGGTCAGACGCAGCGCCGAATCCGCTGTCATCGGACGCACGGTCTGCACCGAGCCCTTGCCGAACGTCGTCTTGCCGACGATGAGCGCGCGATGCTGATCCTGCAGCGCGCCCGCGACGATTTCCGACGCCGACGCCGAGTACGCGTTGGTCAGCACGATCATCGGAACGGTCTTGAAGATGGACGGCAGGTTCTTCAGCGGATCGGTGTCGAAGGACGGCAGACGATAGTTGTCGTAGGTGTCGCGATAGACCTGCTTCGAGTCCGGAATCTGGCCGTTCGTCGACACGACGACGGAATCCGGCGGCAGGAACGCACCCGCGACGCCGACGGCGCTTTGCAGCAGGCCACCGCCGTTGTTGCGCAGGTCGAGGATCAGGCCCTTCAGGTTCGGCTGCTGGCGCGCGATGTCCTGCAGCTTGGCTGCGAGGTCGGGCACCGTGCGTTCCTGGAAGCTCGTGATGCGGACATAAGCGTAGCCCGGCGCGAGAATCTTCGACTTCACGCTCTGGACCTTGATGATCGCGCGCGTGACGGTAAGCGGGAACGTGCGGTCGTCGGTCTTGCGGAAGATGGTCAGCGTGACCTTCGTGCCCGGGTCGCCGCGCATCTGCTTGACGGCCTTGTCGAGCGTCATGCCGCGCACGGGCTTGTCGTTGATGCGGGTGATCAGGTCGCCCGGACGGATGCCGGCGCGGAACGCGGGCGTGTCTTCGATCGGCGAGATGACCTTGATGAGGCCGTCTTCCTGCGAAATTTCGATGCCGAGGCCCGCGAAGCGGCCCTTGGTCTGCTCCTGCAGTTCTTCGTAGTCGGTCTTGTCGAGATAGGACGAGTGCGGGTCGAGGCTCGACACCATGCCCTTGATCGCGGCCGTCAGCAGCTTCTTGTCGTCGACGGGCTCCACATACTCATGCTTGATTTGCCCGAAGACTTCGGCGAAGAGTCGCAACTGATCGAGCGGCAAAGGCGCGGTCGCCGATGCGGGTTGTTGGGCCGAGGCGCTGAGTTGCAGGGTTGCAAAAACGCCGGTAGCCAGGCCCGCGGCGATAAGGCCGATATTTTTCAGGTTCTTTCGCATAGAGTGTGTTGCGGTCGGAAGCGCGTGGCAGCGTCAAAGGAAAAAGGACGGACAAGTATAACTTGACGCTTGCACGGCCTGTACGTATGGGTGATCGGGTTTCGACAGCGGTCGCGCTGCGAGGTTCTAAGGATCGCTGCCGTCCTGCGCAGCGACTGTGCGCTGGCGGACGCCCGCAACGCCAAAAGTGCCGCCACGCATGGGCTGAACTGCCGATACCGTTGCGTGCGCATCGGTATGGATTGCTTGCGTGTAGGGATCGCAGCGCAACGTCCGGCCATCTCGCGACGACGCATGATGGCGCCAGCATGGCGGGTACATGGCAATGCTGTCAGGCAAGCGCACGGCACGCGCGAAGCGCGCGTGCCGTGACCCGCAGCGGCATGGCGGCGGGTCACGATCATTGGACTGGCCGTGATCAGCCTGCCTTACCCTGCTTCGCGACAGCGGCCTGCGCCTTCGCGATCGCTTCCTGATCGCCGAGGTAGTAGTGCTTGATCGGCTTCAGGTCTTCGTCCAGTTCATAGACGAGGGGCACGCCGTTCGGGATGTTCAGCCCGACGATGTCGTTGTCGGAGATGTTGTCCAGATACTTGACCAGCGCGCGGATCGAATTGCCGTGTGCGGCGATCAGCACCTTGCGGCCCGACTTGATCGCGGGCGCGATCGATTCGTTCCAGATGGGCATGACGCGCGCGACGGTGTCCTTCAGGCATTCCGTGAGCGGCAGCTGCTCGCGCGGCACCTTCGCGTAGCGCGGGTCGTCGTACGACGTGCGCGAATCGGTCGGCTCGAGCGCGGGCGGCGGCGTGTCGTAGCTGCGGCGCCAGACCAGCACCTGCTCGTCGCCGAACTTCGCGGCCGTCTCGGCCTTGTTCAGGCCCGACAGCGCGCCGTAGTGGCGCTCGTTGAGACGCCACGAATGCACGACGGGCAGGTACATCAGGTCCATCTTGTCCTGCACGTGCCACAGCGTGCGGATCGCGCGCTTGAGCACCGAGGTATAGGCGATATCGAACGTATAGCCCGAGTCCTTGAGCAGCGTGCCTGCCTGCTGCGCTTCGAGGTTGCCCTGTTCGGTCAGGTCGACGTCGACCCAGCCCGTGAAGCGGTTTTCCTTGTTCCACGTCGATTCGCCGTGGCGGATGAGAACGAGTTTGTACATGTCGTTGCCGGTCGGTAGTGAGGAAGCGGGAATCGGGGCGGTACCGCAGCCTTCTGCTGGCGGTCGCCATCGCGTCAGACGGTTATTTTATAATGGTCGGATTGCCCTTTCCGATTTATCCCGATTTCTTCTCTTTTTCCGGCGGATCTTCCGTGAAGTTTTTCACCGATTACACCAACCTTGTACTGATCGCTGTCGCCCTCATCTCCGGGGCGTTGCTCCTCTGGCCGTCGATTTCCCGGCGCGGACGCGGCGGCCTTTCGGCGGCTGCCGCCACCCAGCTGATCAATCGGCGCAACGCCGTGGTCGTCGACCTGCGCTCCGCGGCGGAATACGCCGGTGGGCACCTGCCGTCGGCGCGGCACGTCGAATTTGGCGAGTTGCAAGCGAAAGTTGCCCAACTCGTGAAAAATAAGAGCAACCCGGTGCTGCTCGTCTGCCAGAACGGACAGCAGTCGAACAAGGCGGCACGTATTGTGCGCGACGCAGGCTATGCGGAAGTGCACGTGCTGGAAGGCGGCGTCAACGCCTGGCAGCAGGCGGGCATGCCCGTCGTCAAACAAGGAGTTGCGAAGTGAACAAAGTGATCATGTACAGCACGCAGGTGTGCCCGTATTGCCAGATGGCCGAACGTCTACTAAAGTCGCGCGGCGTCGATCACGTCGAAAAGGTGCTGATCGACAAGGATCCGGCGCGCCGTCAGGAAATGATGACGCGCACGGGCCGTCGCACGGTGCCGCAGGTTTATATCGGCGACACGCACGTCGGCGGCTATGACGATCTGTCCGCGCTCGATCGCGCGGGCGGTCTGACGCCGCTGCTGGCAGCCGTCGCCTGAGGTTTTGCCTTTGCGTCGCGCCGGTTACGTAGGCAGCGGCGTGCGGTAGCGAAAAAACAAGGCCGGGTTCGCACCGGCCGGCTGGATGCCGCCTTTCGGGGCGGCCCGCTTTGTAAAGAGATCTGGCGGCATTCGTCCGCCGCAACGAAATTTAGGGAGTAGAGACTCATGTCCGACGAGAACAACCAGCCGTTCTTCAATATCCAGCGCATCTACCTGAAGGACATGTCGCTCGAACAGCCGAATTCGCCGGCTATTTTCCTCGAGCAGGAAATGCCGTCGGTCGAAGTCGAAGTCGACGTGAAGGCGGAGCGCCTCGCGGACACGGTGTTCGAAATTCTCGTCACGGGCACCGTGACGGCCAAGGTCAGCGACAAGGTCGCGTTCCTGATCGAAGCCAAGCAGGCAGGCATTTTCGACATCCGCAACATCCCGGCTGAGCAGATCGATCCGCTCGTCGGCATTGCGTGCCCGACCATCCTGTTCCCGTATCTGCGTTCGAACATCGCCGACGCGATCACCCGCGCAGGCTTCCCGCCCATCCACCTCGCCGAAATCAACTTCCAGGCACTGTACGAGCAACGCCTCGCGCAGATCGCCACGCAGGAAACCGGCGCGGGCAGCGCTGCGCATCACTGACGCGCGCAGCCGGTGCCGGGTATGAAGGTCGCCGTTCTCGGCGCCGGTGCATGGGGCACCGCACTCGCCGGCCATCTGGCCGCGCGGCACGACACGGTGCTCTGGGCGCGCGACGCCGCGCTCATCGCCGAACTCTCCACGTCGCATGAAAACGCCCGCTATCTGGCGGGCGTTGCGTTGCCGTCCGCGCTTCGCTTCGAAGCGAATCTCGATCTCGCGTTAGATCACGCGCTCGCCGACGACGCGCTGTGCGTGGTCGCCACGCCCGTCGCGGGCTTGCGCGCCATGTTGCGCACGATGCGCGACATGGGCAAGGTGCCGGCGCACATCGTGTGGCTGTGCAAGGGCTTCGAGGCTGACACGCAACTGCTGCCGAATCAGGTCGTAGCTCAAGAGTTGAGCGGGCACGCGAGCAACGGCACGCTGTCGGGCCCGAGCTTCGCACGCGAAGTGGGGCAGGGGTTGCCCGTCGCGTTGACGGTGGCGAGTGCGTCGCCGGCATGCCGCGAGCGGACTGTCGCGGCGTTCCATCACGGCGCAATGCGTATCTATAGCGGCGACGACGTGGTCGGCGTCGAAGTGGGCGGCGCCGTGAAGAACGTGCTGGCCATCGCCACGGGCATCGCCGATGGCCTCGGTCTCGGGCTGAACGCACGCGCAGCGCTGATCACGCGCGGTCTTGCCGAAATGTCGCGCCTCGGCGCGGCGCTGGGCGGCCGGGCGGAAACGTTCACGGGCCTCACGGGTCTGGGCGATCTGATCCTGACCGCGACGGGCGATCTGTCGCGCAACCGCACGGTCGGTATGCAACTCGCAACGGGCCGGTCGCTCGACGATATTCTCAACGCGCTCGGGCACGTCGCCGAGGGCGTGCGCTGCGCGCGGGGCGTGCTGTCGATCGCGCAGTCGCACGGCATCGAAATGCCGATTACGGAAGCCGTCTGCGACGTGCTGTTCAACAACGTGGCGCCACGCGATGCCGTCAGCGCGCTGTTGCGCCGCGACGCGAAGGCTGAATAGAAGCCGTTGTCCGAAGCGGGCCTCGCGGCCCGCAACCCATTGCAGCAAATTGCCTGAAGGTCTTTTACGCAGCCGGTAATGGCCAACGCCGAACGGCTCGTTTCTTTTGCTGTCCACCTCCTATCGTTGTTGCATCGAATCTGGAGGTTTTCCCATGCTCACCATTGGCCATTGCTCGCTGGAGGCGCGCGTCGTCGACATCACGACGCTCGACGTCGACGCGATCGTCAACGCGGCGAATACATCATTGCTGGGCGGAGGTGGTGTGGACGGCGCGATTCATCGCGCGGCCGGCCCGGAACTGCTGCGTGAATGCGAAACGCTGGGCGGCTGCGTGACAGGCGACGCCAAGATAACGGGCGGCCATCGGCTGAAGGCGCGTCATGTGATTCATGCCGTCGGTCCCGTGTGGCACGGCGGCGAGCGGGGCGAGGCGACATTGCTGGCTGCGTGCTACAGGCGCTCGCTGGAGCTTGCGCGCGACGCTCAAGCGAAGAGCATCGCGTTTCCTGCGATCAGTTGCGGCGTCTACCGTTTTCCCGCGGACGAAGCGGTGCGTATAGCCGTTCAAACGGTAATCGACACACTGCCGCAAACGCCTTCCATCGAGCATGTGATCTTCGCGTGCTTCGACGAAGCAATGCACACGCGCTACAAGTCCGAACTCGAACGACGCCTTCAGGCACCGCCTTCGAAGCCCGCCTGACGCCACGCCTCGAACACGACTACGGCGACCGTGTTCGACAGGTTCAGGCTGCGATTGTCGGGACGCATCGGCAGGCGCACGCGCTGTTCGGACGGGAAGCGACTCAGCACGGCGTCCGGCAAGCCGCGCGTTTCCGCGCCGAACACGAACCAGTCGCCGGGCAGGAACGCGTGCGAATGGAATGGGCTGGAGCCGCGCGTCGTGAACGCAAACATGCGCGAGAAATCGGGCGCTTCGCTGTTGATCAGCGCGTCCCAGTTTGGGTGTACGCGCATCTGCGCGTACTCGTGATAATCGAGGCCTGCGCGGCGCATTCTCGCGTCGTCGAGCGGAAAGCCGAGCGGCTCGATCAGATGCAGGCGCGCACCCGTGTTCGCGCACAGGCGGATCACGTTGCCGGTGTTCGGCGGAATTTCAGGTTCGACGAGAACGACGTTGAACATATCAAGGTGAGTCGGAAACTAGTTTTTCGGCGTGCGAAGCGCGACGAGATTCGTCACGCGCCGCGCGCCGGCTGCCTTCAGCGTGCGGGCCAGCGCATCGAGTGTCGCGCCTGTCGTCATCACATCGTCGACGACGGCGACATGCAAGCCCGTCACCCGTCTTGCCACTTCGAACGCGCGGCCGACATTCTGCCTGCGCGCATCGAGATCGAGCTTCGACTGCGGCGCCGTGTCGATCACGCGCCGCACGAGCGTCGCGTCGCCGCGAATGCCGAGCGCTTTCGCGCAGGGCCGCGCGATTTCCCACGCCTGGTTGTAGCCGCGCTCGACCAGCCGCCGGGCCGATAGTGGCACGGGCGCGACGACGTCCGGGCGATCGCGTTCGTCGATCGCATCCATCGCGGACCACGCGAGCCGCCGCGCGAACTCATGCGCGAGCGCGAGCCGCGCGCGGAACTTGAGGCCGACGGCGAGCATGTCCAGCGGCGCGCGGTAATCGGCCAGCGCCACGGTCGCGTCGAACGAGGGCGGTGCGGTGAGACAGTCGCCGCACTGGTAATGCATGACGCTAGCCCGCCGGAAGCCGCTCAACGGCATCGCGCAGACAATGCAGCGCAGCCTTGCTTCGTTCCACCACGCCTCGTCGCAAAAGCCGCACAGCGTTCGATGCGACATATTGCCGCACAACGCACACGGATTCGGCAGCGCGCAACGCGCGAGCGCCGGAAGTTTCGAGATGGATCGTTGCGCGACCTCGATGAACCGTTCGTGAAGCAGTCGCCCGGAAAGTGTGGCGCGAGACCACCGAAAAGCCCAATTCGGCATATCGACACGCCTCCGAAGGCCGCTGACGCTGAAGGGACGGAATCGAGCGAGTATACTTCGCACTCTTCGTCCGCACGACTCGAATAACCGTGTCTCCCACCGAAACTGGCCGTCCGGCCTATGATTCGCGCCGTCTCCGGAAGATTTTCGACCGCCGGGCCGCGACGTTCAATGATGTCGCGTTCCTGCCGCGCGAGATCGCCCAACGCATGCGCGAACGGCTCGACTACATCAAGGTCAATCCGGCGCAGGTGCTCGACGCCGGCTGCGGCGCGGGCGACGACCTCCCCGCGTTGCGCGAGCGCTTCCCCGAGGCGCCCGTGTTCGGCACCGATCTTTCACGCGCGATGCTCGCGCGCGCGGTCCAGCACGACGCTACCGACACCAGCTGGCGTCGTTTTCTGCCCGCATCGCTCGGCAAGGCGCTCGGCTCGCGCGGTCCGCGCTTTGCTCAGGCGGATTTTTCCGCGTTGCCTTTTGCATCGGGTGCATTCGAGTTCATCTGGTCCAATCTCGCGCTGCACTGGCACTCGCGGCCCGACCTCGTTTTCCCTGAATGGCAGCGTGTGCTGAAGGTCAACGGCCTGCTGATGTTCAGCACGCTCGGGCCTGACACGCTGAAAGAACTGCGTGGCGCGTATGCCGAAATCGAAGCGGCGCACGGCGTCAATACGCACAAACATGTAATCGACTTCGTAGACATGCACGATCTGGGCGATATGCTTGTCGAAAGTGGCTTCGAAATTCCCGTGATGGACCAGGAGACCTTGACCATCACGTACAAGTCGCCG
Organism: Paraburkholderia steynii; assembly: GCF_900100565.1. Lineage (NCBI taxonomy): Bacteria > Pseudomonadati > Pseudomonadota > Betaproteobacteria > Burkholderiales > Burkholderiaceae > Paraburkholderia > Paraburkholderia steynii. Next base: position 136,476 of record NZ_FNDI01000005.1, on the reverse strand, counting down.
GAGTCGCTGCTTGCCGACGTGCGTCGCTGGGGCGCCTATCCCTTCCAGCGCGAAGCGTCGCCGGGTGTCTCGTCGAGGCGCATGCAAAAAGCGCTGCTTGCCGCGCTGGAGGCGCGCCGGCGGGCCGATGGCACGATCCCTCTGACTTTCGAGGTGATCTACGGACATGCATGGAAGGCGGTGCCGAGAATGACCCCCGAAGGGCACGGAATCGTGCGAATAGAAGACATCGGAAGAGGGCGGCAGGGCAATCGTTGACGCGGTAAAGAGGGCATCCGTTATGCTCGAAATTAGCGGCTCGAAAAGTGCGTCAAAACGGCGCAGAGGCTTGTGTGGCTTGGCTTTTCGGCCGATAGAGCGTTGCTTGTGGATGCCCTGGATCGGCCCTATAATGCGTCAGTTTGTCGCTTAAAGCTCACACAATAGGAGCGACAGGCCCGAGGCCTTTGCGGTTCGGGTGGCGGTAGTTGCGCTGGGCGTGAATGGCATTGGCGGTATGCGGTGACTGGCGGTTCGCGGGAGGCAGCGATGAATGCAACCGATCTGCTGGCTGAGTCAGAACCCGTCCTCAAGGACTGGTTGATGAAGCGCAACTGTTCGGCTTCGCCGCGGCAATTCGTGTTCTTCTATGTGTCGCTCGCGGCATTCTCGCTCTTAATAGCATTCCTGCTGGTCCTGTGCGGTGCATGGCTGGTGTTGCCGTTCACGGGTATCGAGCTGCTCGCTGTCGGTGTCGCATTTGCCATCTATGCACGCCATGCTGTCGATTACGAGCGCATCCGGCTGTTTCCCAACCGGCTCGTGATCGAACAGGTCAGCGCCGAGCATCTCACGCAGTTCGAATTCAACCCGTGCTGGGTGCGGGTAGAACCAGGAGCGACGCCGCGCGACCGGATCAGACTGGTTTCGCGTGGCGAGACGGTCGCGGTCGGGCAGCACCTTGCGCAATATCGGCGCGCACAATTCGCCGACGAACTGCGTCTGTGGCTCAGGCAGTGTCAGGCGTAAAAAGTTGCGTATCGAATCGCGCGCCGTTCCAGAAGACGAGAGGCAGCCTTCCAGCGGGGTCGAGGGTTTGAATGGAAAATTTGGGTAAGGAAGCTATGAAAACAATCAAGCGAGCCCTCGTGGGCGTGCTGGCGTGTAGCGGGCTGTTGTTCGCTGGCGCTGCCCATGCAATCGGCGACAGTCCGGGCGGCCCCCGCGTCAACGAGATCAATCTCCAGCCGCCCGTGACGAGGATTGCCGAAGAGCTCTACAGCCTCCACACATTCATGCTGATTCTCTGCACGGTGATCTTCATCGGCGTGTTCGGCGTGATGTTCTATTCGATGTTTGCGCACCGCAAGTCGAAGGGCTACAAAGCCGCGCATTTCCACGAAAGCACCACCGTCGAAATCATCTGGACGATCGTCCCGTTCATCATCGTCGTGCTGATGGCGCTGCCCGCCACCAAGACGGTCGTCGCGATGAAGGACACCACGAATGCCGATCTCACCGTCAAGGTCACCGGCTATCAGTGGAAGTGGGCCTACGACTACGTGAAGGGGCCGGGCGAAGGCATCAACTTCCTGTCCACGCTGACCACGCCGCGTAGCCAGGTCGACGGCCGCGCGCCGAAAACAGATACCTATCTGCAGGAAGTCGACAATCCGCTCGTCGTTCCCGTCAACAAGAAGATCCGCATCATCACCACCGCCAACGACGTCGTGCATTCGTGGTACGTGCCCGCGTTCGGCGTGAAGCAGGATGCGATTCCCGGCTTCGTGCGCGACACGTGGTTCAAGGCGGAGAAGACGGGCACGTATCGCGGCTTCTGTACCGAGCTGTGCGGCAAGGAACACGCGTTCATGCCCGTGGTCGTGACCGTGCTGTCGGACGACGACTACGCGAAGTGGGTCGACGACCAGAAGAAGAAAATGGCCGCCGGTCTGGACGATCCCAACAAGAACTACACGCTCGCCGAGCTGACGGAGCGCGGCGGCAAGGTGTACGCGGCGAACTGCGCCGTCTGTCACCAGCCGACGGGCAAGGGCGCAGGCGCATTCCCGGCGCTCGACGGCAGCAAGGTCGCGAACGGCCCGCTCGCCGAGCATGTGAGCATCGTCCTGAAGGGCAAGAACGCGATGCCGGCGTGGGCGCCGACGTTGAACGACGTCGAGATCGCCTCCGTCATCACCTTCGAGCGCAACGCGTGGGGCAACCACACGGGCGACATCCTGCAACCGAAGCAGATCGCCGATGCACGCAACGGCCGTCTGCCGGCGGGTGGCGATCACCTGGCGGGCGCGGCGGCGGCTGCCGCGTCGGACGCCGTCGCGGCGAGCGGCGCGGAAGGCGCGAGCGGCGCAGCTGCGGCTAGCGGCGAAGCGGGCGCATCGGCTCCCGCGGCTGCATCAGGCGCATCGGACAACGCGGCAGCATCGGCGCCGCAAGCGTCGCTGCCTGCCAGCGTCTACTTCGAAACGAACAAGAGCACGCTGCCCGCGGACGCAAAAGCCGCCATCGACGCAGCCGCTGCGTACGCGAAGGCGCACCCGGACGCGAAGTTCACGTTGTCGGGCTACACCGACGCAACGGGTTCCGCCGATAAAAACGCGAAGCTCGCGAAGGCGCGTGCCGAAGCCGTGCGCGACGCGCTGAAAGCAGCAGGCATCGCCGAAGACCACATTATTCTGAAGAAGCCGGAGACGATCACGGGCGGTGCGGACGCGAAGGAAGCACGCCGTGTCGAAATTAGCCCAGCGGCCTGACGTGTCACAGTCAGAGAAAAGCAGCATTCGAGATTTAGGAGATTGTCATGTCTAGCATCGGACACGATGTAGCCGCGGGGCACGAGCACGTTCACGGCGATCATGCCCACGAGACGCCGCATGGCTGGCGCCGTTGGCTGTACGCCACCAACCACAAGGACATCGGTACGCTGTACCTGCTGTTCTCGTTCATCATGTTCCTGTCCGGGGGCGTGATGGCGCTGGGCATCCGCGCCGAGCTGTTCGAGCCGGGCCTGCAGATCATGCGTCCCGAGTTCTTCAACCAGTTGACCACCATGCACGGCCTCATCATGGTGTTCGGCGCGATCATGCCGGCCTTCGTCGGCTTCGCGAACTGGATGATTCCGCTGCAGATCGGCGCATCGGACATGGCCTTCGCACGGATGAACAACTTCAGCTTCTGGCTGCTGCCCGTCGCTGCCGTGCTGCTGGTCGGTTCGTTCTTCACACCGGGCGGCGCAACGGCCGCCGGCTGGACGCTGTATGCACCGCTGTCCACGCAGATGGGCCCGGGCATGGACTTCGCGATTTTCGCGGTCCACATCATGGGTGCGTCGTCGATCATGGGCGGCATCAACATCGTCGTGACGATTTTGAACATGCGCGCACCCGGCCTCACGCTGATGAAGATGCCGATGTTCGTCTGGACGTGGCTGATCACCGCTTACCTGCTGATCGCCGTGATGCCGGTGCTGGCTGGCGCGATCACGATGGTGCTGTTCGACCGCCACTTCGGCACGTCGTTCTTCAACGCGGCAGGCGGCGGCGACCCGGTGATGTATCAGCACATCTTCTGGTTCTTCGGCCACCCCGAGGTCTACATCATGATCTTGCCGGCGTTCGGGATCGTGTCGCAGGTGATCCCGGCGTTCGCGCGCAAGCCGCTGTTCGGCTATAGCTCGATGGTGTACGCAACGGCGTCGATCGCGATCCTGTCGTTCATGGTCTGGGCGCACCACATGTTCGCCACGGGTATGCCCGTCACGGGCCAGCTGTTCTTCATGTACGCGACGATGCTGATCGCCGTGCCGACGGGCGTGAAGGTGTTCAACTGGGTCGCGACGATGTGGCGCGGTTCGCTGACCTTCGAAACGCCGATGCTGTTCGCGGTGGGCTTCCTGTTCGTGTTCACGTTCGGCGGTTTGACGGGCCTGATGCTCGCCATGGCGCCGCTCGACATCCAGTACCACGGCACTTACTTCGTGGTTGCGCACTTCCACTACGTGCTAGTGGCGGGGTCGCTATTCGGCCTGTTCTCCGGCTGGTACTACTGGTCGCCGAAGTGGACGGGCTGGATGTACAACGAGACGCGCGGCAAGATCCACTTCTGGTCGTCGCTGATCTTCTTCAACCTCGCGTTCCTGCCGATGCACTTCGTCGGTCTCGCCGGCATGCCGCGTCGTTATGCCGACTACCCGGCGCAGTTCACCGACTGGAACCAGGTCATCACGATCGGCGCGTTTGGCTTCGGTCTCGCGCAGGTGTACTTCCTGTTCGCGGTCGCGCTGCCGGCGTATCGCGGTGGCGGCGAACTCGAACAGGCCGGCGACAAGCCGTGGGATGGCGCAACGGGCCTCGAGTGGACCGTGCCGAGCCCGGCTCCGTTCCACACGTTCGAAAATCCGCCGACGGTCGAATAAGCCGTCTTCGAAGTCCGCTCCGGCTGGGCAGTACCGGAGCGGACCGAAGCGGACCGAAGCGGAACCGAAGCGGAACCGAAGCGGAACCGAAGCGGGACCGGATCATCACGCAGCAACGCAGTATCAAGAAACTTCAGCATGACCCGGAATCCACAAAAAAGCCGTACGCCTGAAGAAATTCGTGCAGGGAATCTGCGACTCGGTCTGATTCTGCTTGCCGTCGTCGCCGTCTTTTTTCTGGGTGCCGTCGTCAAGCAGGTCTGGTTTGCTTCGTGACAGGACCTGACCTGCCGTGACGAGTTGGGATCGCCTGTGCATGTGATCTGTTGAGGAAGTTCGATGTCGACGCAACCGCCCGCCGGGGCCGATCGCTCTTTTAACCGTTCGATGCTGTTCAAGCTCGTCGTCGTCGCGTTGTTGATGTTCGGCTTCGGCTTTGCGTTGATCCCGATGTATCGCGCGATCTGCGCGGTCACGGGCATCAACAACCTCGTGCAGCGTGACGCAACGGCGCGCGAGGCGAAGAACACGCAGGTCGACATGAGCCGCACGATTTCGATCGAGTTCGACGCGAATGCGCGCGGACCGCTCGGTTTCAAGCCGGAGCAGAACAGTATCGACGTGCATCCGGGTGAAGTGACCACGGTGATGTACGACGTGAGCAACCAGCAGGCGCGCACGATCCAGGCTCAGGCTATTCCGAGCTACGCGCCGAAGCAGGCCACGGAGTTCTTCAAGAAGATCGAGTGTTTTTGCTTTACGCAGCAGACGTTGAAGGCGAACGAGTCGAAGCGGATGCCCGTGGTGTTCGTCGTCGATCCGAAATTGCCGAAAGACGTGAAGACGATCACGCTGTCGTACACGTTCTTCGAACTGAACGCGCCTGCACCCGCGGCGCGCGGCACGCAAGGTCAGACGGCGGACGGTGCAGCGAAAGCAACGAACCCGGCCTGACGCGTACCAACGACGCTTGCCCAAAGAAGGCGAGGATATGAACGATAGCGGTCGCGGCAGGAAGAGCAGTTTCGGCCAGTCGATGAAAGCGGTGATGTGGTCGTTTTTCGGTGTGCGCAAACGGCGCGATCTGGAAGCGGATGCCACGCAGTTGAATCCGCTTCACGTGATCATCGCGGCGCTGATCGGCGCGGCGATTTTCATCGGGGTGTTGATCCTGATCGTGCGCGTGGTGGTCGGCTAGTCGAGCGTTGGAGCGGGGCAGGACTCAATGGATGGAGCAGGGCGGCGCAACGCAGCGCGCCGTTGGAGATAGAGCCGGGGCGCAGCGCAGTCGGCTGCGGATTCAACCGGACCAAGCAGAACAACTGGACTGAAGTGGAGAATCAACGATGAGCGGTCAAAACGAGAGCCCGTACTATTTCATACCGCACCCGTCGCGGCATCCGATCAGCGCTGCGATTGGCCTGCTGGTCATGCTCGGATCGTTTGCGGCGTGGGTGAACGGCGAGCCGTGGGCGCCCATCACGGCGCTGGTCGGTCTGCTTTGGCTGCTCTTCACGCTGTATCACTGGTTCGGCGATGCGATCTCCGAGTCGGAAGGCGGCATGTACGGCAAGAAAGTCGATGCGTCGTACCGCTGGAGCATGAGCTGGTTCATCTTTTCGGAAGTGATGTTCTTCGGCGCGTTTTTCGGGGCGCTGTTCTATGCACGCGAGATCGCGATGCATCAGTTGGGCAGTCTCGACTACAAGCTGATCTGGCCGGATTTCACGGCGGTATGGCCGAATATCGGACCGGCTGATCTCGTGTCGCACTTCAAGTCGATGACGCCGTGGCCCGTGCCGACCATCAACACGGCGCTGCTGCTGTCGTCGGGCGCGACGCTGACGGTCTCGCACCACGCGCTGCGCGACAATCACCGCACGAAAGCGATTGCATGGCTCGCAGCCACGCTGGTGCTGGGCATCTCGTTCCTGTTCCTGCAAGGCTTCGAGTATTTCCACGCGTACAACGAACTGAACCTGACGCTCGCATCGGGCGTGTACGGCTCGACGTTCTTCCTGCTGACGGGCTTCCACGGTTTCCACGTGTTTCTCGGCGGTACGATGCTGGCCGTCGTGCTGGTGCGGATGATCCGCGGCCACTTCACGGCTGACCATCACTTCGCGTTCGAAGGCGCGGCGTGGTACTGGCACTTTGTCGACGTCGTGTGGCTGGGTCTGTATATCGTCGTGTACTGGCTGTAAGCGTCGTTCGAACGCCACGGAGCCTGCGCAAATCGTGCGTCATATCGACGCATCGAGGCACCGCAGGCAGCATGAAAGCGGGTGGCATCAGGCGCGGTCGGAGCATCGAACGCGTTGGTGTGGGATCTGTATCGGAAAAGACTTGAACAGCGCCGCCCTCGACCCCGTCAGGGCGGCGTTTTGCTTCGATGGTGCGAGGATTTCGCCGATCGCGTAACGGTGTATTGCCTGATCGGCGCGAAATTAAGTGGCATACTTCGCCGTCAAATTGAGACGGCATACGTCAGGTCGGCGCACTGCGAGACTGCGTGCTGTTATCGCTGAACGTGCTGGAAGTGTGCCGTCAGCGTCCGTACGGAATGCCCGTCGAGTGAATCCAGCCCATCCAGTTCGCGAACAGGATGAACAGGAACAGCGTAATCGACAGGCCGACACGTGTCGCGAGCGACCAGACCATACGCTTCGTTCTGCCCCGGTCGTGCATCATGAAGTACAGCGCGGACACCATGCTGCCGATGATCAGAACGAACGCGATGGGAACGAGAATGTGCATGGAACCAACTGAAATTCAGGAAAGCGAACGCAACGATTTCATTATCGCACCGCGCGCAATGGTTCGTGTTCGGACCAGAATCGCACGATGAAGATCCGTCTCATACCGGCGCTGCTGATTCTGATCGTCGTCGCGGTGACGGTGCGGCTCGGTTTCTGGCAGCGCGACCGCGCGCATCAGAAAGAAGCGTTGCAGGCGCAGATCACGCAGTTCGAGAACGCGCCCGCGCAGACCGTGGGCGCCGCGCCTGTCGCGCTGAAGGACATCGAGTTTCATCGTGTGCGTGCGGTTGGACAGTTTATGCCGCAGCAAGTGGTGTACCTCGATAATCGCCCGTATAACGACCAGCCGGGCTTTTACGTCGTGATGCCGCTTAAACTGCGCGACGGCGGCGTTGTGCTCGTCAATCGCGGCTGGCTGCCGCGCAACATGAACGAGCGCACGGCGATCGCACCGTATGACACGCCGAAGGGCGAGATCGAAATCGAAGGCATCGCGCGTGCCGACGCGACCCGCGCGTACGAACTCGGCGAGGGCGGCTCGGCCGCGCATCAGACGATTCGCCAGAATCTCGATGTCGCCTCGTACGCGGCGGAAACGGGCTTGCCGCTGCAGCCGTTCGTGATCCAGCAGACGAGCGACGACGGCGACAAACTCGTGCGCGACTGGCCAGCGCCGACGTCGGGCGTCGAACGCAACTACGGCTATATGGCGCAGTGGTGGGGCATGGCCGCCGCCGCACTGGTTTTCGGCCTGTATGCGGCGCGGCGTGCAGCGAAGAATGCGAGTCGGATCGAGAGCAACGGACCGGAAGGCGGCGACGCGGCCAACAATGGACAGGCGCCCCGCGCCTGACGCTTCAAGCGCGGCCCGACTGCAGCTTACAGGCGTGATGCAAGCGCCATCATGAAAAGAGGATCACGAGTGTCGACGCAAAACCCCCGTTCGCAGCAAACCGGACAGCAACCCGCGCGTGGCGGGCAGGGTAAGGTTCCGGGCCAGCCGAACGGCAAAGGCTCGTGGCAGCGCGGCCGCTGGACGCTGCTGCTGATCGCGCTGGTCTGCGCGGCGCCCGTCATCGGGTCTTATTTCACGTACTACGTGATCAAGCCGAAGGGCAGCACGACGAGCTACGGCACGCTGATCGAGCCGCAACGCCCGATCCCCGACGCGCTCGTCGTCACGGGCGAGGACGGCAAGCCGTTGAAGCTGGCCTCTTTGCGCGGCCGCTGGCTGCTGATTTCCGTCGACAACAGCGCGTGCGACAAGCCTTGTGTGACGAAGCTGTATTTCATGCGCCAGGTGCGCGCTACGCAAGCGGGCGAGCGCGAGCGCATCGTCAACGTGTTTCTGCGCACGGATGCCGGCAAGGTGCCCGACGTCGTCGATAACGCGTACAAGGACACGGAGATGCTGATCGCCGATCCGAAGGAAGTGAGCGCATGGCTGCCCGCCGACGAAGGCACGCAGGTTTCGGATCACATCTACATGGTCGACCCGAACGGCAACCTGATGATGCGTTTCCCGAAAGACGCAAACCCGAGCAAGATCAAGGGTGATGTCACGAAACTGCTCAGAAATTCGGGTATCGGCTAAAGTGCCGCGAGCACGTTGAAACTCGCCTGGTGGCGAGAGAAGGAAAGATAGATGTTCGTATTGCAACTGGGACTGATCGGGCTGTGCATTGCGCTGCTGCCGCTGTCGTACGTGTGGGTGAACGCCGACGACAACAAGTTTCGCAAGCTGGTCTGGGTCACGACCTTCCTGACGCTGGACCTCGTGATGTTCGGCGGCTTCACGCGCCTGACCGATTCGGGGCTCGGCTGCCCGGACTGGCCGGGCTGCTACGGCACGTCGTCGCCGTTCATCGCGCACGCGGCGATCAATGCCGCGTATCACGCGATGCCGTCGGGCCCCGTCAGCATGACGAAGGCATGGATCGAGATGATTCACCGCTACTTCGCGATGGCGATCGGCGTGCTGATCGTCGCGCAGACGGTCATCGCGTGGGTCGCGCGCATCAAGCGCCGTCCGCTGCACGTGTCGCCGTGGTGGCCGACGTCGCTGCTGCTGCTGATCCTCGTGCAGGGCGCGTTCGGCGCATGGACCGTGACGATGAAGCTGCAACCCGTGATCGTGACGATTCACCTGTTGCTCGGGCTCGCGCTGCTCGGCACGCTCGGCTGGCTCGCCGCGCGTCAGACGCCGCTGCCCGCCCACGAGCCCGAAGCGTCGCAGTGGCGTATTGCCGCAGTGTTCGGCCTCGCGCTGCTGATCGTGCAAATCGCGCTCGGCGGCTGGGTCAGCACGAACTACGCGGTGCTCGCCTGCACCGATTTCCCGACCTGCAACGGCCAGTGGATTCCGCCGATGGACTTCGAGCACGGCTTCCACTTGTGGCGCGCGCTCGGCATGACGGGCGACGGCGACATGATCACGCAGGACGCGCTGGTCGCGATCCACTGGACACATCGCACGTTCGCCTTTGTCGTGGTCGCGTATCTGCTGTGGTTCGCGCTGAAAATGCGCCGCTTCGAGTCGCTGCGGCGGCCCGCAAATGGCGTGCTGCTCGTGATCGTGATCCAGTTCATCACGGGCCTGTCGAACATCGTTTTGCAATGGCCTTTGCCCATTGCCGTCGCCCATAACGGCGGGGCCGCGATCCTGCTGCTCCTGCTCGTTATGCTAAACTTTCGAATCGCTTATAGCCGTCCCGGCCGCGCCGTCGTTCACGCGCGCGACGCCGCGCCAGCGTGACCCACATGGACAGCACAACTCTCCCCCATTCGCCCGGTAGCCGGATTTCTCAATACATTGCGCTGACGAAGCCGCGTGTCACGCAGCTCGCCGTGTTTTGCGCAGTGATCGGCATGTTCCTGGCCACGCCCGGCATGGTGCCGTGGACGGTACTGATCGGCGGCGCAGTCGGCATCTGGTTGCTGGCGGGCGCTGCATTCGCCATCAACTGTCTCGTCGAGCAAAAGGTGGACGCGAAGATGCGCCGCACCGCGTGGCGTCCTTCGGCGCGCGGCGAGATCACCACGTCGCAGATTCTGCTGTTCTCGGCCGTGCTCGGCGGCCTTGGCATGTGGACGCTCTACACGTTCACTAACGCGCTGACCATGTGGCTCACCATCGCCACCTTCGTCGGATACGCGATCGTCTACACGCTCTTGCTCAAGCCTTATACGCCGCAGAACATCGTGATCGGCGGCGCATCGGGCGCGATGCCCCCGGCGCTCGGCTGGGCGGCCGTGACGGGCGCCGTGCCCGGCGACGCATGGATTCTCGTGCTGATCATCTTCGTCTGGACGCCGCCGCATTTCTGGGCGCTCGCGCTGTATCGCCGCAAGGACTACGAAAACGCCGGCCTGCCGATGCTGCCCATCACCCACGGCGAGCAGTACACGCGTCTGCATATCTTGCTGTACACCGTCATTCTGTTCGCGGTCACGCTGATGCCGTTTATCTCGGGCATGAGCGGAGTCGTGTATCTGGCGTCGGCGGTTCTGTTGGGTGCCGTGTTCCTCGCGTATGCGTGGAAGATTTATCGGGAATATTCCGACGACCTCGCGCGTAAAACCTTCCGTTACTCGATCGTTTATCTGTCGCTGCTGTTTGCGGCGCTATTGATCGACCACTATGCGCGTGCCTTGATCGGCGCGTAACACCATGCTCACTAAACGTTTCGCGCGCGCGGCGCGCGTTGCTCTCGTTGCGTGCGCGCTCGGCGGCGCGGCGCTGATGTCGGGATGCGGGAAGGAACAGCCCGCGTTCACGAACGTCGATATCACGGGAAACAAGCAGTTCGGCGCCGATTTCTCGCTGCCGGATTCGAGCGGCAAGCTGCGCTCGCTTGCCGACTACAAGGGCAAAGTCGTCGTGATGTTCTTCGGCTATACGCATTGCCCCGACGTCTGCCCGACGACGATGGCCGAGCTTTCGCAGGCGCTCCAGCAACTCGGCCCCGAAGACGCGAAGCGCGTGCAGGTGCTGTTCGTCACCGTCGATCCCGAGCGCGACACGCCTGAACTGTTGTCGCAGTACGTGCCCGCGTTCAATCCGACGTTCGTCGGCCTGCGCCCTGCCGATCAGGAGCAGCTGACGAAGGTGACGAAGGACTTCCGCGTCTACTACGCGAAGGTGCCGGGCAAGACGCCCGACAGCTACACGATGGATCACACGGCCGCGAGCTACGTGTTCGATACCGATGGCAAGCTGCGTCTTTTCGCGCGTGACGGGCAGGGCGCATCGCCGTGGGTTCACGATCTGAAGCTGTTGCTCGGCTGAGCGAGCGGCGCGAAAGTCGCACATTGAAATGAAAAGGCTGCACGACATCGTGCAGCCTTTTTCATTTTCCGAGCCCCAGTTCACTCCGGTGCTTTCAGATTCATGCCCGGCGCCATCCGCGTCGCCTTGAACTCCGTCACGTCATAGCGCGCGACCTTCTGCTGCGCAAATGGATCGCTCGCGAGAATCTCGTCGAGTCTCGATCGCTCGATACCCGCCGCGATGATCACACCGCCATCGCGCGGCACCTTCGGCCCTGCCATGATGAACACGCCCGCGTCGAACTGACGCGTCAGGAACGCGCGGTGCGCTTCCAGCGCATCGTCGACACGATCGAGCGATGCGGTGTAGCTGAGGGAGACGACATACATAAAAACCTCGCAAATGGGGAAGAGGCGAGCGGTGCGAGTAGGCGCCGCATCCCGTCATTATCGGCTGACACGGCGTGGGGCGTGACTGGCAGGCCGCCTCAAGTCGACGCATCGATCTGCCGATATCCAAGAGAGCAATCGTTTGCGCCCAATTTGTCTTAAGCGGGCGCCGCAGATTTGCCAAAGATGTGACCACACCACAAGAGACCAACACAATGAGTAGGATGAGTCTGAACCGCAAGCTGTGGTTATCGCTTGTGCTCGTATGGCTGGGCTTGCTGGGCGTCGGATTGTGGAGCGCGGTGGAAACCCGCTCGACAATGCTCGACGAACGCAAGGCAGGCATGGTGAATCTCGTCGATGCCGCGCAGGGTGTCGTGAGCGGTTACTACGCGCTCGCGCAGGCCGGCAAGATGAGCGAGGCCGATGCGCAGCGCGAAGCGCTCGCGCGTCTCGCGACGATGCGCTACGGCGAGTCCGGTTACCTGTTCGTGATGGATTCGAAGCCCGTCGTGCTGATGCATCCGACCTTGCCGCAGATGAACGGCAAAGCGGTGGGCGACTTCAAGGACCCGGACGGCAAGCTGCTGTACGTGTCGATCGTCGATGCGGCGAAGGCGACGGGCAAAGGCTTCGCCGAATATCGCGGACGTCTGCCGCATAGCGAAGAGGCTGTGCCGAAAATCAGCTATGCCGTGCGTTTCGCGCCGTGGGACTGGAACATCGTAAGCGGCGTATTCGTGCGCGACATCGATACCGCTTACTACGCGAACCTGATCGAGCATTTCATCGTCGTGCTGGTGATCGGCGCGGGGATTTCGTTCGCGATGCTGCTGATCATCCGCAATGTGCGCGGCAGCCTCGGCGGCGAGCCGCAGGATGCCGCCAGGCTCGCGGCGCGTATCGCGACGGGCGACCTCACGCAGATCGTGTCCGTGCGCGCGAACGATTCGTCGAGCATGATGGCCGCGATGAACGAGATGCAAAGCCGCTTGCAGCGCGCGATCGGTGAGATTCGTCAGTCGGCGGAGTCGATTGCGTCGGCGACGCAGGAAATCGCGGCGGGCAACGGCGATCTGTCGCAACGCACGGAACAGCAGGCGGCGTCGCTACAGGAAACGGCGGCGAGCATGGAAGAGCTGACGGCGACCGTCAAGCAGAACGCCGACAACGCGCGCCAGGCGAGCGGCCTCGCAAACAACGCGTCGGACATCGCGACGAAGGGCAACGAGGTCGTCAACCGCGTGATCAGCACGATGACGGAGATCAACGACAGCTCGCGGCAGATCTCGGACATCATCGGCGTGATCGAGGGCATCGCGTTCCAGACGAATATTCTCGCGCTGAACGCGGCCGTCGAAGCGGCGCGTGCGGGCGAGCAGGGCCGCGGCTTCGCGGTCGTCGCGGGCGAGGTGCGCAGCCTTGCGCAGCGTTCGGCGACGGCGGCGAAGGAAATCAAGCAACTGATCGGCGCATCGGTGGAGCGCGTCAACAATGGCTACACGCTCGTCGAGCAGGCGGGCACGACGATGAGCGAGATCATGCAGGCGGTGCGCCGCGTGACGGACATCATGGGCGAGATCGCGGCGGCGTCGGAAGAGCAGAGCAGCGGCATTTCGCAGGTAGGACGTGCCGTCACGCAGATGGACGAAGTCACGCAGCAGAACGCGGCGCTCGTCGAGCAGGCTGCGGCCGCTGCTGCATCGCTGCAGGATCAGGCGGCGCGTCTGCGTCAGACGATCGGTGCGTTCCGGATAAATGGCGGTGAGCCTGCGGTCGCTGCGAAGACGGTTCCCGCGGCAGCGAAGAAGGTCGTGAATGCAGCGGCGAAGCCAGTCGCGAAGCCGGCAGCCGCCGCAGGCGCGACGGTGACGAAAGCGGACGCCGGTGCGCGCGAGGCCGTGAGACCGGCCGTGAAGACGGATGCGTCGCCGCGTCCGGTTAAGGCGTCGTCATCCGATGACGATTGGACTACCTTCTAACGGCACCTCAACCGAGAACGAGGCCGTTCTCGGTTCGGTGGATGTGCTGCAAGGTCGGGTCGGATTCGTGGATCGCCAGTTGATCGATTCCATAGTCAAACTGACGATAACCGAGTTCGGTTAGAAAAGTCTGAATCGCGTCACGATCAGACTTGATCATTTCGATCAGCATGACTGGGCGGTGTTGTTCGAGCACCGCGCGTGCCCCGCGCAAGACGTCGAGTTCCATCCCTTCGACGTCGAGCTTCAAAAAGTCCAGTCGGTCGAGATTCAAAGAAGGCAGATCGATCACGGGCACCTTGACGCCGTGCTGCGCGTCGTAAGAGATCGGCTGCCCGATGGCCTCGGTATTTTCACGTTGACGCAGTTCCAGGCTGCCGAAGCTCGCGGGCCGCGTATAGTCGGGCCGCGGCACGATCATCTCTCCGCAGCTTTCGCCCAGTGCTGCCAGCCGCGCCCGCACATTCATGCAGTTGTTGAGCGCGATGTTGCCGGCCAGCGCGTAATACACAGCTTCCTGCGCTTCGAACGAATGCACCTCGCCCCATCCGTACATGTGCCGCGACCATTCGATCGTATGCACACCGACGTTCGCGCCACCGTCGATCGCGACTACGCCGTCGCCGAAATGGCGGCGGCGCAGGTCGAGAATCAGGAGTGCGAGTTTGATTTCGTTGAGATCGAATTGAGACGCCGTGAGCAACTGAAAGCCGACGCCGAACACGCCGCCGTCCTGTTTGATCGCGAAATCGTTGCGGTTGACGATCATGTTGCCGTGGTTGGTCGAAGCGAGAACGAAGGCGATGGGGCGAGCGGGATATGACATGTGTTTCTCGTTTGAGTCGTGAGTGGAGTGTCCGCAACGAAGGCCGGGTGAGATGCGCCCGACGAATCGATTGGGCTTGAAAGGCAGGCTTATCTTAAAAAAGCGGCGCGCATGCTTACATAGGACGACTCCTAAAGCGCCAGGCGCAGCGCGGCACGCCATGCAAACCCGTGACAAAACCACGCGGGACAACGCGCATACCCATATGCGAACCCTGTATTTCCCATCGACGCCTGCCTGTGAGACGATTTAGGGCTCGACACTTCGCGGGCGTCGTCAATGTGCCCGCTGTCGAATACGAATCCGAAACAAGGCAGTCAAGAGAGAATCACATGCAGCGCAGAACACTCATCAAGGTCTTTTCCGCAGCGCTCGCTTCGGCGGCGCTCGTCACGAGCTTCGGCGCACGCGCCGACGACAAGGTCATCAAGGTCGGCACGATCAGCGGCCCCGACGCGCAAATCTGGTCGGTAGTGCAGAAGGTCGCGAAGCGCGAAGGCCTGAACGTGAAGGTCATCGAGTTCAACGACTACGTGCAGCCGAACGCCGCGCTCGACGCGGGCGACCTCGACGCGAACAGCTTCCAGCATCAGCCGTATCTCGACAGCCAGATCAAGCAGCGCGGCTACAAGATCGTCAACGCCGGTCTGACCTACATCTCGCCGCTCGGCATCTACTCGAAGAAGCTGAAGTCGCTGAAGGATTTGCCGCAAGGCGCGAAGGTCGCGGTGCCGAACGATCCGTCGAATGAAAATCGCGCATTGCTGCTGTTGCAGTCGCAAGGCGTGATCAAGCTGAAGGCGGGCGCAGGCACGAACGGCAGCAACGCGACGCCGCTCGATGTCGCCGACAATCCAAAGAAGGTGAAGCTGATCGAACTGGACGCAGCGCAATTGCCGCGTTCGCTCTCCGACGTCGATGCCGCCGCGATCAACACGAACTTTGCGCTGGCAGCCGGTCTGCAGCCGACCAAAGACGCAATCGCGCTCGAAGACGTCCACAGCCCGTACGCGAACCTGATCGCCGTGCGCATCAAGGACAAGGATCAGCCGTGGGTGAAGAAGCTGGTCGCGGCGTATCAGTCGGAAGACGTGCGCCAGTTCATCAAGACGGAGTTCAAGGGTTCGGTCGTGCCGTCGTTCTAAGCGACCTGATCGCATGATGCGAAAAAAAAGCGCCCCAGGAAACCGTGGCGCTTTTTTTATGCGCGTCGCAAAGGCACGAGACGCTGCCGCTATAGTGCGCGCTCCCATTGCTCGATGACGAGATCGCGCCCAAAGCGCCGCTCGGGTGCCGTCGATATCAGCGTAAAGCCAGCCTGCGTAACGAGCCGCCGAGCGTCGTCGAGCGAACTCTCGCTTTCGACGGAGAGTGTCCGATATCCCGCGCGCTTCGCGAAGCGCACGCATTCGTTGATCAGTTGCGTGCCGATGCCGAGCCGCCGCACGTCCGGTTCGACATACAGCATACGCACACTCGCCTGCATGTCGGATGCCGCCGCGACGAGCGCCGATCCGACGATCAAGCCATCCTGTTCCGCGACCCAGCAGATTTCGCGCAACGTGTCGTGACCTTGCGCAAAGCGCGCGGCCTGCTGCGCGAGCAGCGCTTCGAACGTGTGATCCCAGCCGTGGCCGTATGCGAACAGCTGCGCCTGGCGTGACACCAGCCAACCGTATTCGCCCGCTCGCGGCGCGCGCAGCGTGACGATGCTATGCCGCGGCCGCTCGTCGAGCAGGCGCTCGATCAGCTTCATCGCGCGGATCAGTTGATCCTGCGAATGCGGCGCGAGCCGCGCAAGAACGGCGCCGACCTCGTCGAGCGCGGCGGCGTCGAGCGGCTGGTACGCGGCAAGCCCCGCCTCGGTCAACGAGACGAGTGACTGGCGCGCGTCGATCTCCGACGTCCGCCGCGAAATCAGGTTGCGCCGCTCGAAGCTCGACAGCAGCCGGCTCAGATAGCCGCTGTCGATGCCGAGATTGCGCGCGAGCGCCGCCGCCGTCTGGTGTTCGCTGCGCGACAGTTCGTGCATGACCCGCACCTCGGTCAGCGAATACGGGCTTTTCTGCAGATGTTCGTGCAGCGCCCCGATGTGCTGCGTGTAAAAACGATTGAAATGGCGGACGGCTTCCGCCCGGACTATAGCGGGATCGTTCACCGTTTCCGCTCCCCGTATTGGCCTGTCATTCGGTTCACCAAGCTATGTTGTTTCCATCGAGTGATCGCTCGCGAATTTCGAAGTTTGCACCAGATCGTTAATAAAGAGGTATGACATTTGCGGGTTAACGCACGTAACTTGACAGACGATTCGTGCGAACCAGTTGGGCAACTGGGCTCAGATACGGGTATGCCCTAATGCCAGCGGCTTGTCAGTTGGAAACCGCTTAATTCGCGGAATTCCTTATCAGGCAAGGGTTTGCTTGATGTAGACCAGCTAGATACCAGCTCGTTGACTGGTATTATGGTGGTTATATAATGGGCTCCAATTCGTAGGCCAAGCAGTCCCGTCTCCTCACGATCCCCGACCGAGCCATATGGAAACCCGTTGGTCCGCACTGACACCTGACGTCCACAACGTCACGCCGCTCTACCTGCAGCTCGCCCGCAATCTGGCGACGGCGATTCATTGCGGCGTGTGGTCGGCGGGTGAAGCACTGCCGTCGGAGCGCTCGTTGTCCGATGCGATCGGCGTCTCGCGTATCACGGCGCGCAAGGCGATTGCGCTGCTGGTCGAGCAAGGCTTGATCCGGCGCGCGCGTGGCGCCGGCAGCTTCATCACGCCGCGCGTCGAAGATCCGCTGTCGCGTCTCACCGGCTTCACGAAGAAGATGGAGCAGCGTGGCTTCCGCCCGGATTCGATATGGCTCGAACGCGAGGTCCGCAGCGCGACGCGCGACGAGATCGTGCATCTGGGGCTGTCGCCGGGCGCGTCGGTCGCGAGCCTGCGCCGCTTGCGCCGCGCCGACGGCATCGTGATGGCGGTCGAGCATTCGTCGCTGCCCGTGTCGATCGTGTCCGATCCGCTGGCCATCGGCGGCTCGCTCTACAGCTACCTCGAACAGCGCGGCTTGCCCGTCGTGCGCGCGCTGCAACACTTTCGCGCCGTCAACGCGTCGAGCGAGATCGCCACGCTGATGGACCTCGAACAAGGCAGCGCACTGCTGCTGATCACGCGCGTGGGCTACAGCGCGGATCAGCGCGCCATCGAACTCACCGATACCTATTGCCGGGACGACTACTACGACTTCGTCGCTGAACTGCGGCTGTGACCTGGCGCGCCGAAAGGCGCGACGGCAGACAAACGGAACGCACGCGGCGCGAATCAGTCACGCACTGCATAACGCAACATCAGAGAGACTCATGCTGACCGGAAACATACTCACCCCCGAAGGCTGGATCCACGGCACGATCGAATCCGCAAACGGCCGCATCACGGCCATCACGGGCAACGCCGCCGATCCGTCGACCAATGACGCGCCGTACATCCTGCCCGGCTTCATCGACCTGCACGTGCATGGCGGCGGTGGCGCCGACGTGATGGAAGCGGGCAACGCGATCGAGGCGATCACGCGTACACATGCGCGCTTCGGCACGACGAGCCTGCTCGCCACCACGATGACGGCGCCGCGCGACGAGCTGATGGCCGTCGTCGCGGGTCTCGGCGACGTCGCGAAGAACCGCGTGCCTGGGGGCGCGCGCGTGCTCGGCGTGCATCTCGAAGGTCCGTATATCAACCCCGGCAAGCTCGGCGCGCAGCCTGACGCAGCCGTGTCGGCGGTGCTCGACGAAGTGTTGAAGTATCTGTCGATCGCTCCCATTCGCGTCGTCACGATCGCGCCGGAAATCTCCGGCCACATGGAGATCATCTCCGAGATCAACGCGCGCGGCGTGCGCGTGCAGCTCGGCCACTCGCTCGGTACGTACGACGACGCCGTCGCCGCGATGAAGCACGGCGCGCGCAGCTTCACGCACCTGTTCAACGCGATGTCGCCGCTGCATCACCGCAATCCGGGGATGGTCGGCGCGGCGCTCGCGCATGCCGAGTACGCGGAAATCATTCCCGACCTGCTGCACGTCCATCCGGGCGCGATCCGCGCCGCGATGCGCGCGATTCCGCGTCTCTACGTGGTGACGGACAGCACGTCGGCGACGGGCATGCCTGACGGCGAATATCGCCTCGGCAGCCAGCACGTGACGAAGTGCCTCGGCGGCGTGCGCCTTGCCGACGGCACGCTCGCAGGCAGCACGCTGACGATGGATCAGGCGCTGCGCAACCTCGTATCGCTCGGCCTGCCGATGGCCGATGTGTCAAACCGTATGTCCCGTTATGCCGCCGACTATCTCGGCCTCGAAGACCGCGGCCGTCTCACGCGCGGCGCGTGGGCAGACATCGTCGTGTTCGATCGCGAACTGGCGTTGACGGCGACTTACGTCGAAGGAGAATCGATTGTCGAATATGCTTAAAGAGGCGCTGGCGTCCGCTGACGTGGTCGCCGCGCAACTCAACGATACGTCGCGCGTGGAAGCGCTCGCGGCCCGTCTCGCACAGGAGCCGCGTCATGTCGCGCTGACGGTGGCGCGCGGCAGCTCGGATCACGCGGCGAGTTACTTCGCCTCGCTGACGATGAGCCGCGTCGGCCTGCCCGTCGCGTCGCTGCCGATGTCCGTCGCGACCCTTCAACAAGCGCCGCTGCAGGTGCGCAACCAGCTTGCGCTCGGGTTTTCGCAATCGGGCAAGAGCCCCGATCTGGTCGGCACGATGCAGGCGCTGCGCGAAGCGGGTGCGCTGACCGTGGCCGCCGTCAACGTGCCGGATTCGCCGCTCGAAGCAGCGTGCGAGTTCTATCTGCCGTTGCACGCCGGTCCCGAACTGAGCGTTGCGGCGACCAAGAGCTATATCGCGATGCTGTCCGTGTCGGCGCAACTCGTCGCGCACTGGCAGAAGGACGAAGCGCTGCTCGACGGCCTGAAGTCACTGCCGGACGCACTGCGCCGCGCGGGCGCACTCGACTGGTCGAAGGCCGTCGATGAACTGCGCGACGCCGAACGCATGATCGTGATCGGCCGTGGTCTGGGCCTCGCGATCGCGCAGGAAGCGGCGTTGAAGCTCAAGGAAACGTCGGGTATCCAGGCCGAGGCGTTTTCGAGCGCAGAAGTGCGTCACGGCCCGATGGAACTGATCGACCGTGACTATCCGTTGCTGGTGTTCGCCCCGCGCGGACCGGAGCAGGCAGGCCTGCTGCAACTCGCACGCGACATGCAGGCGCGCGGCGCGCGCGTGCTGCTCGCCGCACCGGACGACGTACCCGAAGCCACCTTGCCGCTCGTATCGACGGCGCACGCGGCGCTCGATCCGATTGCCGCAATCCTTTCTTTCTATGTGATGGCTGCCGGCCTCGCCGCCGCTCGCGGACGCAATCCTGATGCGCCGCGCCATCTGATGAAAGTCACCGAAACTCATTGATCGAGAGATGCAGATGCGACGTGTCGAGGAGTCCCGTTTGAAGAGCCATTCCGAAGGCCATATTGTCCTGCTCGCGCCGATGACGGGTCCCGTCGTCCCGCTCGCGAAGGTGCCCGACCCGGTGTTTTCGGGCGGCATGTTTGGCGACGGTATCGGTATCGATCCGCTGGAAGGCAAGCTCGTTGCGCCGTGCGACGGCGTCGTGATGCATCTGGCGCGCACCGGCCATGCTGTCACGATCACGACGGCAGAAGGCGCCGAAATCCTGCTGCATATCGGTATCGACACGGTCGAGCTGAACGGCAAGGGCTTTGCGCCGCTGATCGAGCAGGGCGCGACCGTGCGTGCGGGCGACGTGCTGATCGAGTTCGATCAGGATGCCGTTGCGCGCAGTGCGCCGAGTCTTGTTTCGGTGATCGCGATAGCGAACTCGGATGCGTTCGAGATCGTCGAGCGCGCTGCGGCTGATGGCGTACTCAAGGCGGGCCAGTCGCCGCTGCTTACGCTTCGCGTTCGTGACGGTGCGGCCGTGGCGGCATCGCGCGAAGCATCGAGCGTGAGCGAAGAAGCGCGTCAGACGATCGTGCTTGAACACGCCGGCGGTCTGCATGCGCGTCCCGCAGCACGGGCGCGCGAAGCGGCGCGCGGTCTCGATGCGCGCGTCGAAGTGCGTTTCGAAGGCAAGAAGGCGGCGATCGAGAGCGTCGTCGGCTTGCTCGGTTTGGGCGCGGGGCAGGGTGCGACGGTCGAGATCGTCGGTATCGGCGCGCAGGCTGGTGCGGCCGTCGAGGCGGTAGTGCGCGAACTGACGCGTGAGGCGCATGGCGAAGCGGAAGAAATGCCGGCGCGCCAGCTGTCGCCGGCACCTGTCACAGCCGTGCCGAAGACGGGTGAAGCGCTCGCACCGAACACGCTCGCGGGCGTGTGCGCGGCGCCCGGCATCGCCGTCGGCAAGCTCGTGCGTTGGGACGATGCCGACATCGATCCGCCGGAGACGACGGGCAACACGCCCGCCGCCGAAAGCCGTGCGCTCGACAAGGCGATCGCCGCCGTCGACGCCGAACTGAACACGACCGTCCGCGACGCATCGCAACGCGGCGCGCATGGCGAAGCGGGTATTTTCGCGGTGCATCGCGTGCTGCTCGAAGACCCGACGCTAATCGACGCCGCGCGCGATCTGATCAGCCTCGGCAAGAGCGCGGGCTTCGCGTGGCGCGAGGCGATCCGTGCGCAGATCGGCGTGCTGTCGAAGGTCGATGACGCGCTGCTCGCCGAACGTGCCGCCGACTTGCGCGACCTCGAAAAGCGCGTGCTGCGCGCGCTCGGTTACTCGAACGCTGCTACGCGTTCGCTGCCGGATGAAGCCGTGCTGAGCGCGGACGAATTCACGCCGTCCGATCTGTCGTCACTGGATCGCAAGCGTGTGACGGCGCTTGTGATGGCGCGCGGCGGCGCTACGTCGCACGCGGCGATCATCGCGCGTCAGGCGGGCATTCCCGCGCTGGTCGCGATGGGCGACGCGCTGCACGCGGTCGCCGATGGCACGCAGGTCGTGGTCGACGCGACGGCGGGCCATCTGGAATACGCGCCGAGCGCACTCGATGTCGAACGCGCGCGCAACGAGCGTGAGCGTCTGGCCGGCGTGCGCGAAGTGAATCGCCGCACGTCGCAGCAAGCCGCCGCCACCAGCGACGGCCGCGCGATCGAAGTCGCCGCAAACATCGCGACGCTCGACGACGCAACCACGGCCGTTGATAACGGCGCGGATGCCGTAGGCCTGCTGCGCACCGAACTGCTGTTCATCCATCGCCAGGCGGCGCCGACCGTCGACGAACATCGCCAGAGCTATCAGTCGATCGTCGAAGCGCTGAAGGGCCGCACGGCCATCATCCGTACGCTCGACGTCGGCGCGGACAAGGAAGTCGATTACCTGACGTTGCCGCCCGAACCGAACCCGGCGCTTGGCCTGCGCGGTATCCGTCTCGCGCAGGTGCGCCCGGATCTGCTCGAAGATCAGTTGCGCGGCCTGCTTGCAGTTCAGCCCGTCGGCAAGGTGCGCATCCTGCTGCCGATGGTGACGGACGTGGGCGAACTCGTGCGGCTGCGCAAGCGCATCGACGAACTCGCCGCCGAAGCGGGCCGCGCCGAGAAGATCGAAGTCGGCGTGATGATCGAAGTGCCGTCGGCGGCGCTGCTCGCCGATCAGTTGTCGAAGCACGCAGACTTCCTGTCGATCGGCACCAACGATCTCACGCAATACACGCTCGCCATGGACCGCTGCCAGCCGGATCTCGCCGCCCAGGCGGACGGCTTGCATCCGGCCGTGCTGCGCCTCGTTTCAGCGGCGGTGCAGGGCGCCGACAAGCACGGCAAGTGGGTCGGCGTGTGCGGCGCGCTGGCGGGCGATCCGCTCGCGGTGCCGCTGCTCGTGGGCCTCGGCGTGACCGAACTGTCCGTTGACCCCGTATCCGTGCCCGGCATCAAGGCGCGCGTACGCAAACTCGATTATCAGTTGTGCCGTCAGCGCGCCCAGGACGCTCTGGCGCTCGAATCGGCACAAGCGGTAAGAGCCCTGAGCCGCGAAATCTGGCCGCAAGACTGATGGCGCTTGCGTCGCAACCAGTCTGAAAAGCCAGATCCGTCAGCTCGACATTTCAACCAGCATGTAAAGCAATTACGCAACTACACGAGACAAAGGAGTGGAGGTATCAATGGATGGAAATCCGTTTCTGAAGATTCAGCGCCTTGGCCGCGCACTGATGCTGCCGATCGCGGTTTTGCCCGTCGCCGGCCTGTTGCTGCGCCTCGGCCAGCCCGATGTGTTCAACATCAAGATGATCGCCGACGCGGGCGGCGCGATCTTCGACAACCTGCCGCTCCTGTTCGCGATCGGCGTCGCTGTCGGCTTTGCGAAGGACAATAACGGCGTTGCGGCGCTGGCGGGCGCGATCGGTTATCTGATCGAAGTGGCCGTGATGAAGGACATCAACGACAAGCTCAACATGGGCGTGCTGTCCGGGATCATCGCCGGTATTGTCGCGGGGATGCTGTACAACAAGTACAAGGACATCAAGCTTCCCGATTACCTCGCGTTCTTCGGAGGGAAACGCTTCGTGCCGATTGTCACGGGGGTGGCGTGTCTGGTGTTAGGCATCGTGTTCGGCTACGCGTGGGCGCCCGTTCAGGCGGCCATCGACGCAGCCGGCCACTGGCTGACGACGGCGGGCGCAGTCGGCGCGTTCGTGTTCGGTCTGCTGAACCGTCTGCTGCTGGTGACGGGCCTGCATCACATCCTGAACTCGCTCGCGTGGTTCGTGTTCGGCTCGTTCACGCCGCCGGGCGGCGCCGCTGTAACGGGCGATCTGCACCGCTTCTTCGCGGGCGATCCGACGGCGGGCACGTTCATGACGGGCTTCTTCCCGGTCATGATGTTCGGTCTCCCCGCAGCGTGTCTTGCGATGTTCCACGAAGCGCCGAAGGAGCGCCGCGCGATGGTCGGCGGCCTGCTGTTCTCGATGGCGCTGACGTCGTTCCTGACGGGCGTGACGGAGCCGATCGAATTCAGCTTCATGTTCCTCGCGCCTGTGCTGTACGCGATCCACGCGGTGCTGACGGGTCTGTCGCTCGCGATCTGCTCGGCGCTCGGCATCAAGCTCGGCTTCACGTTCTCGGCGGGCGCGATCGACTACGTACTGAACTACGGCCTGTCGACGAAGGGCTGGGAAGCGATTCCCATCGGCATTGCGTATTCCATCGTCTACTACGGTCTGTTCCGCTTCTTCATCCGCAAGTTCAACATGGCAACGCCTGGCCGTGAGGCGGAAACGCCGGAAGTGGCCAATGAGTCGTACGCGTCTGCTGGTTATGTAGCACCTGTCGAAGGTGCGGCGGCAGCGTCGGGCACGCGCGCGCAGCGTTATATCGCGGCGCTGGGCGGTGCGGCGAATCTGTCGGTGGTTGATGCTTGCACGACGCGTCTGCGTCTGTCGGTGGTGGATTCGGAGAAGGTGTCGGAGAACGAGCTGAAGTCGATCGGCGCGCGTGGTGTGTTGAAGCGCGGTGGCGGCAACGTGCAGGTGATCATCGGACCGGAAGCGGACATGATCGCCGATGAAATCCGTACGACGATCGCGAGCGGCGGTGCGGTGGCGGCTGTTTCGCCTGCTGCTGTGTCGGCCAAGCCGGCTGCTGCTGCCGCTTCGACTCCCGCTGCGGCAACGGGCAACGGCCCGCTCGATCCGGACCCGCTGCGTTGGCTCGCCGTGTTCGGCGGCGCGACGAATGTCGTTTCGCTCGAAGCCGTCGCGGCGACGCGTCTGCGTATCGTCGTGCGCGATGCGTCGGCCGTCGATCGCCAGCGTCTCGACACGCTGAGCGTCGCGTGGGTGTCGACGGATACGTTCCACATCGTCGTCGGCGACGATGCGCAGCGTTACGCGCAGCAGTTGTCGACGCGCCTGACGGCAACGGCGTGACGTTCGTCTAAGCCTGAGCCTTTGGCAAAGGAAATCGGCGCCCCGCGGGGCGCCGATTTTCGTTTACCCGCCTACCGTTTATCCGGATCGGCGTCCGGGTCGACGGCGTTGTTCGCTTCGAGCCACATCACGTTGATGATGCCGAGCGCGAGCGCAAGTCCAATACCGAGAATCCAGCTGAAGTACCACATGGTTCGTTCCCTCTTGCGCGCGGCGTGTCAGTACATCGAATGATGGTTCTGTTCGATCGTGTCGGCCGTCACTTTGCCGCGCATCACGCGATACACCCAGCTCGTGTAGATGAGTATCAGCGGCAGAAAGATGATCACCGCGATCAGCATGATCTGCAGCGTCATCCGGCTCGACGTCGAATCCCAGACGGTGAGGCTGCTGCGTCCATCGAGCGACGACGGCATGATGAACGGAAACATTGAAAAGCCCGCCGTCAGGATCACGCCGATCACCATCAGCGACGTCGATAGAAACGCGCTGCGCTCGAAACGCGAACTCGCCAGCAGGAGCGCGAGCACACCGCCCACGACGCCCGCAATGGGCGCGGCGACCATCCACGGATACATCGCATAGTTCGTGAGCCACAGGCCCGGCGCACCGATCACGTTTTTCAGCAGCGGATTCGCGACGGTATCGAATGGCGCGGGTTCGGTGATCTGATAGCCGCCGACCAGCGTCGCGACCAGCACGCCGCCGATCAGAAACAGCGCGACCGCGACCAGCGACGCAATGCGCAGCGCAATCGATGCGCGCCGCGCGACGACGCCATCCGCCTTCATCTTGACGAACGCCGCGCCGTGCGCGACCAGCATCGACACGCTCAAGACGCCGCACAGCAAGGCGAACGGATTGAGCAATTCGAAGAAGCTGCCTTGATAGGTGACTCGCAGATCCTGATCGAACTGGAACGGCACGCCTTGCAGCAGATTGCCGAACGCGACGCCGAACACCAGCGCCGGCACGAAGCCGCCGACGAACAGCGCCCAGTCCCACGCAGTGCGCCAGCGCGGATCATCGCGCTTGCCGCGATAGTCGAAGCCGACCGGGCGGAAGAACAGCGCGAACAGCACGAGCAGCATCGCGAAGTAAAAGCCCGAGAACGACGCGGCGTAAACAAGCGGCCACGCGGCGAACATCGCGCCGCCCGCGGTGATCAGCCAGACCTGATTGCCTTCCCACGTCGCGCCGACGGTGTTGACGACAATGCGCCGCTCCGCATCCGTTTTGCCGATGAACGGCAGCAGGATTGCTGCGCCCATGTCGAAGCCGTCGGTGAGCGCGAAGCCGATCAGCAGCACGCCGATGAGCACCCACCAGATCACTTTGAGGGTTGCGTAATCCATAGCGATGTTTCCTCGTGTTTTCCTGCGACGGCAAGGGTGTCACTGTCGATGCTGCTCATGCCGCCGTGTTCGCGCCGACCGCCGGCTTCGCGGTCTGCTCGTGGTGGTAACGCCCTGTATGCAGCGACGAAGGCCCGAGCCGCGCGTACTTGAACATCAGCGTGATCTCGATGATGAAAAGCGCGGTGTAGAACACGACGAAGCCCGCGAGGCTCAGATACAGATCGCCCGCTGTCAGGCTCGACGCCGATAGCGAAGTCGGCAGAATGCCCGCGATAGTCCACGGCTGGCGCCCGACTTCCGCGACGATCCAGCCGAACTCCGCCGCGAGCCACGGCAGTGGAATCGCCCACACGGCCCAGCGCAGGAACCAGCGACGGTTGTCGCGCAGCAGCGAGCGTTGCGCGCAGAAGAAGAACGCGAGCACGAAGGTCGCGAGGAACAGGATGCCAAGGCCGACCATCAACCGGAACGACCAGAACACGGGCAGAACGGGCGGCACGGTTTTCTTTGCGGCCTGTTTGATCTGTTCGGCGGAGGCGTCGGTGACGTTCGGCGTGAACTGCTTGAGCAACAGGCCGTAGCCGAGGTCCTGCTTGTGCTGGTCGAAGGCGGCGTGTGTTGCGTCGCTGGCGTCGCCTTGCTTGATCTTTTGCAGCGCGTCGTACGCGAGCATGCCGTTGCGGATGCGTGTCTCGTTGCGCGCCATCAGTTCTTTCAGACCAATGACAGGCTCGTCGAGCGAACGCGTCGCGATGATGCCGAGCGCGTACGGCACGCGCAACGCGTAGTCGGTGCGCTCTGCCTGCTGGTTCGGAATGCCGACAATCGTGAACGGCGCGGGCGGCGGCGCGGTTTCCCATTCGGATTCGATCGCGGCGAGCTTCATCCGCTGCACTTCGCCCGTGGTGTAGCCCGATTCGTCCCCGAGCACGATCACGCATAACGTGGACGCCAGCCCGAAGCCGGCCGCGACGGCGAACGAGCGCAGCGCGAAGTCGATGTCGCGGCGCTTGAGCAGATACCACGACGACAGCCCGAGCACGAACATCGACGCCGTCACATAGCCCGCCGACACCGTATGCACGAACTTCACCTGCGCGACGGGATTGAAGATCACGGCGAACAGGCTCGACAGCTCCATGCGCATCGTTTCGTAGTTGAACTCCGCGCCGACCGGGTTGTTCATCCAGCCGTTCGCGATCAGGATCCACAGCGCGGACAGGTTCGAGCCGAGCGCGACGAGAAACGTGACCATCAGATGCTGGATGCGCGACAGCCGGTTCCAGCCGAAGAAGAACAGCCCGACGAAGGTCGATTCGAGAAAGAACGCCATCAGCCCTTCGACGGCCAGCGGCACGCCGAAAATATCGCCGACATAGTGCGAGTAGTACGACCAGTTGGTGCCGAACTGGAACTCCAGCGTGAGACCCGTGGTGACGCCCATCGCGAAGTTGATGCCGAACAGCTTGCCCCAGAACTGCGTCATGTCCTTGTAGATCGGCTTGCCCGTCATCACGTAGACGCTTTCCATGATGACGAGCAGCCACGACAGCCCGAGCGTCAGCGGCACGAATAGAAAGTGATACAGCGCCGTGACGGCGAATTGCAGGCGAGAGAGATCGACGACGTCGCTAGCGGGCATGGTTGGCACCTTGATTCGAAGGCGGCGCTGGGACGGATACGGGCACCGACAGCAGCGCCTGGGCGACCTGCGCAGGCGGTAGCGACATGTTCTGCGCCTGCGGGTGATTGAAGAACGCGAACTTGAGCGCGAACAGAAGCGCGAATTTGATCGCGAGCACGATCACGATGTCGCGGGCGAAGGTCGGACCGCGAGCCCACGCGACGATGCGGCTGGCGAGCGTGCGGCGGGTGGCATTCCTGTGATTGAGCGTTATGGCCATGTTTTATGGGCAACGACATCGCGCCGGTTGACCCGGCAGGACACAGTGCGCATCACTCGCGGCACTGGCGCATGCACAACCATTGTAGGAATGGGATGGCGGACGGGGCCGCGTCATCGTGTCGCGAGGTGGTCCGTCTCTATCACTAATAATTTACGTACTGCGCGAGGTCAAGGCAATGTCTCGACAATGACGCGTATCTGCGCAATATTTGACGACGCGCAAGAAAAAGCCCCGCCTTCGTGCGAAGAGCGGGGCTCTGTTTCGAAACGGGGGCGGCCGGTAACTGGCGCGCGCCCGCTGCTTCTCTGAGGTTACGCGTACTCGGCCAGCGCGGTGCGCATTTTCTTCATCGCGCTTGCTTCGATCTGGCGAATCCGCTCCGCCGATACGCCGAACTCGTCGGCCAGTTCGTGCAGCGTCGAGCCGCCCGAACCGTCGTCTTCCACCTGCAGCCAGCGTGCTTCGATGATGCGGCGGCTGCGCGGATCGAGCGATTCCAGCGCGCTTGCGATGCCGTCGCTATGCAGACGGTCACGCTGACGCGCGGCCAGCACGGCTGTCGGCTCGCTGTGCGAATCGGCGAGATAGGCGATCGGGGCGAATGCTTCTTCGCCGTCTTCGACCTGGCCTTCGAGCGCGATATCGCCGCCCGACAGCCGCGTTTCCATCTCGGACACTTCCTCGCGCTTCACGTTCAGCTCTTTGGCCAGGCCCTCGATCTCGTCCGGCGTGAAGGACTGCAACCCTTGCTTGTGGCTGCGCAGGTTGAAGAACAGCTTGCGTTGCGCCTTGGTCGTCGCCACTTTCACCATGCGCCAGTTGCGCAGGATGTACTCGTGGATTTCGGCCTTGATCCAATGCATTGCATAGGACACGAGGCGCACGTTCTGCGTCGGGTCGAAGCGCTTCACGGCCTTCATCAGGCCGATGTTGCCTTCCTGGATCAGGTCGGCATGCGGCAGACCATAACCGAGGTAATTACGCGCGATCGACACGACCAGTCGCAGGTGCGACAGGACTAGCTTGCGCGCCGAGCCGAGATTGTTTTGCTCGCGGTACTCGGTGGCGTACTGGCGCTCTTCCGCCGGCGTCAGCATCGGAATCCGGTTTACGGCCTGGATGTAGGCGTCGATGTTGCCCAGCTGGCCGGGCAGAAGAGAAGCGTGCGAGAGCGCCAGTGCACCTGCCGGAGCGGCCTTAGCCGACGACGGGCTCAGAGTACTCGGGAGGGTCAATGTGTTGCTCACGTAGCAGACTCCTTTATTCAGACAAATGTCCGCCAAAGCGGACCACGATGGATGTTAGCACTCTCATTTACCGAGTGCTAATACTTAGAAGCCATAGGGGCATGCAAGTTCCCTCTTTCCTATCGAAAATGCACGTTCAATAGCATCGTACCTCATCTGCGGGTTTGGCACCGAACGCTTAGCATTCCTCGGCTGCGGCATGATTCTGAAATCGTCGGTAAGATTTTTTCGGAAACAGAAGCAGTGATTTGTGAGTTTTCAGTTGTTATTAAAGGGTCAGATAGTTGCTTCTGTCTCTAGAATGTCGCTGCACGTTGCCCCTGCTAAACCTCGTACTCGGTGGACGCACGATGGAAAAAAAGAACAATTCCTCGTCTAATCTGGCACTTAAATGTGCCGTCGCTGCAGCGCTTTTCGGCGTATCGGGTCTGGCTTCGGCGGACCAGTTCGGCGTTCAGATCGCGGGCGGTCTCGCCGAGCACCACGTTCGAAAGCTCGACCTGGGCTTCGTCTGGGACCCTAATCTGACCTGGTGGGAAATCGGCGACTGGCATTTCGCGCTGATCGGCGAGGCGCACGCCGCGTGGTGGCATACGGACGAAGGCAACGATCACGACAATATCGGTGAATTCGGCGTGACGCCGGTCGTGCGGTTCATCAAGGGCTCGGGCGCGATCCGTCCATTCATCGAGGCGGGCATTGGTGTACGGGTTTTGACCCATCCGAGTATCGCGTCGAGTTACACGCTCAGTTCCGCATTCCAGTTCGCCGACATGGTGGGCGTCGGAGCGCAATTCGGCTCGCGTCAGCAGTACCAATTTGGCTACCGCTTTCAGCACATCTCCAATGCAAGTATCAAAGAGCCGAATCCTGGTATAAATTTCCAGCAGATTTACGTGCAGTACAACTTCTGACGACCGCTGCCGTTGTCGGCGCCGTCGTCGATAGGGGCGAACGCGATGCCGGCAAAAGTGATTGAAGCGATTCGCGGGCTCGAGCGCGATCGCTTTCGCGCGATGGTGGAAGGAAACGGACAGCAGCTCGACGCGCTGCTGTCGGATAGCGTCATTTACGTCCACACGAACGGCAAGCGCGAGTCGAAGCAGCAGTTCATCGACGCCATCACGGCCGGGCGCCGCCGCTACCGCCAGATCGAGGTGCAGTCGCAGGACGTGCTGCCTGTCGGCCGCGAGACTTGCGTCGTCACGGGGCGCGCGCTGATCGAGATGGAAGCGAATAGCGGCGCGCTGCTCTTTCCGATCGCCTACATGGCGATTCAGGCGCAGGAAGACGGCAAATGGCAACTGATCGCGTGGCAGGCGACGCGTTGCGCAATCGAGTGAAGCGGATCGCACCATCACTCTTTATCTGACGGAAGCCGCCTCGTGAGCGGTCCGTGCGTGCCGGCGACGGTTGAATCGCCGGCGTTTGCGCTTCTGCGGTCTTGTCTGTTCGTTTTTGCCTTGCCTCGGTTCGCCGTTACGTGACTGCTTGCCGTTACGCCGCGACGCGCCGGTCGACAGCCGCCCAACCCGCGCGATTGACGCCGCTGACTACGGCATCGACGACAGCCGTCATTTCATCCTCCGCTACGCCGATGCCGTGACGCATCGGCTGCTCGCCCACGCGGCTGGCGACGAACACGACCGTGCGGCCGTCCGTGGTGCGCGCCGTCTCGAACGATGTAATTTCGATGGTTTGCTTCGAAGCCGTCGCCATTTCTTGCGCAACGGCCTTCGCATACGCTTCATGACCGTCGACGCTCGCCGCCGCCGTCGCGGGCACGGCAATCTCGCGCTTGTTCCAGCGCACCGTCGATCCGCTGACGCGCTGCGCCGGACCGTCCGCCTCGAAATATTCGCGGGTAAAGAGCGCGCAGATCGCGTCGCCCGTCACTTCCTCGCCTGACTGATCCGCCACCGTCTGCACCGCGTGGCTGAATTCGATCTGCACGCGCCGCGGCAACACGAAGCCCATGCCGCGCTCGACCAGATACGTCGCGCCTCCTTTGCCCGACTGGCTGTTCACGCGGATCACGGCGTCGTAGCTGCGGCCGACGTCGGCGGGATCGATGGGCAGATACGGCACTTCCCAGACGGCATCGGGCTGTTGCTGCGCGAAGCCCTTGCGGATCGCGTCCTGATGCGAGCCGGAGAACGCCGTGTAGACGAGATCGCCCGCATACGGATGACGCGGATGCACGGGTATCTGGTTGCAGCACTCGACCACGCGGCGCACGGCATCGATGTCCGAGAAATCGAGGCCGGGATCGATGCCCTGCGTATAGAGATTCATCGCAAGCGTCACGATATCGACGTTGCCCGTGCGCTCGCCGTTGCCGAACAGACACCCTTCGATACGGTCCGCGCCCGCCATCAACGCGAGTTCGGCTGCGGCGACGGCCGTGCCGCGGTCGTTATGCGGATGCACCGACAACACGATGCTGTCGCGATAGCCGAGATTGCGGTCCATCCACTCGATCTGGTCGGCGTACACGTTCGGCGTCGCGGCTTCGACGGTGGCGGGCAGGTTCACGATCATCTTGTGATCGCGCGTCGGGCGCCACGTCTGCGCGACGGCGTCGCAGACTTCGCGCGCGAACGGCAACTCGGTCATGCTGAAGGTTTCGGGCGAATACTGGTAGGTCCAGTGCGTCTGCGGACGGGCGTCGGCATGTTCGCGGATGATCCGCGTGCCTTCCACTGCCAGCGCCTTCACCTCTTCCTGCGACAGCCCGAACACGATCTTGCGGAACGACGGCGCGATCGCGTTGTACAGATGGACGATCGCGCGCGGCACGCCTTCGAGCGCCTCGAACGTGCGCGCGATCAGGTCGGCGCGCGACTGCACGAGCACTTCGATGGTCACGTCGTCAGGAATGCGCTTTTCGTCGATCAGCTTGCGGACGAAATCGAAGTCGGTTTGCGACGCCGACGGAAAACCGACTTCGATCTCCTTGAAACCGATCGCGACGAGCATCTCGAAGAACTCCGTCTTCTGCGCGATGCTCAACGGCTCGATCAGCGACTGGTTGCCGTCGCGCAGATCGGTGCTCATCCAGATCGGCGCGTGCTCGATCGTACGGGTGGGCCACTTGCGGCCGGTCAAACGGACGGTGGGGAAAGGGCGGTACTTCTCGGCAGGGTTGCGCAACATGTTGAGGCCTCGTTCGATTCGTCTAGTCGTGTGCTGGGTGAGGTGGCGTCGAGCGGCTGGCGGGATGCCACAGATGCACGTCCCGCAAGCCGGGCGCTAGCGGGAGCAACGAACGGGCGCGAACAAACAGCGTCGTCTGAACGACGACGAAAGCAACGATCGGAACGGACGCCCATGCAACGTGCATTTGACCCTCGCGATTCGTCCGAGTGGTAAACGGACGAATACGGACGACTACAGGTTTTGAAGGAACTACGGATTGGGGTGAAACTGGAACTGCTTTTGAGGACCGCCGCGAGCCGCTGTGGCGACTGCGTGCGGCGCTACGCCTTGCTTACGCTAGACGTAGCGATAGGGGCCGCGCTAGGCGGCCGAGGGTAATTCGGAGGGTGTTCGGAATGGAACGCATTTTTACAAGATAAGCGAGGCGGTGGGGGGCTGTCAACCCGCCATTCGCTGCGATGCGTTCCCGGGAGCGTTCGCCGAGGAGAGCGGAAGGCTGTCAGCCCTTGTCAGGCGGCCTTCCGCGCGATGTCGACAATCAGTTCGACCTGACGCGTGATCGCGGCCGGCACGGGCGCTTCACCGTTCAGCGCGGCTGCGATCCAGGCAGCCGTGGTCGGCGCGTCGCGACCTTCGGGCAAGTCGACCTCGGGCGCATCCGGCGACGAGCGCTCGGCCGAAACGCGTGTCTCGCAGATGCCGTCATGCAGCCAGTCGATCTGCACCTGGCGGCGTGTGTCGGCGACAGCCTCGCCTTCGGTGCCGCGCGCGAGCAGCGCGCCGCCGACAGCCATGTCCGGATGCGAGACGAACAGCTGGGTCAGGCTCTCGCGATACGGCGGGTGCGTGTAGTTCACGAGCCGCAGGCCCGCCGGCGCGAAGGGTTGAAGAATCTTCACGAGCGTGTGGGTCGAATTGCGCACGCCCATCCGCCGGCGTAGCGATAGAAGCCGCGCCAGCTTCGGCGCGAGTGTTCCGATGGGTGCGAACGCGACCTGCTGGTTTGCGAGGCTCGTTTCGATATCCGCGTGCGTCTGCGCGGGCGCGACGTTCAGATGCGCAAAAATTTCGGCGCTCGTCACGCGGCCCGGATCTTCCGTCACGCCATGCACCAGTACGGGCACGCCTTCGCGTGCGAGCAGCAACGCCAGCAGCGGCACGAGGTTCGGCTGCTTGCGCGCGCCGTTGTAGCTCGGAATCGACACGGCCTGATACGCACCGTGCTTCACGTTGACGGGCGCGAACGAAGCGTGGGCGGCCGCGAGCATCGCGGCCAGCTCGTCGGCGGATTCGCCTTTCACACGGTACGCCAGCAGGATCGCGCCCAGTTCCAGGTCGGAGACGCGGCCGTCGAGCATCGCGCTGTACAGCGCGTGCGTGTCCTCCGGCGTGAGCGCGCGCGCGCCGTTGGGGCCGCGGCCGATTTCCTTGATGAATCGGGCGCAGGGAAAGGGAGTGGTGTCGGTGAGATCGGTCATCGGGCAAATCGGTATGTGGGGGACGGCGGGCAACGACGCTTTGCACGCGCCGCGAGCGCTGCTACGGCGCGCTACGTTTCCTTTCGAGTATCGCACGCCGGGTGTACCTGCAGAATGCGAGCAAATTCATGGCCTGCCATGAACCTTACGGGACGGCTTCAGCGCGCGCCACCTGGCCGTTCGGCCAGGCTACGCGGGAATCGGCGCCGCGTTACACTCAATGCTTCGCCGCGTCGGAGCGGCTCAACAAAAGACGGAGAACGGAATGGGTTACGTGTTTGCGCCAGCGCCGGTGACGGCAGTGCCAGTCGTCGGATCGGACGATCAATTCGCGGTGCGACGCATTTACTGCGTCGGTCGCAATTACGAGGCGCACGCGCGCGAAATGGGCCATGATCCCGATCGCGAACCGCCGTTCTTCTTCGCCAAGCCCGCCGATGCCGTGCTGTATGTCGCTCCCGGAGCAACGGGCGAATTTCCGTATCCCGCGCAGTCGAAGAACGTTCACTTTGAGATGGAACTCGTCGCGGCAATCGGCAAGGCAGGCAAGAACATCTCGGCGGACAACGCGCTTGATCACGTCTACGGCTACGCGCTCGGTCTCGACATGACCCGCCGCGACCTGCAGGCGGAAGCGAAGAAGCTGGGCCGTCCGTGGGACACCGCAAAGGGCTTCGACCATTCGGCGCCGCTCGGCCCGATCCATCCCGTTTCGAAAGTCGGTCAGGTCGGCAAGGGCGCGATCTGGCTGACCGTCAACGGTGAGGAAAAGCAGCGTTCGGACGTGTCGCAACTGATCTGGTCCGTCGCCGAGACAATCGCTTATCTGTCGACGCTGTTTGAACTGCAACCGGGCGACCTGATTTTCACGGGCACGCCGGAAGGTGTCGGCGCGGTCGTTCAGGGCGATCTGATGAAGGGTGGCGTGGACGGGCTGGGCGAGTTCAGCGTGCGCGTTGTCTGATATCGCCAGCGCCATTCAGGGGGAGTACAAGACAATGAAGCTGTACAGTTATTTTCGCAGTTCAGCGTCGTATCGCGTGCGGATCGCGCTGAACCTGAAGAACCTGCCTTACGAGTACCTGCCCGTGCACCTGTTGCGCGACGGCGGCGAGCAGTTCAAGCCCGAATACCGCAAGCTCAATCACGATGCCATCGTTCCCACGCTGGTGGACGGCGACCAGGTGATCACGCAGTCGCTCGCGATCATCGAGTATCTCGAAGAGACGCATCCCGAGCCGCCGCTGCTGCCGTCGAAGCCCGTCGATCGTGCGTATGTCCGCTCGATCGTTCAGCAGCTCGCGTGCGAGATTCATCCGTTGAACAATCTGCGCGTGCTGAAGTATCTGAAGCGCACCGTGGGCGTGAACGACGAGGTAAAGGACGCGTGGTATCTCCATTGGATCAGCTCGGGCTTTGCCGCGCTCGAAGAATATCTCGTCGCGGATGGCCGCGCGGGCAAGCTGTGCTTCGGCGATACGCCCACCATCGCCGATATCTGCCTCGTGCCGCAGGTGTTCAACGCGAACCGCTTCAATGTCGATATGAGTCCGTATCCGACCATCCGGCGCATCTGCGAGCACGCGAACACACTCGACGGGTTCGCGCGCGCGGAACCCGGCGTGCAGCCTGATGCCGAGTGAAGCGCTGAAGCAATGAAAAAAGGGCGTCATGCGGATGCATGACGCCCTTTTTATTTCACCCGCTGTCAGCCCTAAAAGGGCAAGACATCAACCCAGCAACGCATCCGAAAACTCTTCGGCGCTGAACGGCTGCAAATCTTCGACCTTCTCGCCTACGCCGATAAAGTACACAGGCACGGGACGTTGCCGCGCGATCGCCGCGAGAATGCCACCCTTCGCCGTGCCGTCGAGCTTCGTCACGATCAGGCCAGTCAGGCCGAGCGCATCGTCGAAAGCCTTCACTTGCGCGAGCGCGTTCTGACCAGTGTTGGCATCGATCACGAGCAGCACTTCATGCGGCGCGCCGTCCATCGCCTTGCCGACCACGCGCTTCACCTTGCGCAGTTCTTCCATCAGATGAAGCTGCGTCGGCAGACGGCCGGCCGTGTCCGCCATCACCACGTTGATCTTGCGGGCGCGCGCGGCACCGACGGCGTCGAAAATCACCGCGGCGGGGTCGCCGCTTTCCTGCTGCACGACCGTCACGTTGTTGCGCTGGCCCCAGATCGCGAGCTGTTCGCGCGCGGCGGCGCGGAACGTGTCGCCCGCAGCCAGCAGCACCGACTGGTTGAAGTGCTGCATATGCTTCGCGAGCTTGCCGATGCTGGTGGTTTTGCCCGCGCCGTTGACGCCCGCGATCATCATCACGGTCGGCTGGTAGTGGCCGAGCGTCAGCGACTTTTCCAGCGGTTTCAGCAGATCGACCAGCAGCGTGCGCAGCGCGCCCTTGACCTGCTGCGGATCGGTGAGTCGCTCGGCGCGCACTTTCTCGCGCAGTGCTTCGAGCAGAAACTCGGTCGCGTCGACGCCCGCGTCGGACATCAGCAGCGCCGTTTCCAGTTCTTCGTACAGGTCTTCGTCGATCTTCGCGCCGACGAAGATGCCCGTGATGCTCGAACTGGTTTTCGACAGGCCGCTGCGAAGGCGCGTCAGCCACGAACGCTTTTCGGCTGCTTCGGGCACCGGCGGCGGGATGATTTCGGCGGCTTCGTCGTCCGCATCTTCGAAGTCGGCGGCGTCAGGGACGTAATTGGGATCGAATTCAGGCGCATCGGCCGAGTCAGGGACGGCTTGCGAGCGCGCGGCGGCGGGTGCTTCCGGCTCAGCCACGTCCTGCATGTCGACGTCGGCGCCGGAATCGGCCTGCGGCGCTTCAGGCGTGTCGTCGGGCGCCTTGGAACCCTTGAATCGTTTGAAAAAGCTGAACATGGTCTGGACTGGAGTGAGATTGCGCCGGATTCCTGCTTTGGCCCGGCAACGCGTGGCGACGAACGGCGGCGAGCCACGCGACAGTTCGGCGGCGTCCGCATGGCAGCGAATGATGCGAAGCGCTGGAAGCCGCACATTTTATCAGGCGCGTCAGGCGGCGTCGTGAGCGCCGGCACGAGTACACAGCCGTAGTGAACTTTGGCGAAGGCGGCTGCGCGCGTGTGGTAACGTTGGCGCTCCGGCCCCCCGATCGATGTATTTATCGACGATCGGCGGGCGCACGCTCAATACACGAATCGCATGTCCCGTACTTCCCCTTCACGCGCGAAGCCCGCTGCAAAAACCGGCGCAAAAAGCGCGCCTTCCGGCCGTGGCCAACCGCACACTATCCGCATTATCGGCGGCGACTGGAAGCGTACGCCGCTGCCCGTGATCGATCTCGACGGGCTGCGGCCGACACCCGATCGCGTCCGCGAAACGCTGTTCAACTGGCTCGGCCAGCGGCTCGACGGCCAGCGCTGTCTCGATCTTTTCGCCGGGAGCGGCGCGCTTGGCTTCGAGGCCGCGTCGCGCGGCGCGGCGCGCGTACTGATGGTCGAGCGCAATGCGCGCGCGGCGGCGCAACTGCGGGCGAATCAGGCCAAACTGGCGGCGGGCGCAATCGAAGTTGCCGAAGCCGATGGGTTGCGTCTTGCGGCGAGCCTCGCGCCCGGCTCGTTCGACGTCGTGTTCCTCGATCCGCCGTTCGACGAAGATCTGCTCGACCGCGCCCTCGAACTCGCCACGCCGCTGATCAGCGCGGATGGCTTCCTGTATGTCGAGTCGGGCGAATTGCTCGATGCCGCCGGACATGCGGCGTTGGAAGGCTGGTCCGTGGTACGGCAGGGCAAGGCAGGCGCCGTCCACTATCATTTGCTGCAGCGCGAAAATGAGGAATAATGCGCGTTCCATAACAAGCGCCGGGCGGCTCGCCGTTACGCGCGCGGTATCGTCGTCAGACGAGTCCTGCGGGGCGTGTTCCGGCACGCCTTCTAGTCTGTAGAGAGGAGAAATCCCATGGTTGTCGCCGTGTATCCGGGTACGTTCGATCCGCTCACGCGCGGTCACGAAGACCTCGTGCGTCGCGCATCGAGCATTTTCGACACGCTGGTGGTGGGGGTAGCGGATAGCCGCAACAAGCGGCCATTCTTTAACCTCGAAGAGCGGCTCGAGATTGCGAACGAAGTGCTCGGCCACTATCCGAACGTTCAGGTGATGAGCTTCAAGGGGCTATTGAAGGATTTCGTCCGCGTCAACAACGCGCGCGTGATCGTGCGCGGGCTACGCGCCGTGTCGGACTTCGAGTACGAGTTTCAGATGGCCGGCATGAACCGCTATCTGCTGCCCGACGTCGAGACCATGTTCATGACGCCGTCGGATCAATATCAGTTCATCTCGGGCACGATCGTCCGCGAAATCGCGCAACTCGGTGGGGACGTGAGCAAGTTCGTGTTCCCGTCCGTCGAAAAGCGGCTGCAGGACAAAGTCGCCGTGCTAGAAGAGGCGCGAGCCGCCGCCAAACCGTGATCCTGGCCACGCCTGACGGCGTGGTACGTACGTTGTCCGCGATAACCGGATGCTCAACGTGGTCTATCCGTCAGGCGTAAAATTGCGGATTACGGAACGTTAGCCGGCATGCAGAGCACGCGTGCCGGCATGAAGTGAGAACAGCATGGCCCTGATGATTACCGACGAGTGTATCAATTGCGACGTTTGCGAGCCCGAGTGCCCGAACGACGCGATTTCGATGGGCCCGGAAATCTATGTGATCGACCCGAAGAAGTGTACCGAATGCGTTGGCCATTTCGATGAGCCGCAATGCGTGCAGGTGTGTCCCGTCGAATGTATTCCGCGCAATCCGGAACATCTGGAGACGCCGGACCAGTTGATGGAGAAGTACAACGGGTTGCAGGCTGCGAAGGGCGACTGATTCATCTGAAGGCGGCGCGCCGTACGTGTCATTCACGGCGCGCCGTTTGTATCGTTGCCGGCGCTTTAGCCGACGTACCCGCCGAGAATATCCTTCAATGCATCCAGCAGCGTGTTGCACTCGGCATCGGTGCCGATCGAGATGCGCAGATGCTGATCAATGCGCGGCAGCTTGAAGTGCCGCACGAAGATTTCCCTTTCCCTGAGCTGCGCGGCCAACGTTGCTGCGTCATAGCCCTCGTGACGCGCGAACACGAAATTCGCCGCCGACGGCACCACTTCGAAGCCCAGCGCCGTCAGTTGCGCCGTCATTCGTTCGCGGCTCGCGATGACCTTTTCGGTGCATTCGCGGAACCACACGTCGTCCTTGTATGCCGCGGTCGCAGCGGCCTGCGCGAGACGGTCTAGCGGATACGAATTGAAGCTGTCCTTCACGCGGTTCAACGCATCGATCAACGCGGCATCGCCGAACGCAAAGCCCACACGCATCCCGGCAAGCGAGCGCGACTTCGACGTCGTATGCACGACGAGAAGATTCGGATACTTGCCGATCAGTGAGATCGCAGATTGCGCGCCGAAGTCCACATACGCCTCGTCGATAACGACGACTGAATTCGGATTCGATGCGACAAGTCGTTCGATATCCGAAAGTGGCAGTGCATGACCCGTTGGCGCGTTGGGATTGGGGAAGAGAACGCCGCCGTTTGGTTGCGTGTAGTCGTCGATGCAGATCTGAAAGGCATCGTCGAGAGGAATGGTCCGGTACGCGACGTCGTAGAGACGCGCGTAGGTCGGATAGAAGCTGTATGTGACGTCCGGAAAGAGAATCGGCTTGTCGTGCTTCAGAAGCGCCTGAAATACAGTGGCGAGCACTTCATCCGAACCGTTGCCGGCAAACACCTGATCCACCTTGAGCCCGTGATGCGCGGCGACAGTCTCGCGCAACACGCGTGCCGTCGGATCGGGATAACGGCGCAGCGACTCGGCGGTATCGCCAAGCTCGTTGCGAATCGCGCTCACGACGGCGGGCGAGGGCGGATACGGGTTCTCGTTGGTGTTCAGCTTCACGGGATGCGCGAGCGCGGGCTGCTCGCCCGGCACGTACGGCGTCAACCGGTGAACGATATCGCTCCAGTAGCGGCTCAAGTTCTGCTCCTCTTTTAGCTGTCGCAACCTGCAGTCAGGGATTGCGATGCAACTGCATCATCGCGCGTTCGAGTTCGCCCTTGACGACGGTCGGCATCACCGCGAGCGCGCGTTCGATCGATTCATCGATGACGTCCTGCTCTTCCCGGCGCGGCGGCTTCAGCACGAAGTTCGCGACGTCGGGCTTCGCGCCCGCGCGTGCGCTTTCGGGAATCAGGTCGCGCGGATGCCCGATGCCGATGCGCAAGCGCCAGTATTGCTGCGTCGACAGATGCGCGGAAATGTCCTTCAGGCCATTGTGCCCGCCGCTTCCGCCGCCGAGCTTCAGCTTCACGGTGCCAGGCGGCAGATCGAGTTCGTCATGCGCGACGAGGATCTGGTCCGGCAGGACCTTGAAGAAATGCGCGAGCGCAACGACCGATTGACCCGAGCGGTTCATGTACGTCTGCGGCTCCAGCAGATGCACTTCCTCGCCATACAGACGCGCTTTCGCATAGAAACCGTGAAAGCGCCGCTCGTCGCGCAACGTCGCGCCGGCTTCACGCGCCAGTTGGTCGACGAGCCAGAAACCGGCGTTGTGACGCGTCGCGGTGTATTCGGCGCCCGGATTGCCGAGCCCGACGATCAGCTTGATCATGTTCGAGTGGGCCACGCGGCATGCCGCGCAACCTGAAAAAAACGAAAAAAAACCCGCCGGGGCGAACCGCGGCGGGTTACGTCGACCGTTCCATTGAAACGGATCGAGAGGATAGCGGTCTTATTCGGCAGCCGGCTTTTCGCCTTCAGCCGACGCTTCTTCCGACTGGGCACCAGCAGGAACCGGCGCCGAAACGATCACCGGGTTTTCTGCGACGAGGTGCGAAACCAGTGCGACGCCAGCCGGCAGAACGATGTCCGTTGCGTGCAGCGATTGACCCGCTTCGATCTTCACCAGATCGACTTCGATGAATTCCGGCAGAGCGGCCGGCAGGCATTCGATTTCGATTTCGTTGATGACGTGCGAGATGATCGCGCCACCCGTCTTCACAGCCGGGTTGGTTTCCTGATTCATGAAGTGGAGCGGCACCTTCGTGTGCAGCTTCTTCTTCGCGTCGACGCGCTGGAAGTCCACGTGCAGGATGATCTGACGGAAGGGGTGGTATTGCACGTCGCGCAGCAGAACCTGTTGCGACTTGCCTGCCACTTCCAGTTCGAGGATCGACGAGTGGAATGCTTCTTTCTTCAGAGCGTGCCACAGCGCGTTGTGATCGAGTTCGATCAGTTGCGGTTCGCCAGCGCCGTACACGATGCCCGGGGCCTTGCCCGAGTTACGCAGGCGGCGGCTCGCACCCGTACCTTGCAAATTACGCTCGAAAGCGACTACTTTCATTTGAATCTCCATTATCTGCCCGCGACCAGGCAGTAAAACGGGCCTTGTTGAAGACCCCAGACAAACCGGCATGAACCTTCGTTCGTTCACGCCGAATGCAAAAGCGCCGCATTCATCATGCGGCGCCTTCGCGAATACTTTAGCCTTCCGCGAACAGCGACATCACCGAGTCGCCGCGTCGGATACGCGAGAACGTTTCAGCTAGCAGACCGGCGCTCGTCAGCGAGCGGATCTTCGTGCATGAGCGGGCTTCTTCGCTGAGCGGGATCGTGTCGGTGACGACGAGTTCGTCGAGTGCCGATGCCGCGATGCGCGGACCAGCGCCACCCGACAGAACCGGGTGAGTCGCGTAAGCGAACACCTTCGTTGCGCCGCGTTCTTTCAGCACTTGCGCTGCCTTGCAGAGCGTACCGGCCGTGTCGACCATGTCGTCCATGATCACGCAGGTGCGGCCGTCGACTTCACCGATGATGTTCATCACTTCGGCGACGTTCGCCTTCGGGCGACGCTTGTCGATGATGGCGAGATCGCAGTTCAGCTGCTTGGCCAGCGCACGGGCGCGAACCACACCGCCGACGTCCGGTGACACGACCAGCAGGTTCTCGTGATTCTGCTTGCGCAGATCGCCGAGCAGAACGGGCGTAGCGTAGATGTTGTCGACGGGAATGTCGAAGAAACCTTGAATCTGGTCAGCGTGCAGATCCATCGTGATGATCCGCTCGACGCCAGCGATTTCCAGCATGTTCGCCACGACCTTCGCCGAGATGGCAACGCGCGCCGAACGCGGGCGTCGATCCTGACGGGCATAGCCGAAGTAGGGGATGGCTGCAGTGATCCGGCCAGCGGATGCGCGCTTGAGCGCATCGACCATGATCATCAGTTCCATCAGATTGTCGTTGGTCGGCGCGCAGGTGGACTGGAGGACGAAGACGTCCTTGCCACGTACGTTTTCCTGAATCTCGACCTGGATCTCACCGTCGGAGAAACGGGAGACCATTGCTTTGCCGAGGGGAATACCGAGGATCTTGACGACTTCCTGTGCAAGCGCTGGATTTGCGTTGCCAGTAAAAACCATCAGGCCGTCATGGCTGCTCATCATGCACCTGCTTCAGGCTGTGGGAGGCGAGGAACTGCGAGAATTTTTGGCAGGGGAGGAAGGACTCGAACCCTCGAATGCCGGAATCAAAATCCGGTGCCTTAACCAACTTGGCGACTCCCCTACACTAACTTTGAGCTTCACTGAACGTGTAGGCCGTTCAGTGCCGCGAAACTTATGCCGCGAAAGCAAAGAGTGGATGCGTATCCAGACTTGCCGTTACTGCGCTGTTCCATTCGACTGGCAGTTTGGCTTGCGCCGCGACTGCTTGATCTCTACTACGGAACGCTGCAAAAACGCTTGCGCCTGATCCCGTCATCCGCGCCGGCGCGATGTTATCAAACCATCTAAGCACCTGCGCAACTTCCGCGTATTTTCCCACGACAACTTGCTGCATGTCATTCCGGCCGAAGCTATCAGGCCATTCTGCGCTGCAACTTTGCTGTGCAAGAAAGTCCGTAATTATGAGAGCCTTTGTATCTCTTGTCAACGCTTTTTCTGAAAAAATTGCTGACGTTGGAACGTGAACCCTCGGTGTCACCACCAGAAAGTGGCGCGGCGGCAATTGTACATGCTCGAGTGCTTCGCCGACACCCTCTGCGAATGCATTTTTTCCAAAAACAAAAAATGGCACGTCTGCGCCGAGCTTCAATGCGAGCGCTTGCAACTCCGCGCGCGGCAGATCGAGCTTCCACAGACGGTTCAGCGCAAGCAGCGTCGTCGCGGCATCCGAGCTGCCGCCGCCAAGGCCCGCGCCCATCGGCAGTACTTTGTCGATCTCGATGTTCACGCCCAGGCGCGTGCCTGTGTGTTCCTTCAGCAGCTTCGCCGCGCGAACGGTGAGGTCGGTCTCGGCGGGAACGTCGGCGATGTCGGTGCCGCGCGTGATCGCGCCGTCGTCGCGACGCGTGAAGTGCAGCGTGTCGCCCCAGTCGAGCAACTG
Organism: Paraburkholderia steynii; assembly: GCF_900100565.1. Classification (NCBI taxonomy): domain Bacteria; kingdom Pseudomonadati; phylum Pseudomonadota; class Betaproteobacteria; order Burkholderiales; family Burkholderiaceae; genus Paraburkholderia; species Paraburkholderia steynii. The sequence goes on along the minus strand of NZ_FNDI01000005.1, from coordinate 93,335 downwards.
GAATACCGTCTGCAGTGCGTGATATCCGTTCGGCAGACGGCCGGTGATATGCAGGAAGAGGTTCAGCTTCGCTGGAGCGAGGCAGTCGCGCAGCGAGTCGTTCGTTTCGATCATGAGTCTTTGCAAGGCGCGCGTGCGGGTTACTGGTCGAGCACGAGCTTGATGTCGAGCGGTGGTTCGGTGCGCGCGAGATTCACGCGCTTCACGCCGGTTGCAGGCGCATCGGCATAGGCGATGTAGTCGATCGTCCAGCCGTCCTGTTGAATCTCCTTCAGACGCGTATCCTGCTGTGGATCTTTCTCGGTCTTCGCCTTCGATGTCGGCGCAACCGACGGCTGCAGCCAATAGCGCAGCCCTTCGACAGGCAGCGCGAAGCCCAGCGCGTTCTGCATCAGCGTGGAGACGTTATCGGCCGTCAGCGGCTGACGGTTCGGCAGTTCGAGCGTGGCGGCCGATGGCGACGACGTGACGATCGCCATTGTCTGTCCGAGCGGGTTGCGCAGTTGCAGCGTCACGGTGTCGCCGCGTTCCTGCCAGTCGAAATTGCCATACGCATTGCGCTGCTGCCCGTTCTGGTCGACGTACTGAACTGCAAAGCGGCCGTGATACGCGCGGGTGGTCTGCGCGGTGACGGCCGTTGCTGCATTCGACGTGGACGGACCTTGCGGCTGTACGGACGCGCAGCCCGACAAGGCGACGATGGCTGCGGCTGCGAGACCCAGCGCCGCGCGGCGCGGCGCTGGAAAGGAAAACACAGGAAAAGAAAAGTGCATCAGAGATCGTTCACCTGAAAACGTTTGAGCGTTTTGACGAGCGTATCGTTGTCGGGTTCGAGCTTGCGGGCATCGCGCCATGCCGCGCGCGCCTGGTCCTGGTCGCCGCTCTTCCACAGCACTTCGCCGAGATGCGCGCCGATTTCGGCGTTCGGTTGCAGATCGTAGGCCTTGCGCAGCACCTTGATCGCATCGTTGGTATCGCCGAGCCGGTACTTGACCCAACCGACGCTGTCCATGATGAACGCATCGTTCGGCGACAACGCCAGCGCCTTCTCGACCAGCTTGTCCGCTTCCTGCAGACGCTGGTTGCGGTCCGCGAGCGAATAGCCGAGCGCGTTGTACGCCTGCGCGTTGTCTGGTTGCGTACGCATCAGCTTGCGCAACTGCGTTTCCATCACGTCGAAATGGCCGTTCTTTTCCGCAGCCATCGCGTAGTCGTACGTGAGATCGGGGTCGTCGGGGAAATCGGTGGTGGCCTGGGCAAGACGCGCTTCGGCCTCCGGGTAGCGCTTCGCGTCGAACAGGATCGCGGCGTCGGTGCGTGCGATCAGCGCCTGCTCATGCGGGTCCTGCGTGCGAATGCCGGCGAGCAGCTTGCGCGCGTCATCGGATTTGCCGTCTCTTTGCAGCAATTGCGCGCGCGTGATCTGCGCGGGAATGTACTGCGTGCTCGTGGCGGGAATCTTATCCAGCCAGCGGTTCGCGCCTGCCGTATCTTTCTGTTCCAGCGACAACTGCGCGAGATAGATATACGCCTGCCCCGGATCGGCGCCCGGCGTCTTCTCGGCCTTTTGCGCATATTGCTGCAGATAGTTCTGCGCTTCCGGCAAGTTCTTCTGCTGGATCTTGATGAGCGCGAGCGCCATCAACGGCGTCAGATCGTTCGGGTTGTCCTTCTGCATGAACTCGAACTGCTTCTGCGCGTCGTCGAGGCGGTCGCTGGCCAGATACATTTGCGCGAGCGCAAGCCGAGCCTCGTGCGACTTCGGATTCGCCTGCACGTACTTCTCGATCGACGCGATGCCTTCCTTGCGCTCTTCCGGTCCCATCTGCGACAGCATCAACGCTGCGGGCAGATAGTCGGGCTTCAGCTTCAGCGCCTGTTCGAGCGATTTGCGCGCGCCGGGTGCATCGTCGGAAATGAGCTGCTGACGCGCGATTGCGAATTGCGCTTCGGGGCGGTTCAGGTCGTTCGCGACCAGATCCTGCAGCACGTGCAGGCCGCCGATACGATTCGGCCCGCGCGAGATCAGCAGTTGCAGCGCGAGAATGCCGTTGCCGCGGTTTTCAGGCGGAATCTTCGCGAGTTCTTTCGCGAGCATCGGCTTCGCGTCGTCAGGCTTGCCCGACAGCACGAGCAGCGACGCATCCAGTTGCGCGGCGCGTTCCGATTGCGGCGCATACTGTTGCCACAATTGCGCAGCCGTCAGCGCATCCGACGGGCTCTGCGCGGCGAGCGCGATTTCCGTCGCGCGCTGCGCCATGCGCGGATCGTGCGTGTCGCGCGCGAGCGAGAGATAGGTTTGATACGCGGGCGCGGGCTGGTTGCGTTGCAGCGCGACTTCCGCCGCGAGCACCTGGAACACGATCTGGCTCGTCAACGCTACGCTGGGCAGATTGGCTTTTTCGTCGGCGGAATCGGGGCCGAAAGCATCTTGCACGGAGACGGTGTTGTCATCCGTATCGGGCGATGGGTCCTGCGCATGCGCGGGCAATGCGCCGAGCGCCCAGACAGCCAGCGCGGCCACACCCAGCAGCCGGCGTGCGGAAACAGCGTGCGGCACGCCATTCGCACCGGTCCGGCGCTTCAAAAACTGCTTAACGATGGACAGGTTCATACATATCCGTTCAATGTTTCAGTCGATTGTAACGCGCTCGCTACAATAAGCGCATAACCGCGGACGCAAGTTGCAGACCAGTCGTGCGCGTCCGCGCCAATAACGGGCTTGCGGCCGCAAAGGCGCGATCCGCCGATTGCAAAATCCTTTATGCGGCTGGCCGCCGGAAGGGCCATTCGCGCGTCATGTTCCTTGTGGATACGTCCGGTATCCACTTCGTTCCATTTTTTGCGCCCGGCCATTCGGACGTCGAGCGCAAGCCCGTTGTTAGCGATAACAGGCCTAAACATGCCAGAGTTACCAGAAGTCGAGGTTACCCGACGCGGAATCGAACCGTACGTGGCCGGACATCGTGTCAAGCGCGTCGAAGTGCGCACGCCAACGCTGCGCTGGCCGATTCCGCCCGGTTTCGCACGTCTGCTGCAGGGCCGGCTGGTCCACAAGGTGGCGCGGCGCGGCAAGTACCTGCTGTTCGAGATCGACGAAGGCTGGTTCATCGTGCATCTCGGCATGACGGGGACGCTCAGGGTCCTGCGCAACGTGCCGCATCCGCCGGCCGCTGCGAAGCACGATCACGTCGACTGGGTTTTCGACGACTTCATTTTGCGCTTCCGCGATCCGCGCCGCTTTGGCGCTGTGTTATGGCACACGCGCTCGGCAGGCGACGTGCTCGAACATCCGCTGCTGGCGGACCTCGGAGTCGAGCCGTTCGCGCCTTCGTTCTCCGGTGCGCTGTTGCATCGAAAGACGCGCGGCCGGAAGATTTCGGTGAAGCAGGCGCTGCTTGCAGGCGACATCGTCGTCGGCGTGGGCAACATTTACGCATCTGAAAGCCTCTTTCGCGCGGGTATCCGGCCGACCACAGCCGCCGGGCGCATCTCGCTGGTACGTTACGGTCTGCTTGCAGACGCCGTGCGCGTCACGCTTGCCGCCGCAATCGAGAAGGGCGGTAGCACGTTGCGCGATTTCGTCGGCAGTAATGGCGAGAGCGGCTACTTCCAGCTCGACTATTTCGTCTATGATCGCGCGGGTCTGCCATGCCGCGTGTGCGGCACGCCGATCAAACAGATCGTGCAGGGGCAACGCTCCACTTACTACTGTCCGACCTGTCAGCGCTGATCCGTTCATGTCCGTTCCCGCTTCCACGACTGTTTTTCCTACGATACCCACGCTGTCCGATTTCTCTGTGCGCCTGATCGCATGGCAGCGCGAACACGGCCGTCACGACCTGCCGTGGCAGAACACGCGCGACCCGTACCGCATCTGGCTGTCCGAAATCATGTTGCAGCAGACCCAGGTGTCGACGGTGATTCCGTACTACGGGCGTTTTCTCGCGCGTTTTCCGGATGTCGCCGCACTCGCCGCCGCGCCCGCCGACGACGTGATGACGCTTTGGGCCGGCCTCGGCTACTACACGCGCGCGCGCAATCTGCATCGCTGCGCGCAGGTCGTCGTCGAGCAGCATGGCGGGCGCTTTCCTGGGAGCGTGGAAGCGCTCGCGGAGTTGCCGGGTATCGGACGATCGACGGCGGCCGCGATTGCATCATTCGCATTCGGCGCCCGTGCGACGATTCTCGACGGCAACGTGAAGCGCGTGCTTGCGCGCGTGTTCGGTGTCGAAGGTTTTCCGGGCGAGAAGAAAGTCGAGAACGGTATGTGGCTGCTGGCGGAATCGCTGCTGCCCGTGAATGCGACCGACGACGACATCAGCGCCTACACGCAGGGTCTGATGGATTTCGGCGCGACGCTGTGTGCGCGCGGCAAGCCGGATTGCGTGCGCTGTCCGTTCGCCGCCGATTGCGTGGCGAATGTGACGGGCCGTCAGCGCGAACTACCGGCGGCGCGCCCGAAGAAAACGGTGCCGACGCGCCGCACGTGGATGCTGCTTCTACGCGACGGTGACACGGTGATGCTCGAAAAGCGCCCGCCGTCTGGCATCTGGGGCGGCTTGTGGAGTCTGCCGGAAGCGGCGGATGAAGCGGCGCTCGCGCAACTCGCGCGCGACTTCGGCGCGACAGCGGATGTGTCGCCGCTCGCGCCGCTCACGCACGTGTTCACGCACTTCAAGCTCGACATCGAGCCGCGCATTGCGGAGTTCGATCATGCGTCGAAAGCCGTGAGCGTTCGCGATGCCGATACGGTATGGATGTCGCTGAACGAACTGGACGCGTATGGCGTGCCCGCGCCCGTGCGCAGGCTGCTCGAAGGCCTGCAGGGTTCGCTGATCTGAACGGCGGCGCTACAGCAGCTGATGCTGCTGCATGTAGTGATGCACGATGTCGATCCGTGCGCCGGCGTCCTGCAGCTCCATCAGCTTTTGCCGTGCCTTCAGGGCGATAGGCAGCACTTCGGACAGGCGGTTCGACACCCAGGTCGGATCGTCGAGCTTGAACGGCTCGAGGAACGGCAGGCTCTCGGCATCGCGCTCGCGGATCGTCGCGATGATGCGCTCCAGCACTTCCGCACACGCGCCGAACTTTTCCATGTAATGGGTGCCTTCGAGCGGCACGTCGCTGCCGATCAACTCGGCCATCCCGACGAGCAGGCCGCCTTGTTCGACACGATGCGACAGCAGCCGGAACCGCGCGGTGCCGCGCGCGCGAATCAGCAGCATGCCGAACTCGTCGACATCGCACACGTCAATTTCCGCGAGGCAACCGACGTGCTCCGGCACGGACGGCTCATCGGGCTGCGCGACTTCCCCGCCGCTTTTCAGCAGACACACGCCGAACGATGTGTTGTCGCGCAGACAGTCGCGCGCCATGTCGAGATAGCGTGCCTCGAAGATCTTCAGCGGCAGCAGTCCATCGGGAAAAAGAACGGTGTGCAAAGGAAACAGCGGCACATCGGCAAGCACGGACGGTGTAGAGGACATGGCGCAACGCTTCGGTTAGGGCCGCCGCTGCGAGCGACGGCCGGTCGGGCCACCATCGGATAACTCAGGCGACCAGTTTCGATGAGTCGTCGACGTTGATCGGCGCATCGCGATGCCGCACTAGCACGTTTGCTTCGCTCGCGAAACGCGCGGCAAGCGTTTCGGCGATGAATACCGAGCGGTGCTGTCCGCCCGTACAACCAATTGCAACGGTGAGATAACTGCGATTGTCGTCGCGGAAATGCGGCAGCCATTTCTGCAGGAACGACTCGATGTCGCCGATCATCTGCTGAACCACGGGCAGTGCATCGAGGAAATCGATGACGGGCTTGTCGAGTCCTGTCAGCGGACGCAGTTCGCGGTCGTAATAGGGATTCGGCAGCGTGCGCACGTCGAACACGAAGTCGGCGTCGAGCGGTACGCCGCGCTTGAAGCCGAACGACTCGAACATCAGCGCGAGGCCCGTGTGCTCTTGCTCGATGAAACGCTTGACCCACGCGCGTAAAACGTTTGCCCGCAAGTTGCTGGTATCGATCTGGTGGCCGAATTCGGCCAGGCCCGCGACGAGTTCGCGCTCGCGCTCGATCGCTTCGGCAAGCGACGTCAGCACGCCGACGTCGGCATCGTGTGCGGGCGAGCCCGACAGCGGATGGCGGCGGCGTGTTTCGGAAAAGCGTTGGATCAGCGCCTGCGTGCTGGCGTTCAGGAACAAAACGCGTACGTCGTGCTGGCCGGCGAGATCGCGGATCATTTGCGGCATGTCGTCGAGCGAGGCGCCCGAGCGCGCGTCGATCGCCACGGCGAGCCGGTCCTGGCCGTCGCCCGCGAGGTACGCGGCGAGATCGGGCAGAAAGCGCGGCGGCAAATTGTCGACGCAGTAGTAGCCCGCGTCTTCGAGCGCGTTCAAAGCGACAGACTTGCCGGAGCCGGAGATACCGGTGATCAGGATAATGCGCATGGAGTCGTGGAATCCGTTGGGTTCATCATAGCATCCGGTGTCACCCGCTGTGCCGCCGCGGCTTCGCGCGCATTGCGTCAGATCAGCTTGCCAGGAAACTGGCTGTCAGGATCTTGCATGGCGAGGCGCTGGCGGTCCATGAAGTCGCGGAGCGTGTCGATGCCGCGCAGTTGCAGGATCGTGTTGCGCACGGCCGCCTCGACCAGCACGGCGAGGTTTCGGCCGGCAGCCACCTGGATCGTGACCTTGCTGATGGGCAGGCCGAGCACGTCGACGGTCTGGCTTTCGAGCGGCAGGCGCTGGAATTCGCCGTCCGGCCGGCGTACCAGCTGGACGATCAGCTTCAGCTTCATTTTCCGGCGCACGGCCGTTTCACCGAAGATCGTCTTGATGTCGAGCAGGCCGAGGCCGCGCACTTCAAGCAGATTCTGCAGCAGCGGCGGGCAGCGTCCTTCGACGAAATCCGGGCCGAGGCGCACGAAGTCGACGGCGTCGTCGGCGACCAGACCGTGGCCGCGCGAGATCAGTTCAAGGCCAAGCTCGCTCTTGCCGAGGCCCGAGTCGCCCGTGAGCAGCACGCCCATGCCGAGAATGTCGAGAAACACGCCGTGCAGCGTTGCACGCGGCGCAAGGATGCGCGACATGTACAGGCGCAGGCTGTCGATCACGGCAGCGGGCGACATTGGCGTCGTGAAGAGCGGCGTCGACGAGCGCGTGCAGCGCAGGACCAGTTCCGGCGGCGCGGCGACGCCGCCCGCGACAACCAGGAACGGCGGCTCGAGCGCGATCAGCTCGGCCATGTGGCGCGAGCGGTCTTCGTCGGATTGACGCTGGTAGTAGTTGGTTTCGGCTTCGCCGAGCACCTGGATCCGGTTCGGGTGGATCAGGTTAAGGTGGCCCACGAGGTCGGCGCTGGACGTTGCAGTCGCAACCGTTTCCGCCGAGAAGCCGCGCTCCCAGCCCTCATGCCCCGTCAGCCAGCTGAGTTTCAGCGCGGCGGCGTTGTCGTCGAAAATGCTTTGGGCGTTGATGCTGGACGTATCCATGAATCCCTGACTCCCTGACCTCGTGTGTGCCGCTAGGGTGCTGCTGGGCTGCTAATGTTCGCCACCTGCTCGCTGCGCTCCGGCTGTTGCCAGTGTTGCGACGCCGTGCATTGAACATGTTCGGCTTGCGGCGACGCCGGCTTGCCGGACTTCGCCGCAAGCCTCGAATCAAACGCGGTGCTCCGGCGCCGTGGCTCCTACGTTTTCAGCCGCGAAATGCCGCCGATACGTCAAGGTTGCCACTGAGTCAGCAGGCGATGCAACGCCTCGCGGTCCTCTTCTGTGTGCAACCGTTCGCGCGCTTCGCGATCCGACAACAGTTGGGCGATCTCCGACAGGATTTCAAGGTGCTGCTGCGTCGCCTGTTCGGGGACCAGCAGGAAGATGAGCAGCGACACGGGCTGGCCGTCCGGCGATTCGAACGGGATCGGATCGGCAAGGCGCACGAACGCGGCAAGCGGCTGCTTGAGGCCCTTGATGCGGCCGTGCGGGATCGCGACGCCTTCGCCGAGCCCCGTTGAACCGAGGCGCTCGCGCGCGAACAGGTTGTCAGTCACTGTGCTGCGGGCGATGCCGTTCTGGTTTTCGAAGATCAGGCCCGCTTGCTCGAATACGCGCTTCTTGCTTGTAACCGCGAGACCGACGACGACGTTTTCGAGGGGAAGATATTTGGCTAAACGATTCATGTTGACAGGCGCAAAGGTCGCCTGGATTCTCCTCGCTGTGGCGATTGAAAAGCGTTCCATGCCTCGCAGCTGCTCATGGCGAATCCAGCGACGCGCGATGAACCCTGCTCTTGAGACCCGCAATGATCCCTTTGTGCAGGGCTCGGGCTGGACAAAGACCCCGAAGGTAACCGATTTATTATAGAACAGGGTTGCTACCGATGGTGCGCCGCGCCATGACTCAAAATTGGCGTGCCCTGCGGATCGTGCGGGACTGCGAACCACGCACATGAAACACCACGCGCCGCAGGCAACATGCGCCTAAACAAAAACCGCCCGATATCGGGCGGTTCGCGGGGCTAAGTAAAAGCCTCTACTGGCTTATTGCGGTGGCACTTCGGGTTGTGCCGCCAGTGGCTGATACTTGATCGCGTCATGTTGATGACCCTGCAGGCGATCCTTGTGACGAATGACTTGCCGGTCCAGCTTGTCGATCATCAGGTCAATCGCGGCGTACAGGTCGCCATCACAGCTTTCGACAAAAATGTCCTTACCCTTCAGATGCAGGTTGATTTCAACCTTTTGCCTCTTTTCCTTTTCCTTGTGGTTGTCGACCGAGAGGACCACACTGCCATCGATCACCTGATCGAAATGTCTTAGCACCCTGTCAAGTTTGGTGATCACGTATTCTCGCAACGCTGGCGTTACATCGAGATGGTGTCCACTGATCTTCAGATTCATAGTGCTTCTCCAAGCTAGTGGCCGCCTGGTCCGCATGAATCGCGCGAGCGCCGGTCGATTCCCTCGATCTGCCACGCCGTCCCCCGTTTGACAGGCTGCTGGCAGGTCGCATCGGCCAGCCTGCTCCGCCAAACAGCGGCGCGGCCGGAAAATACCCGCCACAGGACGTAGCGGGCTAAAGAGACTTGCGCAGATTGACTGCCGGGATCTTCAGTGCTTCGCGGTATTTCGCAACGGTACGGCGAGCGACGACGAAACCCTGTTCCGCCAGCAGTTCGGCAATGCGGCTGTCTGAAAGAGGAGATTTGGTGTCTTCCGCTCCTATCAGTTGCTTGATGAGTGCGCGAATGGCCGTTGAAGAGGCCGCGCCCCCCGTGTCGGTGGATACGTGCGATCCGAAGAAGTACTTAAATTCAAGCGTCCCGAATGGGGTGAGCATGTACTTGCCGGTTGTCACACGTGAGACCGTCGACTCGTGTAAACCCAGCGTATCAGCTATTTCCCGCAAAACCAAGGGGCGCATGGCAATTTCGCCGTGGGCGAAAAAGTTCTTTTGACGCTCCACAATTGCCTGTGCGACACGCAGGATCGTCTCGAACCGCTGCTGGATATTCTTGATCAGCCAACGCGCTTCCTGCAGTTGCTGCCGCAGCGAACCACTGCCCGGATCGCCGCGATTGTTGCGCAGGATATTCGCGTACAGATGGTTGATACGCAGTTTCGGCACGACTTCGGGATTCAGTTCCGCCTGCCATCCCTGTGCCGTTTTGCGCACCATGATGTCGGGCACGACGTAGTCCGCTTCGGCCTTACCGTAGGCCGCGCCGGGGAATGGCTCCAGCGAGCGGATCAGCGCATGCGCTTCGCGCAGATCGTCGTCGCTTGCCTTCAGGTATTTGCGCAGACGCGTGAAGTCGCGCGCGGCGAGCAGTTCCAGATGATGCGCGACGATGTCGAGCGCGAGCGTGCGCGTGGGCGAGGGATCGAGCCGGCACAACTGCAAACGCAGGCATTCGGACGCCGAACGCGCGCCGACACCCGCTGGGTCGAAGCTGTGGAGTAAGGCGAGGGCCGCGTTGAGTTCGTCGGTATCGACTTCCAGTTCTTCGGGGAGATCGGTGAGGATTTCGTCGAAGGTGGCAGTCAGATAGCCGTCGTCGTCGAGTGATTCGATCAGGAACGTGATGAGCGCGCGGTCGCGTGCGCTTGCTCCCGTGACACGAAGTTGAGCAGTCAAGTGATCGCGCAGCGTCGTGGTCGATTCGTGGATTTGCAGCGGCGGCAGATCGTCGTCGTCCGATGCGTTGCCCGAACGGCCGTAGTCGTCGAGATTCCACTGGTTGGCATCCGAGTTCGAGTCCGAACCCATGCCGTTGTATTCGTCGACGCCCTGGGGTTCGCCGTTCTCCTGGCTTTCGCCGGAGGAAGTGGACGACGACGAGGACGGCGGCGAACTCGACATCCCTTCCGGCGAGGTGTTCTGCGACGTCTGCGAGATGACCGTGCCGTCGGCGGCGACGCGCAACGGACTGGCGATCCAGTCGTCTTCCGTTTCGAGCAGCGGATTCTGGGAGATCGCCATCGACACTTCCTGCTGCAGTTCAAGCGTAGACAGCTGCAGCAGTCGGATGGACTGTTGCAGTTGTGGTGTCAGCGCAAGATGCTGCGACAGGCGGAGTTGGAGGCTGGCTTTCATGGCAATGTGTGATTCATTGTAGAGAGTTTGCCACGACCGCGATACCTTGCGACACCCGCAAAAACGCGTGTGCCCCAGATTTTGGCGCGGACGGCCGATTACGCGAGCGATACCCGAGCGATACCGCGCGCGGCAACACTCCAGCGTAGCCCGTCAAAATTACTGAACCCGTGTTTTGAAACGGCCTGGGATCAGGCCGGGAGGGCGCTGCACGCGGCGTCCACGAGCCGCGTGCGCGTATTACATGCGGAAGTGTTCGCCCAGATAGACGCGGCGCACGTTCTCGTTTTCAATGATGTCGCCGGGCGCGCCGGCCGCGAGCACGCTGCCGTCGCTGATGATATATGCGTGATCGCAGATCCCGAGTGTCTCGCGGACGTTGTGATCGGTGATGAGCACGCCGATGTTGCGCTGCTTCAGGAACTTCACGATCTTCTGGATTTCCAGCACCGCGATGGGGTCGACGCCCGCGAACGGTTCGTCGAGCAGAATGAAGCTCGGATTGGTGGCGAGGGCGCGCGCGATCTCAACGCGGCGGCGCTCGCCGCCCGACAGCGACAGCGCGGGGTTCTCCCGCAAGTGCGCGATCTGCAGTTCGTCGAGCAACGCTTCCGTGCGCGACGCGATCGCGTCTTTCGACAGACGCTTGCCGTCCTCGCCGAACTGCAGCTCCAGCACGGCGCGGATGTTTTCCTCGACGGAGAGCTTGCGGAACACGGACGCTTCCTGCGGCAGATACGACAGGCCGAGCGACGCGCGCTTGTGGATGGGCAGAAGGCTGATCGACTTGCCGTCGAGATCGATCTCGCCGGCATCGAGCGGCACGAGGCCGACGATCATGTAGAACGACGTCGTCTTGCCGGCGCCGTTCGGGCCCAGCAGGCCGACCACTTCGCCGCTCTTCACGTCGAGCGAGACGTCCTTGACGACCGTGCGCGAGCCATAGCGCTTCTTCAGATTGCGGACGACGAGCGAACTGCTGGTGCCTGCCGGCTTTCGATGGGGAAGGGCGGGGGCGCTCACGGCTTCGTCGTTCCTTGTCCCTGGAATTGGTTGGTCGGTTGCAGCGTCGCCGACGGCCCGCTGATCGGCTGGGCGCCGCCATTGCGCGGCGACAGCATTGCGCGCACACGGCCGTTCGGATTGCCTGGACCAGCGACGTCCTTGCCTGCCTTCGCCGTGTAGAAGTCGTTCTGGCCGTCGTACGTGATGACGCTGCCGTGTACTTCGTCCATGATCGTGTTCAGGCCTTGCAGGCGGCGCACGGTTGCGCGCGTCGTCAGCGTGGTGAGGTCCTGTTTGCCGTCGTAGTCGATGCGTTCGGCATCGCCGTCGATGTATTCATCGACGCCGTCGCGCTTCTGGCGGAAGTACGCGAGGTTCTTGCCCGTCGACGTGCCCGTTGCATATTGATAGCCCTGCGGGTCCTGCGTCACTTCGACGCGGTCCGCCTTGATCACGATCGTGCCTTTGGTCGCGACCACGTGGCCGGTGAAGATGTTGACCTGCTTGAGGTCGTCATACGTCATGTTGTCCGCTTCGATATTGAGCGGTTTGTCCTTGTCGGCACGTTCGGCGTGCGCAAGCGGCGCAAAACCGGCAAGCGGCAAGGCGATCAACAGTGCCGCAAGCCCGGCGCGGCTCGTGCGATACGCGCGCATGCGGCCGGACTCAAAACGGGGGAACGATTCGTTCATGCAGTCACGCTGGAATTGGATTTACCCGGGTTGCTTCTGGGAACTGCCGGAGTCGACGGGGGCGATGGCGCCACGCACGTTGCCGAATAGCTGGATGACCCGGGTGACATTGTTGTAGTTCATACCGCTGGCCGTCATGATCGACTGGCCGCGCTGAAGTTTAACCGGCTTTTCCGTCTCGATGACATCGTCGTTCACGAGCACGCGGAAATGCGAAGAATCAGCCTGCATTCTCGGGTCGCCGAAACCCGCGTCGCGCACGATGCGCGCGTTGTCGTACAGATCGACGATCGACGCGTCGCCGTTCACCGTGCCGCGGTCGCCCGTTGCCGTGACGACGGGTTTGGCAGGCTGGAATGCGCGGATCGCGGGCATCGTCAGGTTGCTCACTTCGTCGTCTTCATAGTGGATGAGCTTCGACGCGGTGAGCCGGTATTGCGTTGCGCCTGACTGATCGAGTTCGGAAATCGAAAAGTTGTCCGCGAAATAGTCGGGCGTGTGCTGTTTCGGCCTGACCACGCCTTCGTCCTGGCGCGGCAGCGTAGCTTGCAGCAGCCAGTATGTGATGCCGGCGAGCGCCGCCATCGCGACAAGCGGGATCAGCGAGGTCCAGCGAAACTGGTTCATCCGACGAGGCCCCGCTGCACCGCGCCGCTGCATGCGGCTGCGAGCAGCGCGTCATAGCGCCCTTGCGCGCGCAACAGCGCGTCGCACACTTCACGCACCGCGCCATGGCCGCCGCGCGCTTCGCTGACCCAATGCGCACGGGCGATCACTTCGGGATGCGAGTTTGCCGGTGCGGCCGCGAAGCCGACTTTCAGCATCACGGCGAGATCGACCCAGTCGTCGCCCATGTAGCCGCATTCTTCGGGTGTGCGGCCCGTTTCCTTCAGCAGTTGCTCAAATGCCGCGAGCTTGTGCTCGACGCCCTGATACACATGCGTGATGCGCAGATTCTCTGCGCGCTTCTCGACGATGCCCGACTTGCGCCCCGTGATGATCGCCGTGTCGATGCCTGCCTCGCGCAGCAGCTTGGCGCCGTGACCGTCCATCGAGTTGAACGCCTTCATCGTGTCGCCTTCGGCCGTAAACAGCAGGCTGCCGTCGGTGAGGACGCCATCGACGTCGAATATCATCAGCTTCACGCGGCTTGCGCGTTCGGCTGCGGTCAGGGCGGGGGCCATCAGATCACCTTCTTCGAAAACAGATCGTGCATGTTGAGCGCGCCGATCAGCTTGCCTGCTTCATCGACGACTAGCATCTGATTGATCCGGTGGCGCTCCATCAGTTCCACGGCTTCGACAGCGAGCCGGTCGGGACCGATCGTGCGCGGGCCGTGTGTCATCACGGAATCGATCGACAGTGCGCGGAAATCGCCGTCGCGCTCGAGCACGCGGCGCAGGTCGCCATCGGTGAAGATGCCCTTGACCCGCTCGTTTTCATCGACGATGGCCGTCATGCCCATGCGTTTGGCCGTAAGCTGGAACAGCGCGTCGCGGACGGTCGCGTCCGAAAGAACCTTCGGCACCTGGTCGCCCGTGCGCATCACGTCGCGCACATAAGTGAGCAGACGCCGGCCAAGCGCGCCGCCGGGATGCGAGCGCGCGAAATCGTCGGCACCGAAGCCGCGCGCTTCGAGCACGGCGACCGCGAGCGCGTCGCCGAGTGCGAGCGCGGCCGTGGTGCTGGCCGTCGGCGCGAGATTCATCGGACACGCTTCCTTTTCGACGCCGCAATATAGATGCACGTCGGCGATCCTGGCGAGGCTCGAACCGGGGCGGCCCGTCATCGCGATCATCTTCGCGCCGAGGCGCTTGACGAGCGGCAGGATCGCAACCAGTTCTTCCGATTCACCGGAATTCGACATGCCGATGAATACGTCGTCGGCCGTCACCATGCCGAGGTCGCCGTGGCTGGCTTCCGCGGGATGCACGAAAAACGCGGGCGTGCCCGTGCTCGCGAGCGTCGCTGCGAGCTTGCGCGCGATATGACCAGATTTGCCGATGCCGGAGACGACCACACGCCCACGGCAGCCGAGAATGAAGTCGATTGCTTCGAGGAACGCGTCATCGAGATGATCGCGAAGGGAGCGCACGGCGTCCGCTTCGATGTCCAGCACGTCGCGAGCGAGCGCAAGTGCCCGGTCGCCATTGATTTTCGCTATCATCCGGAGAGTATAGCAAAGGCGCTTGTTCGCCGCGCCGGGAACGACCTTTCCGGACATTGCCTTCACGGGCCCCTGAACCTTGCTGCGCGGGCGTTTGCGCGTGGCTCCGCCGACGAACCAGGATGCTCTTTTCCATGCGCTTTTGCCGATGATTTCCCCGCTCGAAATGACGCTGTTCCTGCTGCTGGCTTCAGTGGTGGGCGTCGTCGTGTTCCGCTATCTGAACCTGCCGCCGATGCTCGGCTATCTGTCCGTCGGGATCGTGGTGGGGCCGCACGCGCTCGGCATCGTTCCGGATTCGGTCGGCGCGCAGAACCTCGCCGAATTCGGCGTCGTGTTCCTGATGTTCTCGATCGGGCTGGAGTTCTCGCTGGCGAAATTGCGCTCGATGCGCCGGCTCGTTTTCGGGCTCGGCTTGTTGCAGGTGCTCGGTACGATTGCCGTCGCGGTGTCGCTCGGCTTCGTGCTGGAGCGCTGGGTGCATATCTCGTGGCAGGCGAGCGTCGCGCTGGGCGGCGCGCTCGCGATGTCGTCGACGGCGATTGTCAGCAAGATGCTCGCGGAGCGGCTCGAAATCGAAACCGAGCATGGCCGCAACATCTTCGGCGTGCTGCTGTTCCAGGATCTGGCCGTGGTGCCGCTATTGATCATCATCGCGGCGCTCGGCGGCAAGTCGGAAGACTTGATGGCGGCACTCGGCATCGCGTCGATCAAGATCGTGATCGCACTGGCGCTGCTGTTAATCGTCGGTCAGAAGTTCATGACGCGCTGGTTCAACGTGGTCGCACGGCGGCGCTCGCAGGAACTGTTCATTCTGAACCTGCTGCTGGTGACGCTCGGCGCCGCGTTCATCACCGATAAATTCGGCCTGTCGCTCGCGCTCGGCGCGTTCATCGCGGGCATGCTGATCGCCGAGACGCCTTACCGGCATCAGGTGGAAGAGGACATCAAGCCGTTTCGCGACGTGCTGCTCGGTCTCTTCTTCGTGACGACGGGCATGCTGCTGAATCCGATGGTGATCTGGCAGCATCCGTTGATCGTGCTCGCGTTCCTGATCGGCCCGGTGCTGCTGAAAGCGGTGATGATCACGGGCCTCGCGCGCCTCTTCGGCGCGACGCCGGGCGTGGCGATGCGCACGGGCATCGGGCTCGCGCAGGCGGGCGAATTCGGTTTCGTGCTGCTCAATCTGATTCTCGATAAACATCTGGTCGACGCGACGCTGTTGCAGGCGATTCTCGCTGCGATGCTGCTGTCGATGCTTGCCGCGCCGTTCATGATCCAGAACGCGGATCGTCTCGTGCTGCGCGTGTCATCGACGGAATGGATGATGCAATCGTTGCAGATGACGCGTATCGCGACGCAGAGCCTGAAGCAGAGCGGCCACGTGATCATTTGCGGCTACGGCCGCGCCGGGCAGAACCTCGCGCGCATGCTGGAGCACGAAGGGCTCTCGTATGTCGCACTGGACCTCGATCCAGACCGCGTCGCCGCTGCAGCAGCGGCTGGGGAATCAGTCGTGTTCGGCGACGCCGGGCGGCGCGAGTCGTTGCTCGCGGCGGGTATCCATCGCGCGGCGACTGTTGCGATCACCTATGCGAACACGCCGTCCGCGCTGCGCGTGCTGCACAACATCCATGAACTGGAACCGACGCTGCCCGTGATCGTGCGCACCGTCGATGACTCCGACCTCGAAAAACTGCTCGCCGCGGGCGCGACGGAAGTGATTCCGGAGATCGTCGAAGGCAGCCTGATGCTTGCGTCGCACACGCTAGTCGTGATGGGTGTTCCGATGCGGCGCGTCGTGCGGCGTGTCGAGGAGCTTCGCGACGAGCGCTATAGTCTGTTGCGCGGCTACTTCCACGGCGCTGACGACGTCGAGGACGACGACGGTCACGAGCAGGTGCGGCTACAATCGGTGCCCGTCGACGAAAAGGCGGATGCCGTCGGGCGCACGCTCGAAGAGCTCGGGCTGTTCGATCTCGGCGTCGAAGTCACGGCGATTCGCCGGCACGGCATTCGCGGCGTCGAGCCCGATCCGTCGACCAAGCTGCGCGCCAGCGACATCGTCGTGCTGCGCGGCCTGCCCGAAGCGCTGTCCGAAGCGGAAGAACGTCTGTCGAAGCATCGGCGCGCGGGCGCGGCGGCGGCCTGACGCTTGCTGTCATTCATCACCGTAGATCACGCAGCGCCGTTCCCCACGTTTGACGAACGCGCGCTGCATTCACGCAATTCACTGGAAATATCTGGGTCTTCACGGACCCGTCTGGAGTCATCATGTCCAACGCGCCTGCGAATCAGCCTTTCGATCCGGCCGATTACATCAACAGCCAGATCCGCACGGTGTCCGACTGGCCGCAGCCCGGCGTGCAGTTCCGCGACATCACGCCGCTTCTGCAAAAGCCGAAGACGCTGCGCGTGCTGATCGATCTGTTCGTGCAGCGCTATATCGACCAGAAGCTCGACTATGTCGCGGGGCTCGATGCGCGCGGCTTCATCATCGGGCCGATTCTCGCGTACGAGCTGAACCTCGGTTTCATCCCGATCCGCAAGATCGGCAAGCTGCCGTACAAGACGGTGTCGGAATCGTACGAACTCGAATACGGCACGGCGACTGTCGAGATTCACGAGGACGCCTGCAAGCCCGGCGACCGCGTCGTGATCGTCGACGATCTGATCGCGACGGGAGGCACGATGATGGCGGGCAAGAAGCTGCTCGAGCGTCTCGGGGCGACGGTGATCGAAGGCGCGGCAATCGTCGATCTGCCCGATCTCGGCGGCTCGAAGCTGCTGCGCGAAGCGGGCCTGCCGCTTTTCACCGTCACGACGTTCGGCGGCCATTGATTGCTTTGAACATTCTTTGAACGGAGCGTAAGCGCGATGCCCAACTTCCTGCTGTTCCTCGCGACGTCGATAGCGATCACGTTCGCGCCCGGTCCCGACAATCTGCAGGTTCTCGCGCGCGGCATTTCGCAGGGACGCGCGGCGGGCTTCGTCGCGGCGCTCGGTTTCGCGGCCGGCATTTCGTTTCACACGACGCTTGCCGCGCTCGGCATCGCGGCCGTGCTGCGTTCGTCGCCCGTTGCGTTCGAGGTCCTCAAGCTCGCGGGCGCGGCGTATCTGATCTGGATCGGCATCAAGGCCCTGCGCAGCAAGGGTCTCGCGACGGCGCACGAGCGTCCGCCGCAACCGCTCGCGTCGATCTTCCGTCAGAGCGTGATCGGCAACATGCTCAATCCGAAGGTGACGTTGTTCTTCGTCGTGTTCCTGCCGCAATTCGTCGATCCGCATGGCGCGCAGAGCGTCACGTTGCAGATGCTCGAACTGGGCGTGCTGTTCATGTTGCAAACGGTCGTTGTGTTCTCGCTGTTCGGCGTGTGCGCGGGCATGATCGGCGGATGGCTCAAGCGCCGGCCGCGCGCGGGCGTGTGGCTCGACCGGCTCGCGGGCGCGACGTTTATCGCAATCGGCATTCGCGTCGCGTTGCGCGACTGATTTATCGCGCTTCATCCATCACGCTGTCTGGAGTTTTCATGTCTTTGCCTTGCATCGTCGCCGCACGCCGTTTCGATCCCGCCTTGCATGTTCCGTTTGTGATCGACGGCGAGCGCGTCGGTTGGGTTCGTGCAAGCGATGTGCCGTTGCTCCAGCGTTGGCCCGACGTGTTCGATATCGACGCGCAGCAGGTCACGCTTTCGCCGCGGTTCAGCACCGTCGATCTGCGCAGCGCGGCGCTTGGTTCCGTGATCGGCGCGCTTGCCGCCGAGGGCTGCATTCCCGGTTGGCGGGACGAAACCTATGCGATCCGCAATGCATTCGATGCGCCGCCGCTCGCTTATATCGAGCGTGCGGCATCGCGCTTTTTCGGCACGATGACGTACGCGGTGCATCTGAACGGCGTCGTAGAATATGCGGATCGCGCGCCGCAGCTGTGGATCGCGCGCCGCAGCGACACCAAGGCAACCGATCCCGGCATGCTCGACAATGTCGTCGCCGGCGGGATCGGCTGGGGCTTCAGTCTTGCAGAGACGATCGTCAAGGAGTGCTGGGAGGAAGCGGGCATTCCGGAAGAGATCGCCGCGCGCGCTGTCGCCGGACGCACCGCGCATGTGCTGCAGTCGTTGCCCGAAGGCACGCAGGCCGAGCAGATTTTCATCTACGACCTCGCGTTGCCTGAAGACTTTGCGCCGCGCAATCAGGACGGCGAAGTCGGCGAGCATCGGCTGGCGCGCATCGAAGATGTTGCGCAGGCGATCGAAGAAGGCGCGATGACAGTCGACGCAAGCCTCGCGACGCTCGATTGCCTGTTGCGCCGCCGCTGGATCGACGAAGATGCATGCGAAGGCATCGAAGCGCTATTCGCACCGCCTGTTCTCGGCTGACGACGAGACGCGGCAAGACACACCACGAAACACGCACTGAAGAAGGGAGTCACCGAGGTCATGTCGACCGAACACAGCTTTATTCTCAAACTGTCGTGCGCCGATCGGCCCGGCATCGTTCACGCCGTGTCGGGTTTTCTGTTCGAGCGCGGCAGCAACATCCTCGACTCCGCGCAATTCGGCGACAGCCACACGGGTGAATTTTTCATGCGCGTCCACTTCCAGCAGGTGGGCGGCGATCCGGGTCTCGACGCGCTACGCACTGCGTTCACGACGCTCGCCGAGCAGTTCGGCATGCGTTGGGAGCTGCATGATGCGAACGAAAAGCCGCGCGTCGTGCTCATGGTGTCGAAGATCGGCCACTGTCTGAACGATCTGCTGTTCCGCTATCGCACGGGGCAACTGAACATCGAGATTCCGGCGATCATTTCGAATCACAAGGAGTTCTATCAGCTCGCCGCAAGCTACGACATTCCGTTCCATCACTTCCCGCTGACGTCGAAGGACGCGAAGGCGCAGCAGGAAGCACGTGTGCTCGAAGTGATCGACGAGTGCAAGGCGGACCTCGTGGTGCTCGCGCGTTATATGCAGATTCTGTCGCCGGAACTGTGCGAGCGGCTGGCCGGGCGCGCGATCAACATCCATCACTCGTTCTTGCCGAGCTTCAAGGGCGCGAAGCCGTATTACCAGGCGTTCGATCGCGGCGTGAAGCTGATCGGCGCGACCGCGCACTACGTGACGACGGATCTCGACGAAGGCCCGATCATCGAACAGGAAGTGGAGCGCGTCGATCACAGCATGACGCCGGATCAATTGACGGCGATTGGCCGCGACGTCGAATGCGTGACGCTGGCGCGCGCGGTGAAGTGGCACGTCGAGCACCGTATCGTGCTGAACGGCAGCAAGACGGTCGTGTTCCGCTGATTCGTTTTGTTTTGTTTGAAACCGGCGCGTGTCGTGATCGGCAGCGCCGGTTTTTTATTTGACGAAACGGGTGATGCGTTAGCGCGAAGCCGCGCTTTCCGTCTGCGTCTGAACGACGCGCGTCTTTGTCTTGCGTGCGGTCGATGCCTGGCGGCGCGCGTTCAGCTTCTTCAGCCAGATCAAGAGACCGGTTGCGCTCAGCACGGCGACCATCACGCCGACACAGCTGATCAGGATTCGCCCGCCGACGCCGAGAATGCGCCCCGAATGCAGCGGGAATTGCGCCTGCATGAAGAGGTCGCCTGCTGTTCCCTTGCCGGGAATCTGCGCGCCTAGCGGCTGGCCATTCTGCGCGTTCCAGTACGTCCACGCGTTGCCGAGACCGCCGTCGCCGTGATCGTCGCCGGCGCCGAAATAGCCGATGCCGTACACATGGAACATCGGCGCGTAGTAGATCGCGCCCGGCGGCGCTTCGATGTGCTTGTCCGCGCGCGCCTGGATCGCTTGCTTCAGGATCGCTTCGCGCGCGATCGGTGCTTCGTTCGGCTTCGCGTTGGGCAGCAACGACGCATCGGTGAACGGCGTCGGCGTGAGCGTCGAGAAGAACTTGACGACGGGCTGCACGACAGGCGTCGACAGGTTCATCGACACCGATGTTACCGCCATCATCAGCAGCAATCCCCAGATCCAGACACCGCCCGAGCGATGCAAGTCGAATGTGAGCGCGTAGCCGCCGCGCCGCACACGAAACGCGAACGACTTCTTCCACGCCTTCACGCTCGGGAACGACAGCACGAGCGCGATCACGCTATCGAAAATCCACACTATCCCGACGATACCCATCAGCCACGTACCGATGTCGATGCCCCCCGTGAACGGCAGGAACAGCGTGTAGTGCAGCTTGTAGATGAACGGCATCAGATTCAGCCGCGCGACAGACAGCGCGCCCCATTCACGGCGGCTCTGAATTGCGCCCGTCGCGGGATCGACGGCGATCTGGTTGAAGTCGAGCGAGTACGGCTGGTTCGTTTTCGGATCGACGCGCGGCAGCACCATCATCTGCAACGCGTGCCCCGGTTCGACGGATAGCGGCAGATAGGTCACCTGAAGGCGCGGATCGCCTGCTTCGACACGGCGCGCGAGTTCCAGCGACGGCAGCGGCTGCGCGTCGCTGCGCGCATAGAAGAAGGTGGGATTGAGCATCGCGTCGAGTTCGTGATCCCACGCGATCAGCGCACCCGTCAGTCCCGCGACGAACAGAAACAGCGCGATGCCGATGCCGAACCAGCGATGCAAACGCACGAGCACGGGTCTCATGCGCAGATCCCGTCAAAGGCGACGGCCGTGGGCGGTGGAAAAATGGCGGACATGACGGCGTGATGCCTTGCGAATAAGAACGATTCGCATCTTATGGGGCGAATGAGGATGCCGCAAGAGTTTCGTAAGAACGGAAGACGTCTATTTCTGTGCGAAGCGGCATTCGGCGCGGTGCCGCAATCTAAATCATTCGGGGTGCGGCAAAATGTCGCGGTTACGTTTTCAAGGCGCTATCGTCGCGTCGCGGATATGAAAAAGGCGACCTCAGGTCGCCTTTTGTGTTCGCGTACACGCCGTTCGTCGCGTTAAACGAGCCGTAAATAGATCAGTTCGCGCTTGATGTACGCATAGAAGATTGGCGCGGCAATCACGCCCGGAATGCCGAACGCGGCTTCCATCACGAGCATCGCGATCAGCAGTTCCCACGCGCGCGCCTCGATCTGCCCGCCGATGATGCGCGCGTTCAGGAAATACTCGAGCTTGTGGATCAGGATCAGGAAGATCAGCGCCGTCACGGCAGCCGGAAAGCTCACCGAGAGCGCCACAGCCACGATCAGCGTATTCGAGATCAGATTGCCGATCACGGGCAGCAGGCCAACGATGAACGTGATCATGACAAGCGTCTTCGCCATCGGCAGCGGCGCGTGAAAGAGCGGCAACAGCAGCAACAGGAAAATGCCCGTAAACACCGTGTTGATCGCCGAGATCTTCACCTGCGCGAACACGATGCGGCGGAACGCATCGGCGAAACGGCTGACGCGCGTGATGAACGCTGTGGACAGAGGCAGCCGCTGTATATGCCGGGTCGCGCCGACCGCGATAATCGCACCGATGATCATGCCGATCAGCACATGCGTGAAGATGCGGGCTGCGTTCTTGCCACCTTGCGACAGCGTGCTCGCATGCGTCTGCATCAGCACGGTGGCTTTTTCCTTCATCTGCTCGGTGGAAACGGGCAGGTTCTGCGCGACGAATTGCGGCAGACGGCCGCGCGCCTGATCGATCAGCGACATTGCCTGATCGAGCAGCTTCTGCACGCTGGGCACGTCCTTCTCGAAGTGGTCGATGACGGCGACAGTGAAGCCCGTCAGCGCGCCGACTATCACTGCGGAGAGAATCACCACCGAGAGCCAGCGCGCGCGCCCGCTCGACATGTGTTTTTCGATGCGCGGCGCTAGCGTATGGACGAGCTGGAACACGAGCATGCCGGCGAGCAGCGCGCCCAGCAGCTTGAGTTCGAGCACCGCCCACATCGCGAGGAGCGCGACGATGTAGCTGCCGACTTCGACCGCAGACAGTTTCGGCAGGCTCATGTCGCTGGTCAGCCTGACCGGGCGAGGGCGCAGATCCTGCACCTGCCCGTCATCACGGGCCGGATTACGCTTGGCCATGGCTTTGTATAGTCTCCAACCTCAGGTTTTGACGCTCGGCTTGCCGGCCTTCGCCGGTGCCTTGCCCGTTGCTCTTGCTGTTCCTGCCGCTGGTTTCGCTGTCGATTTCGATGCCGGTTTCGGCGCATCTGCGGCAACGGCCTTTTTCGACCTTGCCGGTTTTACGGCCGGTTTCGCCGATTCTGCAGCGCCTTCGATGACAGTTGCCTCCGCTTCCTCGTCAGATTCTTCGCTGTCCACCTGCTTCGCATAGTCCGCGCCTGCTGCCGCTTCGTCTGCCGCCTTGTCGCGCTGTAACAGCGGCGCGAGATACCGCCCGGTAAAACTTGCCTTCGACTTCGCAATCTGCTCCGGCGTGCCTTGCGCGATGATCTGACCGCCGCCGGCACCGCCTTCGGGGCCGAGATCGATGACCCAGTCGGCAGTTTTTATCACATCGAGATTATGCTCGATGATGACCACGGTATTTCCTTGATCGCGCAACCGATGGATCACTTCGAGCAACAGCGCGATATCGTGGAAGTGCAAACCCGTGGTCGGCTCGTCGAGGATATACAGTGTGCGACCCGTATCGCGCTTGCTCAGTTCCAGCGAAAGCTTCACGCGCTGCGCCTCGCCACCCGACAACGTGGTTGCCGACTGGCCAAGACGGATATAGCCGAGACCCACGTCCAGCAACGTTTTCAGCTTGCGCGCGACGACGGGCACCGCCTTGAAAAAGTCGTATGCGTGCTCGACCGTCATCTCCAGCACTTCGCTGATGTTCTTGCTCTTGTACTGGATATCGAGCGTTTCGCGGTTGTAGCGCTTGCCGTGACACACGTCGCACGGCACGTACACGTCCGGCAGGAAGTGCATTTCGACCTTCAGCACGCCGTCGCCCTGGCACGATTCGCAGCGCCCGCCCTTCACGTTGAACGAGAAGCGGCCCGGATCGTAGCCGCGTTCCTTCGCGGCGGGCACACCCGCGAACAGCTCGCGGATCGGCGTGAAGAGGCCCGTGTACGTGGCGGGATTCGAGCGCGGCGTGCGGCCGATCGGCGACTGGTCGACGTTGATGACCTTGTCGAAATGCTCGAGCCCTTCGATCGCCTCGAACGGCGACGGCTCGGCCGATGACCCATACAGGTGCTGCGCGACCGCGTGATACAGCGTGTCGTTGATCAGCGTCGACTTGCCCGAACCCGACACGCCCGTTACGCAGGTCAGAAGACCGACGGGCAGATCGAGCGTCACGTGTCGCAGGTTGTTGCCGTATGCCTCGATGATGCGCAGATGGCGCTCGTCGGGCGCCTTGCGGTCATCGGGGAATTCGATGCGGCGCGCGCCCGCGAGATACTGGCCCGTCATCGACGCCGGGTCCGCCTGAACTTCGTCAGGCGTGCCTTCGGCGATCACCATGCCGCCATGCTCGCCCGCGCCCGGCCCCATATCGACGACGTAGTCGGCCATACGGATCATGTCTTCGTCGTGCTCGACGACGATCACCGAGTTGCCGAGATCGCGCAGATGCTTGAGCGTCGAAATGAGGCGGTCGTTGTCGCGCTGATGCAGGCCGATCGACGGCTCATCGAGCACGTACATCACGCCCGTCAACCCCGAGCCGATCTGCGACGCGAGACGGATGCGCTGCGCCTCGCCGCCCGACAGCGTTTCGGCGCTGCGTTCCAGCGACAGGTAATCGAGCCCGACGTTATTCAGGAACATCAGACGCGCAACGATTTCCTTGACGACCTTGTCGGCGATTTCGCGCTTCGAGCCTTCGAGCCGCAGCGTCTGGAAATAGCCGAGCGTGTCGCGCAGCGGCCAGCCGCTCACTTCGAAGATGCCGCGCGCGTCGCCGTCCGTGCCGATGCGCACGAAGCGGGCTTCGCGGCGCAAACGCGTGCCTTCGCACGACGGACACGCCTGGTTGTTCTGATACTTCGCCAGTTCCTCGCGCACCGCGACCGAGTCGGTCTCGCGATAACGCCGTTCCAGATTCGGAATGATCCCTTCGAACACATGCTCGCGCACAGACGTGCGGCCGCGCTCGTTGATGTACGAGAACGGCACTGTCTGCTTGCCCGAGCCGTACAGCAGGATTTGGCGCACCTTTTCCGGCAGATCTTCGAACGCGGTGTCGATGTCGAATTCGAAGAACGCCGCAAGGCTTTGCAGCATCTGGAAGTAAAACTGGTTGCGCCGGTCCCAGCCCTTCACCGCGCCCGCCGCAAGCGACAGCGACGGATGCGCGACCACGCGCTTCGGATCGAAGAACGTGATCTGGCCGAGGCCGTCACACTCCGGGCACGCGCCCATCGGATTGTTGAACGAAAAGAGGCGCGGCTCCAGTTCCTGCAGCGAATACGAGCAGATCGGACACGCGAACTTCGAGCTGAACAGATGCTCTTTGTCAGTGTCCATTTCGAGCGCAATCGCGCGGCCGTCAGCGAGACGCAGCGCGGTTTCGAACGATTCGGCCAGACGCTGCTTCGCGTCGGCGCGCACCTTCAGACGGTCGACGACGACGTCGATCGTGTGCTTGTCGTTCTTTTTCAGCTGCGGCAGCGACTCCACTTCGTAGATCTTCGCGACGCCTTCGTTCGCCGTACCGCCGCCCGAGCGCACGCGAAAACGGATGAAGCCTTGCGCCTGCATGTCTTCGAACAGCTCGGTGTGCTCGCCCTTGCGGTTCGCGACGACGGGCGCGAGGATCATCAGCCTCGTGTCTTCGGGCAGCGCGAGCGCGGCATCCACCATCTGCGAGACGCTTTGCGCCTCCAGCGGAATTTCGTGGTCCGGGCAATACGGCGTGCCGACACGTGCGTAAAGAAGTCGCAGGTAGTCGTGGATTTCGGTGACGGTGCCGACTGTCGAGCGCGGGTTGTGCGAGGTCGCTTTCTGCTCGATCGAAATGGCGGGCGACAGACCCTCGATCAGATCGACGTCCGGCTTTTCCATCAATTGCAGGAATTGCCGGGCGTACGCGGACAGGCTCTCCACATAGCGGCGCTGGCCTTCGGCATAGAGCGTGTCGAAGGCGAGCGACGATTTGCCCGAGCCGGACAAGCCGGTAATCACGACCAGCTTGTGACGCGGCAAGTCGAGATTGACGTTCTTCAGGTTGTGGGTCCGAGCCCCACGGATACGGATTTGTTCCATGAACCGGCGGGAAGAGGAGAAGGCTAAACCTGCTACTATAACGACTTTTCCAGACCGCCGTTACGGCTTCCTGACAGTGCGCAAACGGCGTGCTGACAAAGACGAAAGCGTCGTTTTTTCGCGGTTCAGCGTTGCGGGGAATGGCTCGTAGGTAAGGGCGATTTCTGCCTTCTGCAAGGCACCAGGCACCCGTTGTAAGCTCGGTCAGCGTCGGAGGCTGCGCGTGCGTCGTGCATGCGGGCTACCGCGCGTTCGCTGTCCGTTCATTCAATAATCGTTCCCGATGTCCAATCCGTCCGCCACCTCCACACGCATGAGCGCGCCCGAGTTGCGCGCGACCGTGTCGCTTGCCGCGATCTTCGCGCTGCGCATGCTGGGTCTCTTCATGATCATGCCCGTCTTCTCGATCTACGCGAAGACGATTCCGGGCGGCGACAACGTGTTGCTGGTCGGCATTGCGCTTGGCGCGTATGGCGTGACGCAATCGCTGCTGTACATCTTCTACGGCTGGGTTTCCGACATGATCGGCCGCAAGCCGGTCATCGCGATGGGTCTGCTGATCTTCGCGCTCGGCAGCTTCGTTGCCGCGTTCGCGCACGATATGACATGGATCATCGTCGGCCGCGTGATTCAGGGGATGGGCGCGGTGTCGTCGGCGGTGATCGCGTTCATCGCGGATCTGACGGCGGAAGAGCATCGCACCAAGGCGATGGCGATGGTGGGCGGCTCGATCGGCGTGTCGTTTGCGGTGGCGATCGTCGGCGCGCCGATCGTGTTCCACTACCTCGGCATGAGCGGCCTGTTCACGCTGGTCGGCATTTTCTCGATTCTCGCGATCGGCGTCGTGCTGTGGATCGTGCCCGATGCGCCGAAGCCCGTGCATGTGCCCGCGCCGTTCCACGAAGTCCTGCACAACAAGGAACTGCTGCGTCTGAACTTCGGCGTGCTGGTGCTGCACGCGACGCAGACGGCGCTGTTTCTCGTGGTGCCGCGCATTCTGGAAGCGGGCGGCCTGCCCGTTTCGTCGCACTGGAAGATTTACCTGCCCGTGATGGGCCTCGCGTTCGTGATGATGGTCCCGGCGATCATCGCCGCCGAAAAGCGCGGCAAGATGAAGCCGGTGCTACTGGGTGCGATTGGTCTTATCCTGATCGGACAGTTACTTCTCGGCATCGCACCGCATACCATTCTGACTGTGGCAGCGATTCTGTTCGTCTACTTTCTCGGCTTCAATATTCTCGAGGCTTCGCAGCCTTCGCTGGTGTCGAAGCTGGCGCCGGGCACCCGCAAGGGCGCGGCCGCCGGCGTCTACAACACCACGCAGTCGATCGGCCTTGCAATGGGCGGCGTGATCGGCGGCTGGCTCTTGAAAGTTGATGGACAGAGCGCCGTGTTTTTTGCATGCTCAGGGCTTGTCGCTTGCTGGCTTATAATCGCGGCCAGCATGAAACAGCCGCCACGCAAGGCATAAAGCTTTTTTACGGCACGAATTTACAAGGCGGCGGTCAATCGGGGCGCAGCGGCGCGCTTTCCGTTCACTGACACAGGCGGCTGGGGCGCGAAGCGCCATCGGCGCCGCGTCGCCTGCAACGGAATCAACAGGAGAAACTCATGGCATCCGTGAACAAGGTCATTCTCGTCGGCAATCTGGGTGCCGATCCGGAAGTCCGTTATCTGCCGAGCGGCGACGCAGTGGCGAACATTCGCCTTGCCACGACCGATCGCTACAAGGACAAGCAGTCGGGCGAATTCAAGGAAATGACGGAATGGCACCGCATTTCGTTTTTCGGACGTCTTGCTGAAATTGTGTCGGAATACCTGAAGAAGGGCTCCGCGGTGTATATCGAAGGCCGCATCCGCACGCGCAAGTATCAGGCGCAGGACGGCACTGACCGCTACTCGACAGAAATCGTCGCTGAACAGATGCAGATGCTCGGTGGCCGTGGTGGCGCGGGCGGCGCCGGTGGTGGCGATGACGGCGGCTATAGCCGCGGCGAATCGATGGAGCGCGGCGGTGGCGGTGGTGGCCGCATGTCGGGCGGTGGCGGCGGTGGTGGTGGCCGTGCGTCGGGCGGCGGTGGCGGCGGTCAGAGCCGTCCGAGCGCGCCGGCCGGCGGCGGGTTCGATGAGATGGATGACGATATTCCGTTCTAAGCCGTCCCAGACCGCAAGCGTCGACGAACGAACACAAAAACACCCCGCCATCGAGCGGGGTGTTTTTTTACATGCTGACGTTTCGGCCGAATCGCAAACGCAAATCAGGTGTAAAGCGCCAGGCGCCGGGCCTCAAGCCACCCCGCCATTCGCCCGCAAAATCTGCCCATTCACCCACGCGCCATCCGCCCCTGCGAGAAACGCGACCACGGAAGCAATATCCTCAGGCTGTCCCAGACGTTGCAGCGGCGGCATCTTCGCGAACGTCTGAATCTGCTCTTCCGTCTTGCCGTCGAGGAACAGCGAAGTCGCTACCGGCCCTGGCGCCACGGCATTGACCGTGATATTCCGCCCACGCAGCTCCTTCGCGAACACATGCGTGAACGATTCGACGGCCGCTTTGGTGGCGTTGTAGATCGCGTATCCCGGCATGTTCAGCGCGAGTGTCGTGCTCGAAAAGTTGACGATGCGTCCGCCGTTGTTCATCCGCGTCGCTGCTTCGCGCAGCGTGTTGAAGGTGCCGCGGACGTTGATATCGAAGGTTTGCGCGAACAGCGCGTCGCTGGTTTCGGCGAGCGGCACCGTCTTCAGGATGCCCGCGTTGTTGACGAGCACATCGACCTTGCCGAGCTGCTGTTCCGTCGCTTCGAACATGCGACGCACGTCGTCGGCGTTGGAGACGTCTGCCTTCACCGCAATGGCCGCAGCGCCGTCTGCCTTCAGTTCAGCGACGAGCGCATCCGCTTCCTTCGAGCTTGCCGCGTAGTTCACGACGACCGCGAACCCGTCGCTGGCGAGCCGCCGCGCGATTGCCGCGCCGATACCCCGCGACGCGCCCGTGACGATCGCAACCTGTGCATTCTTGACGTTGTTCATGATCCGATTCCTTGAAGTGGTGAGTGGATGAGAAGGATGATCGGATATCTCGGCGAAGAGATAATCAGCCGAAAGTTGTTATCATCATTCCATTCACTTCAACAATGGCGCGGAAGCCAGCCGCCGTGTACAGCCATGGACCGTTTTCAGGAAATGCAGGTGTTCGTCCGCATCGCCGAGCGGCAGAGCTTCACGCGTGCCGCCGACGATCTACAGATTCCGCGCGCCACCGTCACGAATCTGATGAAGCGGATGGAGCAACGGCTCGGCGCGCGGCTGCTCGAACGCACGACACGCACCGTGCGTCTCACGCACGACGGCGAAGCGTACTACCGCCGCTGCGTACGTCTGCTCGCGGACATGGAAGAAGCGGAAGGTTCGTTTCGCGACGCCGCGCCGAAAGGTCTGCTGCGCGTGAATCTGCAAGGCACGCTCGCGCGGCATTTCATCGTGCCCGCGCTGCCAGATTTTCTGGCGCGCTATCCGGGCATCGAGTTGCATATCGGCGAAGACGACCGTCTGGTCGATCTGGTGCGCGAGGGTGTCGATTGCGTGCTGCGCGCAGGGAATTTGCAGGATTCGTCGATGGTCGGGCGGCGCGTTGCGCGACTCGAACAGGTGACGGTCGCAAGCCCCGCGTATCTGGAACGGCACGGCGTGCCCGACGATCTCGCCGCGCTCACTACGCATCGCGCGGTCAATTACATGTCGAGCGCGACGGGCAACGCGCTGCCGCTCGAATTCACCGTCGATGATCGCATCGTCGAGGTGAATCTGGAGGCGGTCGTTTCCGTGACGGGCACCGATCTGTACACGGGTGCGTCCGTCGCTGGGCTCGGTCTTGTGCAGGTGCCGCGCTATCGCGTGGAGAGCGAACTCGCTGCGGGCCGCCTCGTCGTCGTACTGCCGCAGTTTCCGCCGCCGCCGATGCCCGTCACCGTGCTCTATCCGCAAAGCCGTCAGTTGTCGTCACGCGTGCGGGTGTTCGCACAATGGCTGCGCGAGATCTTCGACGCGGCGGGCGGGCTGAACGTCGGCTAATGGTCGCCTGAGGGTTGCGCTAAAGCGCGGTCGAGATGCGCGAGCGCATCGCGCATCGGCAGGCTGGAGGAAACGATCGGTCCCGTCAGCGGCGTGTCGAGATCGACGATCACATACACGGCCGATGCAATCGACACCGCGCCCAGCATGACCATCACGAGCGCCAGCGCGTTGCGAGGCGCGACGATGCCGAAGCATAGAAAGATGATCATCAGCCAGAAGGTGAGCGTGGTGAGAAAGGGCTTCGAAATCGAGCTATGCGCTTCTTCGATCAACGTCCAGCGCGCCTGGATGACGCGCTCGAAACGCGCGATGCATTCGGCCTGCGTGTGCTGCTGGTAGCTGTCGACGGGCTGCAGCTTGCGCACGGCGACGAACGCGTCATTCAGCATTTGGCCGAGCCCGATGCCTTCGAGCTTCTCGTGGCTCAGATCGCTCTTGAACCTTGGATAGTCGCCCGACGGCGGGCTCTCCCCGGGCCACGTCGCGGCGATCGCCGCCGCCGTGTACGCGCGCAGCAGCGTGCGCGGGTATTGCGCCTCGGGACCGTACTGGCGCAGCGCCATGTCCAGCTGGATCAGTTCGGCGGCATAAGAGCGGAAGTCGTTACCGACGGTATCGAAGCTGCTTTTCGCGGATGCCGTGAGCAAGCCCAGCACCAGCGCCGCGAACGTCACGAGCATCGTCATCACGAGCTGGATTAGCTGAAGCGTCTCGTGCCTGCGATGCTCTTCAGGCAGATAAGCCTTGCCGAAAAAGCCGACGCCTGTTCCCGCCAGAAGCAGGGCGAACACCACGAGCGCTGACAAGGTCTCTTGCATGAGCATGGTCCGCGTAGCCGTCGCTTCGCTACTGTCCAACAACTTCGAAGCGCGGGCAAGTGTCGATCGGAATTGTTAAATCACGTACGCCAAACCCAAATAGCGAGAAGAAATATTTAGCAAGACGACGCATGTCTATGCGCCAGATCAATTAGCGAGCGTTTCGGCCGAAAGCGACCTGACAGGCCATAAAGTTTTCCTCGAATCAGCCGTAACTGAAAATGTGGTGCGTTTGCTTAATTTTTAATCGGGTTGCGGACCTTGCCTATCGGCCTGGGCGCAGCAAGCCTGCTGTGGAACCGGAAGATTCCCGTCAGGCGGCCATAGGAGACATGCTTCATGTTGAAAGGTCTTTCGATTCGCGCATACCTCACGTTGATGGTCGTGCTGTTCGGCGTGGTATTGCTGATCGGCGCGGCGGCGGGCCTGTTATCGCTGCGTGAAAGCAATGCGTCGTTGCAACAGATGTACACCGTCGACACGCCCGCGGTGGCGGATCTCGAAGGCAGCGCTGGCCAACTGCTGCGCCTGCGTCTGGCGCTGGCAACCTACTCGTCGCTGATCGAGCTGAACGATCAGGAAGGCGCCGATGCGGTGCTGAAGCGTTTCGATACGTATCAGAAGGTGTCGAACGAACGTCTTGCGCACTACATCAGCAAGGCCAGCAACGACGCCGACGAACAGCGTCTCATCAAGGACATGCAGGACAAGCGCGATGCGTTCCTGCACGATGGCGCCGAGCCTGCGCTCGCCGCGCTCAAGTCCGGCGACAAGGCGGCCTTCCAGCAACTTCAGGCGCACAAGCTGTCGCCGCTCTACAGCGCTTATGAAAAGGCGATGCTGACGCTCGAAAAGCTGCAGCTCGATCACGCCGAGCAACGTTACCAGGAAGCACAGCAACTCTTCTACACGATCAGTGTCGCGGTCGCGATCGGCATGGCGGCGACGCTGATCTTCGCGTGGCTTGGACGCATGATGATGGTTCGCGCAATCGTGCATCCCGTCGATGCCACCATCGAGCAATTCCAGCGCATCGCAAACGGTGATCTGACGGGCCGTATCGACAACGTTAGCGACAACGAAATGGGACGTCTCGCGGCGGCGCTGCGCAAGATGCAGGAGTCGCTGATCGCGACGGTGAACACCGTGCGTCACGGCACCGATTCGATCGATACGGGCGTGAGCGAAATCGCCGCGGGCAATACGAACCTGTCGCAGCGCACGGAAGAGCAGGCCGCATCGCTCGAAGAAACGGCGGCGAGCATCGAGGAACTGACGTCGACCGTCAAGCAGACGGCCGATAACGCCAAGCAGGCGAGTTCGCTCGCGCAGGGCGCATCGACACTCGCAGCGCAGGGCGGCGATCTCACGCAGCAGGTGGTCGGCACGATGCAGAAGATCGTCGACGACTCGCGGCGTATCGCGGATATCGTCGGCGTGATCGAAGGTATCGCGTTCCAGACCAACATTCTCGCGTTGAACGCGGCTGTCGAGGCGGCGCGCGCAGGCGAGCAGGGCCGCGGCTTTGCGGTGGTGGCGAGTGAGGTGCGCTCGCTTGCGCAGCGCAGCGCGGCAGCGGCGAAGGAGATCAAAGGTCTGATCGGTGAATCGAACGAACGCGTGACGGCGGGCGCAGACCTTGTGCAGCGCTCAGGTTCGACGATGACGGACATCGTCGATGCAATCGCGCGTGTCAGCGCGATCATGAGCGAGATCGCCGAGGCCGCGACCGAGCAGAGCACGGGCATCGATCAGGTGAATCTCGCCGTCGCGCAGATGGACGAAGTGACGCAGCAGAACGCGGCGCTCGTCGAGCAGGCGGCGGCAGCGGCGAGTTCGCTCGAAGAGCAGGCGCGCCGGCTGACGACAGCGGTGGCCGTGTTCAGGACGGATAGCGGGCAGGCTTCGACGTCGCGGGGTGCTGCGCGCCGGGTTGTGTCGCAGAAGCAGGGAGTGGCGATGCAGATGGAGGCGGTGGAAGCGGTTTGATCGCGTTGGGCAAGGCGTGAGTGAATCGCGAAGTGCGATTCACTTGCGGCACAGAACTACACGACCGCACAACAAAACGGCGGTGCAAGCATTCACGCTTGCACCGCCGCTTTTCTTTCAGCGTATCGCCCTAAGGCTGCCTTTCAGCGTAATACTTCGCGACCCCGTCGATCTCCTCCGGCGTCATATTCCGCGCGACGTTGCGCATCTGTTCGTTGATGTCGTTATGCCGGTTGCCGTCCGCGAACGCGCGCAGTTGCGCCGCCATATACACCGACGACTGCCCGCCCAACCACGGCGCGGCGCCCTTGCGGTCACGATCGCCGTGACAGGCCGCGCATGGGGCGATGTTGCGCATCGGTGAGCCTTCGTTGACGAACTTGCGGATGGTCGCGTCTTCGGTCGTCGCCTGTTCGACGGCGGCGGGGCGCGGCAGCGTCGAATAGTAATTCGCGAGATCGTGCAGATCGCGATCATTCAGACGAGCGATGATGGGCGGCATGATCGCGTTTGCGCGCTGGCCGCTCTGGTAGTCGCGCAACTGCTTGTAGACCACGTCCGCATATTGTCCCGCGAGCACGGGCGCCGTGACCTGGATCAGGCTTTCGACGCCATGACACATCGAGCAGTTCTGCGCGAGCGTAGCGCCACGACCAATCGACTCAGCGCTGGGACGCGTGCGGCCCCACGGCGGCAGAGGCGGCAGCACGAGCACGTTGCTCGGCGCGGGGCCGGCTACGTTGTCGGCTTGCGTGAACCAACTTGACGGTGCGCCCGCTGCGCTGCAGATCGTCGCCCACAACCCGCGCTGCGTGAAGTCGGGATGCTTCGACGGCAGCCAGATAAAGCCGATCAGAATCGCCACGATGGCGATCACGATCACGCCGCCGACGCTCGACGTGAACCATCGGTTGCTGAGGCTGAAGACGCGTTCTTCGTTCATGACCGCGCTCCCACCGATACGGCCGGCACCGAAGTCTGCTGCAAGCCGAGCAGTTGCGCGATGGGCACGCTGTAGTTGACGATCGTCAGTCCGATCATCAGCGCGACCCACAGGCCGAAGCTGTTCAACGCAGCGGGCACGCGCTCGACGGGATGCACGGGCGCGCTGAAGCGGAACTGCTTCGGCTGCTCGATTGCGCCGAACTGCGCCTTCGCGAGAATGTAGAGAAACAGGAACCCCGAGATCACCAGAATCAATCCGCCGAATGCCGACACGGCAACCCAGACCGCTTGCGGCGCAATCGCGGGATTGCTGTAGTCGTAGTACGCCATGCGGCGCGGCGCGCCCAGCAAACCGACGTAATGCCACGGCAGGGTAACCACCATCATGCCGATGAACCACAGCCACAGCTGCCAGCGGATCAGGCGCAGCGAGCCGATCGCGCGGCCCGTCAGTTGCGGCCACAACTCATACGCAATCGCGAAGTACATGATGACGATCGCGCCGCCGAAGATCAGATGGAAGTGCCCCGTGACCCACTGCGTGTTGTGGATGGTTTCGTTCAGCTGATAGCTCATGTTGATGAGCCCGCCCGCGCCGCCGAAGCCGAGCATGATGAACGAGAACGCGATGACGAGCATCATCGGGTTGTCCCATGGCAGCGCTTTCAGCCAGCCGAATGCGCCCTTGCCGCCGCGCAGTCGCCCGGCGATTTCCACCGATGCGCAGATCGTGAACACCGTGAGCAGCGTCGGCACCGACACCATGCCCGTGAACACCGCGTGAACGAACTTGAAGCCCGCACCGACCTGTGGATCGGCGAACAGATGGTGAATGCCGATCGGCATCGCGAACACGAGGAACAGGATGAACGACACGCGCGCCATCGAATCGCTGTAGAGCCTGCCGCCAATCGCGCGCGGCACCAGCGTGTAGTACGCGATATACGACGGCACCAGCCAGAAATAGACGATCGCGTGCAGCGTCCACGAGAACAGCACGCGCGCGAGGCCCGCGTCGATGGTCGACTTCAGGCCGAGCGCGACGGGCAGAATCTGGAACAGGATTTCGAGCGCCGCGCCCACGGCCGTCCACGCCCACAGATACGCGCCCGCCACGTTCGCGTACATCGCGAGCGGCACCGGTTTGCCGGGATTCGCGCGTTTCCAGACGTGCAGGTTGACGCCCATCAGCGCGACCCAGATCCACGAGCCGACCACCACCAGCACGACGCCGAGGTAATAGAACGGGCTGCCGATCATCGGCGGATAGAACGTGAAGAGCACCGACGCCTGGCCAGCCGCAACGGGCACCATTGCCATCACCGCGCCGACCACGAGCAGGATGAAGGCGGCCCACGCCCACTTCAGGCCGACGAGCACCTGTTGTAGCGCCAGCTCGACGATCGCGTAGCCGAAGCCCATTGCGACGAGCGTCGGCAGCACGTAGGCCATCACCGTGCCATGCGCCGTCACCGAGCGGTAGTACAGCTCCGGGTCACCGATCCACGGATGCAGCGGACTGCGCACGAGCATCTGCCATGCGCCCAGCAGCAGCGCGATTCCGAACGCGATGAACGCGAGCCAGAAGTGCGCGAGAACGAGTCGCTTAGCGTGAAACACAGCTGAGCCTCCGATGTTGTTTTGCCTGTTCGAAGAAGGCAGCCTTGTCGATCACCTTCACATGCGCCCACATCGTCTGATGGCCGAAGCCGCAGAACTCGTGGCAGGGCATCAGGTGATCGGCGGGTTTGTCGAAGGAGGAGGAAAACGTCGCGACGTAGCCCGGCACGACCATCGTGTTGATGTTCGTATCCGTGACGAGCAGGCCATGCACGACGTCGGCGCTCGTCGTGCGGAAGGTGATGTCGGTGCCGGCGGGGACGACGAGGCATTGCGGCGTGAACGAGTATTGCTGCGCGATGAAGCGCACGACGACCGTACCGTCGGGATCGACGCCTGTACCCAGATTGCTTTCGACGAATTCACCCGACATCTGCAGCCGCGACGGGTCGATGGTTTCGACGCGCGACGGCGGCATCATCGCGTAGTGCAGCCCTGAGTACACGACGACCACGAGCATGAACAGGACGATCGCGATGACGAAGTACGCCCAGCGCTTTTCGGAGCGCTCGGCGATGCCATGGCCGTTATCGGGGGAATGGGAAGGTTGGGTCGACATGATCAGTGAATGACGCCGCGCGGCACGAATACGAGAAAGTAGAAGCCGATCCAGATCGCCAGCACCACCACGGTCGCGACGCCCGCGACCGCGATCGCGCCATGCGGTCCTTGCGCGACGATGCGTTCGACTTCGTCGTCCGAAGCGTTGCCGGAATGGTCGCCGGAGTGAACGTTAGGGTCCATCTGCCATATCTCCGAGGACAAGGTTTATGCGAAATGATGTGGGCTAATGCAACGGCGCCTTGCGCAGTTCATTGACCTGCTTCGCCGTCACGGGCAAGCCGTGATTGCCCCACGCGGTGCGGATGTACGTGACGACGGCGGCGAGATCGGCGTCGTTCAGTTCCTGCGCGAACGGCGGCATGCCATACGGCTCGGGATTGCGCCGCGTGCCGGGCGGAAAGCCGCCGTTCAGCACGATGCGAATCGGGTTGACGGCCGAGTCCATTTCGATCGACTGGTTGTGCGCCAGCGGCGGATAGTGCTGCAGATGACCTTCGCCGTGCTCGCCGTGGCATGTCGCGCACTTCTGCATGTAGATGCGCTGGCCGTTCTCGAACACAGCCGGCTTCACGGTCGCCGACGGGCCCGTCTTGCGGCCGGGGTCGTTATCGGGCAGCGTCTTCAGATAGACGGCCATCGCCTTCACGTCGTCGTCGGTCATGTATTGCAGGCTGTGATACGTGACTTCGGCCATCGGGCCGTAGACCGCGCCGCGATCCGAGATGCCCGCCTGCAGCAGATCGACGATGTCCTTGATGCTCCAGTCACCGAGACCGCCGTCCTTGTCGGAGGTGAGCGACGGCGCGTACCAGTTCTGCACCGGGATCAGGCCGCCCGCGAACTGCTCGCTCTTCGATGAGCCGCCGAGCAGATTGATCTTCGTATGGCACATCGAACAGTGGCCGAGTCCTTCCACCAGATACGCGCCGCGATTCCATTCGACCGAACGGCTCGGGTTCGGCTGGTACTCGCCTTCGCGGAAATACAGCGAGCGCCAGCCGATCAGCAGTTCGCGCTGATTGAACGGGAAGCGCAGTTCCAGCTTGCGGCTCGGTTGATGCACGGGTTCCACTGACTGCAGATACGCGAAGATCGCGTCGGAGTCTTCGCGCGTGACTTTGGTGTAGGCCGCAATCGGCATCACGGGATAGATCAGCTTGCCGTCGGGACTTTTGCCCGTGCGCATCATCTTGAAGAACTCGTCGGCGGTCCATTTGCCGATGCCGTACTCCTTGTCGGAGCTGATGTTCGGCGTGTAGAAGGTGCCGAACGGCGTCTCCATCGCGAGGCCGCCGCCAAACGTCTTGCCGCGCGGTGCCGTGTGGCACGCAACGCAATCGCCCGCGCGCGCGAGATACTCGCCGCGCTTGACGATCTCGGGGCGCGTGTCCGGGCCAGCAGGCGCGGTGGCTTCTGCTGCATGCGCGGCGGCGATGAACGGCGAGCGCGGCGCGAGCGCGACGAGCGTGAACATGGCACCCACGGCGAGCGACACGGTGATGCGGCGCGCGACGCGCGCTGCGCGTGGCATGCGATACACGGAGCTGATCGACACGGAGCTAAGGGAGAGAGTCTTCATTCCGGTTGGCTCCCACATGCGAGCGGCAGCTTGCCGGGCAATCGCGGCACGGGACGCGGATCGGCGGGACGCGGCTGGCGCGCGAGCCAGCTCGATACGGCGGTGATGTCCTTGTCGCTCAGCTTCACGGCGATGGTGTGCATGCAGTCGGGCGCGAGCGCGTGACGCGTGCCCGAGCGCCACGTACCCATCTGCCCGGCGATATAGCTCGCATGCAGACCGAGCAGACCGGGGATGCCCGGTTGCTGGCCCGTCAACCGCTCGCCATGACAGGCGGCGCATGCCGGGATGCCGCGCTTCGTGTCGCCTTGCATGACGACCTGCTTGCCGTAATCGAGCGTCGCTTGCGGCACCGGGTTGGTGTCGGGGTTCGGATACGGTGGCTGCAGATCGGCGAAGTACTGGCTGATCTTGCGCAGGTACTCGTCGGGCAGAAACGCGAGCAGATAACCCATCGGCGGATAGGTGCGGCCGCCGTCGCGAAATGCCGTCAACTGGTTGAACAGATACTCGGCGGGCTTGCCCGCGATACGCGGAAAGTAATCGTTGTTGCGCCCCTGGCCCTGCGCACCGTGACAGGTCGTGCAGGCGTGCATTTTCTCGTCCATCGCCGACGGCGTGGGCGCGTCGTTCGACGCCGCGAATGACGCTCGCGCGCAAAGGGCGCACAGCAGCAAAAGGATCGAAGAGCCGATGGTTCTGCGATGCACGACTGGCCTCGTAGGGAAATAGGGTTTGTAGATATCGTTGTGTTGCACCCTTGGGAAGAGACGCATTGCGCTCTTCTCTTTTGCTTCTCTACCGCGGCCGCATCAGCGACCCATGACATGCGAATGATTGCTGCTCTTACATGCGCGATGCGCGGCGCCGACAGTCTAGTCAAGTCCGCAAAAGCATGCAGATGAGGGTACGGATTGACGCGCGCGCATGCTTCGCGCTTGCCTACGATCAGGCAAACGCATTGATACGTTAAGGCATCACGATGACGGTGGCGTTGCAATCATCATAGATGGCAATTGGTCGCGTTTCAACGCAGCAAAAACAGTTGCAGTAATTGTCGTGTCAACTAAGCACTTGTGCAGATACTGCAATCGCATTCACGCGAGCAGGCGCATGAACGCTTCACGCGCATCGCTGACGCGTGCGCTTTCGCCGGGACGTCCGGGCAGCAGATGAAACTCGACGGCTGGCAACTGAGGCAGGCCGATCGTCGGCGGACACAGCACCATGCCCGAACCGATCGACGATTCATTCAGACATGAGATGCCGAGCCCCGCCTTCAACGCCAGTTGAAGACCCGCCATGCCCGATGCCGAATGCGAGACGAGATACGACACCTTGTTCTCGTCGAGCAACCTGACGACGAAGCGCTGCAGCTGACAAGTGGACGGCAGCAGCACGAGATGGAAAGGCGCGGCGACGTGTCGCGGATCGGCGTCGGCGGACATGGCCCAGACCAGCTTCTCGCGCCGCACGACGGTGCTCGCCGCTTGCGGCCTGTTCGATGCCGCGCGCTTCGTGTCCGGCGCGACGATGCGCAGCGACAGGCCGATATCGAACGTGGTGTCGTCTTCGACGCTGCTGTCGATCACCGCGCTCGGCAGCACAGTCACATGCAGACGCAACCGCGGATGCTGCTCCGAGAATATTTTCAGCACGCGCGCGACGTCGTGTGGCCGGTAGTAGTCGGTGATCGCGATGCGCAGTTCGCCGTCGAGCGAGCGGCCTTGCAGATCTTCGAAAGCCGCTTCGCTCATCGCCAGAATGCGGCGTGCATGATCGAGCAGCTTCGCGCCTGCTGGCGTCGCGGTGACGCCCTGCTTGCCGCGCAGGAACAGCGGCTGGCCCGCGCGCTCTTCGAGCTTCTTCAACTGCTCGCTAGCCGACGACTGCGACAGGAACACGCGTTCCGCGCCCGCCGACACGCTGCCTGCTTCCGCGACGGCAACGAAGGTGCGCAGCTGCGCAAGGTCGAACGCACGCTGGTTCATGTTTCGGATTCTCCGATGGATGACATCCTATTTTCCCGCTTTTCCGATTGATCGTCCAATCCTACGATAGCCGTCAACCGATACAACTGGAGGCGATCGTGGGACAGGGATCTGGAATGGGCGGCAATCACCGCTGGAAGGTGCTGGGCGTCGGCTTTGCCGCGAACGCGAGCTTTTCGGCCGCTTTTTCGGGCATTCCGACGACAGCGATTTTTCTGCGCAACGGCTATCACATCGGTAACGGCGGGCTGGGCCTCGTGCTCGGCATGCTGGGGCTCGGTATCGCCATCAGCGAATTGCCATGGGGATTGCTCACCGACCGTTGGGGCGACCGGCGCGTACTGCTGCTCGGCCTTCTGGCGACGGCAGCGGCGCTCGCAGCGATGGCCGGCTTCGTGGTGCCGCACGGCGCCGATGCGCCGGGCATCGTGCCGCTCGCGCTTGGATTGCTGGCTGTCGGGCTGCTGGGCGGCAGCGTCAACGGATCGAGCGGGCGCGCGGTAATGGCATGGTTTCGCGAAGGCGAGCGCGGCCTCGCGATGAGCATCCGGCAGACAGCCGTTCCCGCTGGCGGCGGATTGGGTGCGCTGACGTTGCCGTCGCTTGCCGCGCATTTTGGCTTTGTGGCCGTGTATGGCGTTCTGGCCGTGCTGTGCGCGGTGACCGCGTGGTTCGCGTGGTGCTGGCTGCACGAGCCGCCCGTCGCGGCTGCGTCGGGCGGGCAGCATGCAGCGGCTGGCGGCGAACTCGCTGCTTCGCCTGCCGCGCCCGCCGCGCCGATTTCGCCGCTGCGCGATGCTGGCGTCTGGCGTGTCGCTCTGGGCATCGGCGTGCTGTGCGTGCCGCAACTGGCCGTCGTGACGTTCGCGACGGTCTTTCTGCACGACTTCGGCCATGCAGGCGTGTTCGAGATCAGCGCGACGATGGCCGCCGTGCAGACGGGCGCCGCCGTTGCGCGCGTGTGGAGCGGGCGCTGGACGGACCGGCACGGCAACCGGCGCCAGTACATGCGCGCCTGCAGCGTGCTGACGGCGCTACTGTTCGCGACACTCGCGTTGCTTGCCGCGGGCGCCAACGGCGCGCACGGCGCGATCACGATCGTGCTCGCGGCGATGGTGGTGCTCGGCGGCGTGAGCGCGTCCGCATGGCACGGCGTCGCCTACACCGAACTCGCGACGCTCGCGGGCACGCGCCGCGCGGGCACCGCGCTGGCGATGGGCAACACGTGCGCGTTCATGACCCTGTTCGTTACACCGCTTGCCATTCCGCCGCTGCTCGCGGCGACCTCGTGGCCGGCCGTGTGGGCAATCGCCAGCGTGTTCGCGCTGATTGCGCTGCCCGTCTTCCCGAGGCCCGTGCGCGCGGCGGGGTACGCGTCGAGAGCCAGGGCGTGATCGCGTCGACACTTTCTTGAACATCTCTTTTTTTGCGTCCGGTCATGAGCCGGACGCTTTTTTATTTTGGTGTTATTTCTTCAAGGTGAAGTTAATCGAATTCACCCTATGGATGAAAATCGATGTGATGTGTCTGATATTTCTGTCGTGAAAGTAGGAATTATTTTAGAGGTTGATTTTTGTGGGTTTCGCTTTCTAAGCGGGTTCTTCTCTTTAGAGCATTTTGCGCGACCATGATTTCGTGGCGTACGTCGTATTCACTGCAAATCTAAGATGCATTGGCGCGATTTTGCGAGAGCCGGCCGGGTGCGCCGATTGCCTCTGCGCGCCAGCTTCCTGCACGCTGTGGTTTCCTAACCTGCCTTTAGAAACTTCGGAAATAGTGCGATGAAAATGGTTAAGCACTATCTCAATGGAAGTGTCTGAAATCGGTAATTACTCAACGAAACTTGTAGTTTGTCTTTGAATCGGCCATTGATTCGGAACTCTCTGATATTCCATTTTTGCCGCAAATGTTTTGATTCATTTTGTCAGAACATGATTCGTTATATGTCGCGAGCGTTGTCGTAAAGCGGGCTCGTTTCGACGTTGCCGCGAAATGAGCGTTTCGACATCGACAAACACAAACCAATAACAAGGCGGCAATAGTGAATCTTCGAATCATGCTGGCAGACGATCATCCGTTTGTTCTGCTCGGTATCCGGGCCACGCTCGTGGCGCACGGAGGATTCACGATCGTCGGCGAGGCAACGAGCCCTTCGTCGCTCGTTCAACTCATGGGTAAGACCTCATGCGATGTGCTGGTCACGGACCTGACCATGCCGGATGCGTCGGGTGACGCGGACGACGGGCTGCGGCTCATCCGGCGCATTCGCGGCGGCTGGCCCGAGGTGCGCATCGTCGTGCTGACCAGTCTGACCAACGCGGCCATTCTCCGGTCGATCGTGTCCGACGGCGTGATCGGCATGCTCAACAAGAGCGAATCGATGGACGAACTGACCGCGGCTATCCGCGCGGCGGGCGCGGGCCGTTCCTACGTCAGCCAGTCGATCCTGCTGACGCTCGCAGAAGCGAGTGGTGAGCCGCTTGGCATGTCGCCCATGCGCAATCTTTCCCCACGCCAGGCCGAGGTGATCCGCATGTTCGTGCGCGGGCAGTCGATCTCCGAAATCGCCCGCGACCTGGGGCGCGATGTCCGGACGGTCAGCCGGCAAAAGCGCGACGCAATGGCGAAGCTGGGCGTCAGCAATGATCCGGGGCTTTTTGCGTTCGTGCGGGCGTATGGTCTTGCGCAGAAGGTTGTGCAGGATCGCTAATCAAATGTCATCGCTAAATGATTCTTCCAAATTCAGAGAAGTCTTATGTCGGGGGGCGGTTGAATGTCTGATCCTCAGCCGGCTATGGGCTCGCCGAATCAATACCAAGCTACAGAGCACAGGGAGCGACCACGCGTGAATATCAGAAAGGATGTGACACTGCCAATCCGCACCATCATCGCCGACGACCATCCACTGGTCCTACTCGCGATGGAGAATCTGATGTCGGGGTTTCCGAATATCGAAATCGTTGGGAAGGCAACGGACTCATCGGAGTTGTTCGCTGAGGCGCAGCGTGTCAAATGCGAGCTTGTCGTCATGGATCTGTACATGCCTGGTGGTACATATGGCGACGGCGTCGACATGGTCCGACAGTTCAAGGAACGTCATCCCGACGTCGTGGTCGTGGTGCT
Organism: Paraburkholderia steynii; assembly: GCF_900100565.1. NCBI lineage: Bacteria > Pseudomonadati > Pseudomonadota > Betaproteobacteria > Burkholderiales > Burkholderiaceae > Paraburkholderia > Paraburkholderia steynii. The sequence continues at coordinate 51,018 of NZ_FNDI01000005.1, read as the reverse complement.
GACCATGGAAATCGCGGCGGATTCCCTGCAAAAGGTGATTTCGCTGGGCGTGGGTGCGGTCGTCAGCAAGCGCGACCGTATCGATCTGATTCATGTGGCGATCATTACCGCGTTGGCGCGCGAATGCTATGTCGGTCCCGCCATTCGCGCGTTGCTCGCCGACGCAACGTTGTCGCGCCGGATCGACTATGTCCGACAGGTTCTTTCGCGGCGCGAGCTCGAAGTGTTGACGCACTATGCGACCGGGCGTGGCGTGACCGAAATTGCGCTGAGGCTCGGTCGTAGCGTCAAGACGATCAGCGCACAGAAATGCACTGCAATGCGCAAGCTGTCGCTGCAGAGCGATGCCGATCTGTTCCGGTTCGCCGTCGAACATGGTCTGGTGCCTGACGATCCATCAAGTGGCCCAGGCGGGTCCGGCAAAAGAGGCTGACGCAGCGAAGCTGCGACCCTGGCGAAGTGACCGTCCTCGAGGGGAACGCGCTGTACGGTGACGGTCCATCAACAAGATCACAACAAGATGGAAAACAAGATTCGCGTCATCGTCGCCGACGATCACGTGTGCGTGCGCATGGGCGTCAGGTGTTTGCTGGAACAGATCGCACATGTGTCGGTGGCGGGCGAAGCAGCGAGCACGCAGGCACTCGCTGAACTGCTCGATGCGTGCGCATGCGACGTCGTCGTAACGGATATTGGCATGCCGGGCATCGACGGAGAAAGCAATGCGATCCAGTTCCTGCGGCGGCTGCTGCATCACACGCCTCAGTTGCCGGTTGTCGTGCTCACCATGATCCATCAGCCGTCGATCCTGATGGGGCTGCTGCAGCACGGCGTTGCCGCGATCGTCGATAAGCGCGATATCACCGCGTCGCTGATTCACGCGATCGACGCCGCGCTGACTGGCCAGGGTTACTTGTCAGATCACGCGCGCGCCGCCATTGCGAAGGCGGGCACACCGCAACCGCGGGCAGGCGTGATGAGCGCGGGCGAATGGAAAGTCTTCACGATGTACGTGAGCGGCCTGACGATCGGCCAGATTGCCACCAAGCTGAACCGCAGCACAAAGACGATCAGCACGCAGAAGCGCAATGCGATGCGCAAGCTGGGGCTCGAGACGGAGGCCGACGTAATCGACTATGCCTGCCAGATCGGCCTCACCTGAATGATTTCGGAGTTGTCCGATTCTCTATCTCGTTCGCCGGCCCAACAATCTTCTGTTGGACTCCCGGATCGAGAGGGGGCGGCGCCACTCCATTGATTTGCCATGCAAATCAATCGACACCAGGCGCAAGCATGTAAGCCGTCTCAGAAAGTCGTCGGGACGAGCAGCCGTTACGGGAGGATGCATGTCAGGGCTGGGAAAGCGATTGGTTGTCGAAGGTGCCGGGACGGCGTGGCTCGTGTTCGTTGGATGCGGCACGGCCGTGCTCAACACCGGCGCGCAAGGTAACAGCGTTTTAGCTGTGCCGCTAGCATTCGGACTCGCGCTGGCGACAGCGACTTACGTGCTTGGGCGGTTCTCCGGCGCTCACTTTAATCCCGCCGTCACCGTCGGTTACGTGACCGCGCAGCGGTTTCCCGTCCGCGATCTCGCGCCCTATATCGCCGCGCAGGTGCTTGGCGCGCTCGCGGGCGCGGCGCTGCTCGTCTACATCGCCAGCGGGCGTCCCGGCTTCGAACTCGCAGCGAGTGAATTCGGCGCGAACGGATATGGCGACCATTCTCCGGACGACTATCAACTTCATTCCGCGCTGGCCGTCGAAATCACCATGTCCTTTGCATTCGTGCTGGCGCGCATGCTGATGTCCAGCGGCCAATCCGCGAACCTGATCGATCCGCTCGTCGCAGGCCTGTGGCTGATGCTGAGCTACGTCATTGCGACGCCCATCACCAATGCGTCGTTGAATCCCGCGCGTTCGACCGGCCCGGCTCTCTTTGTCGGCGATTGGGCGCTCGACCAGTTGTGGCTTTTCTGGGCAGCTCCGCTGGCGGGCGGCATGCTCGCCGGCTTGGTCCATTCGCGACTGTTCAGCTACCCATGCGCTATCTTCGCCCGGCCGCCGCGCGAGAGCCGGCATGGCGAGTCGGCGTGAGCGTACGCACATGTACCGTTCGCGTATCTCCACTCATTTCCGTCTTCATTCCACACATCGCGTCTGGCTGATCGCAATCCGCCTGGTGCTGAAAGCAAGCCTCGCGCTGTTGCTGATCGTGCTGGGCGTTCAACAGGCTCATGCCGCGCTCGGCGCTCGGCCACGCGGATTTCCTCCCAAACTGATAGTCGGCGTGCTCGCCAGCGGCTGGTCGCCTTTTGAGATGTTTCAGGAAGGCCGGTTCACCGGGCTGAGCGTCGACTATCTGCGCGCCGTCGTCGGGCCGGACGTCGAGATCACGACGAAGTCGTATTCAGACCTGAACCAGCTGCTCGCCGCGGCATGCGCGAATCGCATCGATGTGCTGACGAGCATTGCCCGCACGCCTGAGCGCGAGCATTGCCTGTCTTTCTCGGTGCCGTATTTCCGCGGATCGACTTCCGTCGTGACGCGGGCGAGCAATGCGATGGCTTTGTCGAGCGAGTCCCAGGTGCAAAGCGCGCGCGTCGCTATCGAGCGCGGGTTCGCGCTCGGCGCCGTGCTGCGCGAGCGCTTCCCGCGCGCACGTATCGATAGTTTTGCCGACACGCTTGCCGCGTTGCGCGCAATCAAGCGGGGTGACGACGACGCCTATTTCGGCTTTACGCCTGCCGTGCGGCACTATCTGGCGGACCCGGAATTCCGTGACCTAAGTATCGCGTTCGAGGAGACGGGGCAGGCGAGCGAGATGCGCTTCGCCGTTCCTGCCGGGAAAAGCGACCTGCGCGACAAGCTGGACCGCGGGCTGTCCGCGCTGCGACCGGACGACGAAGCCGTAATCCGGGCGCGCTGGATCGGCGGCAGCTTCGAAGCGCGGCCTGCATCGGCGGTGTCCAATCTCGTGCTGAGCCGTGAAGAGCAGGCATGGCTCAGGTCGCTTCCGCCGCTCTCCGTCGGCTTCGACGCCGACTGGGCGCCGTTCAGCACGCTCGACGACCTCGGCCGTCCCTCGGGCATCGCCGCCGACTATCTCGACTATCTGGGTCGCACGCTCGGCCTCTCGTTCCACCGCGCGCCGGGGAAGGACTGGACGACCACGGTTGCCGATTTCAACCGCGGCAACGTCGCGCTGCTCGCGACTGCCACGCGCAATGATCCGCACCTGGAGTATGCGACATTCACCCACGCGTACGAAACGTATCCGCTTGTCATCGTCGCGCGCGAAGCCGAACCTGCTGCGCGCGGCCTCAACGATTTTGCCGCGCGCCGCATCGTGTTGTCGATTCATAGCCAGGGGGCGTTGCCATTCGAGTTGTACGGCGTAGTCGCGACGCACGCGACGGTCGCGCCAAATCTCGATGCGGCGCTGAAACTGCTGGCCGCCGGCGGCGCCGACGCGCTGGTTGGCAACGTCGCCGAAATCGACGCTGCGCTGACACGGGAATACGCAGGCGTGCTGAAAGTGGTCGGCGTAGTGCGCGAGCCAGATCCCATCGGCTTCGCGGTTCGTGACGACCTCGCGCCGCTGGCGGGACTGATCGACCGCGCGCTGCTCGCGATGCCTGCCTCGGAGCGACAGCGCATCCGACAGAAATGGGTGACAGGCGACGCACCGCCGCAAGGCGGCTGGAGCGTGACGGCACTGCGGCTGCTGCCTGTGCTGATCGGCATCGGCGTCGTGTTGTTGCTGACGTTGCGAGCGTATGTGTTGCTGCAGCGCGAAGTCAGCCGGCGCGAGCGCACTGAGCGCGAGCTCGAATCGCAACTGAACTTTCAGCAGACGATGATGGAAATGGTCCCGTACCCGCTCGTCGCAAAAGATCTGCAAGGGCGCTACATCGGCGTGAACCGGGCTTATGAAGAAGCGACGGGCCTCAGGCGTGAAACCGTGATCGGCTGCACGAGCGCGGACGTTCATGCCTGGGGAGAGGACAACAGCTTGCGTCTCGAGCAGTTGACACGCGAGGCGCTGCAAAGCGGCTCGGCCACGCAGATCGAACTGGAGTTCGAAGACAGTCAGTACGACAGCCGGCACGGTCTCTTTTGCGTGTGCGTCTGCAACGGCGTCGACGGTACGCCGCTGTGCGTGCTCGGCACGCTCGTTGACATTACGGATATCCGTCGCGCCGAAATGCTGGCAAGCGAAACACAGCGGCGCCTCGTCGACGTAACCAGCTCGTTGCCGGCCGTGGTGTTCCAGTTGCGCCGCGGGCTCGATGGCCAGTACACGTTCCCCTATGTGGGCGGCGATACCAAACAGTTGCTGGGATACGACAGTGCCGTTCTGATGCGGCGCGCCACGCTCAATTTCGGCACCATTTGTGCGGACGACCGTCCCGGCGTCGTCGCCGCACTCGAGCGGTCCGCCGAAATGTCGGAACCGCTGCACCTGGAGTTTCGGATCGACGGTCCCGGCGAGCAGCGCTGGGTTCGCGCGGAACTCGTGCCGTGTCGCGAGCAGAGTGGCGCGACCGTCTGGAGCGGCTATTGGGTCGACGCTAGCATCGAACGGCTGCGTGCCGACGAACTGGCGCGTGCGCGCGATCTGGCCGAAGCGGCGTCGCGCGCAAAAGACGATTTTCTCGCGATGATGAGCCACGAAATCCGCACGCCGATGAATGGCGTGCTCGGACTTGTCGAAGTCCTGGAGCGCACCCGGCTCGATGCCGACCAGGGCGAGATGCTCGGGATGATTCACGAATCGGCGGGTGCGCTGCTGCAGATTCTCGACGACCTGCTCGACTATTCGAAGATCGAGGCGGGAAGACTGACCATCGAATCCGAGCCGATCGACCTGCGTGATCTGGTCGATACGGCGGTTGGCCTGTTGGCGGGGCGCGCGCACGAGAAAGGTCTCAAAGTGCGCGTCGATATCGATCCGCAGGTCGCCGCAACGCTGCGCGGCGACAGCGTGCGGCTGCGACAAATCCTGTTCAATCTGCTCGGCAACGCGATCAAATTCACGCCGCGGGGCGAGGTCGACGTGAACGTGAAGGTAGTCGAGGAAAGCGAGGCGGGACAAACGGTCGAGATGAGTGTCGTCGATACGGGTATTGGTATCGCGCCTGAAGTCCAGGCTCGCCTGTTCGAGCCTTTCGTGCAGGCGGAATCGTCGACCACGCGGCGCTTCGGCGGCACGGGCCTGGGGCTGACGATCTGCCGCAAACTGATTGCGTTGATGGGCGGCACGCTGTCGTTGTCGAGCACGCCTGGTAAAGGCACGCACATGACGCTGCGTTTGCGGATGCCGCTCGAAATGCAGCAATACACGGCGGGCGGATTGCGCGGCAAGCGCGGCGTCGTCGCGACGCCGGATGCGTGCGTCGCGAGGGCGCTTGCGCACTTCGGCGCGGCGCTCGGCATCGAATTGCGTCGCGCCGGTGCCGATCTTGCCGAGTTGCGCGATCCGCAAGCGCTGCGAGGTGTGGACCTCGTATTCGTCGGCGACGGCGTCGACCTGCCGGCTGCCGTCGCGCAGTCCGGCGCGAAAATCATCAGCCTGACCGAGAAGCCGAAGCCGACAGGCTATCGGATCGTTGATAACGCCGTGCGCGTGAGCATCAACCCGATCTCGTGGCGCGGCTTGAGCGCGGCCTGCGCGGCCGCGTTGACGGGCCTTTCGCCGACGCCTGCGCGTCATCCGGGCGCAGCCGAAGCCGCCACCGCGCCACCGGATCGGGAGCGCGCGATTGCGTGCGGGCGTCTCGTGCTCGTCGCCGAAGATCATCCCGTCAATCAGGAACTGATCCGTCATCAGCTGGCGCTGCTCGGTTTCGCGTGCGACGTCGTCAATGACGGCGCCGAGGCACTCAAAGCACTCAATGCGACACCGTACGGCTTCCTGATTACCGACTGTCACATGCCCATCATGTCCGGCTACGAATTGGCGCGATCCGTGCGCGAAAGCGAGCAACTGACAGGCGTACACCTGCCGATACTCGGGATCACCGCGAACACCGCGCCCGAAGATCTAAAGGCATGTCGCGATGCCGGCATGGACGATTGCCTCGTCAAACCGACGCGCCTCGCCACCTTGCGCGAATATCTGAACCGCTGGTTCGGCGCGGACAGCGCGCGGCCCGCCACGCAAGGCGACGCGACGGCTGCTGTCGTCGCGGATGCGGAACCTGCAAACGTCGGCAGCATCGCATTCGTTCCCGTCGATCTCAGTCAGTTGACGCAGATCTGGGGCAGTGAATCGACGGTAAAGTCGCTGCTCGATGCATTCGTGTCGGCCGTGCGTGACGATCTGCGCGCGTTGCCGCCGCTGCTGAACGACCTCGATGTCCCGGCGTTGCGTCAATGGCATCATCGCGTCGCTGGCGCGGTGGGTGTGCTGCAGTATCCGCCGCTGCTCGGCGCGCTCGAACAGTACCGGCGGCAATTGACCTCGGCGCCGTCGGACACGCTGCGCAGCGAGGGCATTGCGCTCGTGCGCACGTGCAATACGATGCTCGACGGCATCGAAGAGCAGGCGGCGCTGCTCGCCTGACTTCCCGTTCCTTCTCCTGCTTCGCAACGCTTTGCGCTGCTGCGCGTGCGTCACGCGCAGCGCTCCGAATTACACTAGTATGTGCTGGCGCATGAGACGGCGTCCGCTCACGCACTACGCGTGAAGCGACGCCGATCCTGAGCGCAAAGACCCGGAGAGAACGATGATTACAATTCAAAAGCTGAGCATGGTTGCTGTCTTGTGGGCGCTGGCGTCGGGTGTGGCACTGGCGGATACGGTGGAATTGAAGGCCGACCTCGAGCCGTCGAGTGAAGTGCCGCCGCGCGTGAGTCACGGGCATGGCGCACTGAACGCCACGTTCGATACTTCGACGAAAACACTCCAGTGGACCGCGACTTACGAGAGCCTGTCGGGTCCCGTGACGATGGCGCACTTCCACGGTCCTGCGCCCGTCGGGCAGAACGCCAAGGTGCAGGTGCCCATCGACAAGAACGCGCTGGCCAGCCCGATCAAAGGCTCCGCGACGCTCACGGAGCAACAGGTCACCGACCTGATGGGCGGTCAGTGGTACTTCAACGTTCACACCGCGCAGAATCCGACAGGTGAAATTCGCGGCCAGGTGTTGCCGGCGAATTAAACGAAGCACGCAATCGAGCACGATGGCCGGAACCGTCAGCGGCGGTTCCGGCCATTTTTCTTTTCAAACGGCGCGCGAATGCCCACGCCGCCAATAGAAGCCGCCTTCGATTGAAGCGCGTTGAAAGCCACGTACCATGGCGATTCAACCCGCGATGGAGAGTGCCCCGATGAGTTGGCAAAGCGCCTTGGCATGCTGGTTCCTGCGCCGTCAGTTTCATCCGCAGACGCGGCATCCGACGATCAGCGCCGAACGCGCGCGCCGCATGACGGCGAAGCGCGCGTACACGCCGCGCGTGCCGTCGGGCTGGACGCTGGATGAGCGCTATGGCGAGCGCGACTGGCCATTGCGCGGCGAATGGCTGACGCGCGTCGACGGCAGGCACACGGCGACGATCCTCTACCTGCATGGCGGCGGCTATTACTTCTGTTCGCCACAGACGCATCGCGCGGCGTCCTTTGGTCTTGCATCGCGCAGCGGCGCGCGCGTGTTCTCGCTCGATTACCGGCTCGCGCCCGAAAACCCGTTTCCCGCCGCGCTCGACGATGCATTGGCCGCGTACCGTCGCTTGCTCGAAGACGGCACGAAGCCCGGCTCGATCGTGATCGCAGGCGATTCGGCGGGCGGCGGCCTCGCGCTTGCGACGCTCGTCGCGTTGCGCGATGCGGGTGAGCCGTTGCCGGCAGGCGGGATCCTGTTTTCGCCGTGGACCGATCTCGCGGCGACGGGTGCGTCGCTGCAAACCAACGACGGCATCGATCCGATGTTTCACGGTCCTTCCATCGCGCGGGCGGCGCGGTTTTATCTCGGCGACACGCCAGCTACGCACCCTTATGCATCGCCGCTCTACGCGGACCTGAAGGGCTTGCCGCCGCTCTTCATGCAGGTGAGCAGCACAGAAGTCCTGCTAGACGATTCGCGCCGCGTCGCGGACAAGGCGCGCACAGCGGGCGTCGATATCGACTTCGAGATCTGGCGCAAGATGCCGCACGTGTGGCAGCTCTGGGCGCCGTTCATTCCCGAAGCGCGCCGCGCCCTCGATCTCGCCGCGCGTTTCGTCGCGCGCGTGACGAGCGAGCCGCACGACGTTCATCCGGCGAGCGAAAGGTCGATCGCCTGATACGCGGCCTGCACGGCGTCCGTGCCGTACTGGCGTTCGAGCCGGCGCACGGTGAAGTGGCCGTGCGCGACCTGCTGGAAGTGGTCGATGAACACGGTGTTGACCATCGCGCCGAGCACCGCGCCGATCGCCGGAATGGACTTCGCGGCGATCTGCTCGCTCACCTGCACCGAGAAGCGCGCCGCGATAGTGTTCAACAATCGCAGCAGCGCCGCCGACCCATGCGTCGTGAACCCCTTCGTCGCGATTTCCGACGACGCTTTCGACACTGCCTGTGCCAACGCGCCTCGCATGATGAAGTAGCCGTAGTCGGCGTCGTCGTCGGCTTTCGACGTGCCGCCCATCCCTAGCACCGTCAGACATTGCAGTTGCGTATCGACGGAAGTCAGATCCTCACCCTCGCTGCGCGCGATGTCGCAGATCGAGCGGAACATCAGCGTGGTCGTGACGGGCAGTTCGACGGGCAGCGCGAACAGCCCGAATGCGCCGCCCGCTGCGCCCGTCGTCGCGACCGCGAACTTGTGTAACAGATTGCTCGGCCGGTCGCTGACGCCGAGCGGCGCGCCAGCCATCGGACGCCCGAGCGTGCGCAGCGCGATCTGCAGACATTTGCGCAGCGCGAGTTGCGTCGCGTCGTTGACCTTGTCGCTGGCAATCGCCGGCATGCGCGAAATCAGCTTTTCCATCGGCGAGCCGACGATGCTGGCGAGCTTCATCGTCAGCGCCGGGCTTTCGAGCTCGTGTTTGGCGCGGCGCAGGGCCGCGAGATCGTCCGCGGAGAGCGGCGCGGCGGCGAGCGTAGTGGGTTCCATGAATCTCCCTGATTTTTCGGAATTCTTAGAAGCGTCGGATCAAACGGTAGCAACGAAGGTCGCAATCGACGCACCCGGATTAGAGCCATTCAGCATGGTATGATTCCTTATCGTTGACGCGTCAACTGTTGTTTGATCAAAAATGGCCGTGCATACCGCCGCCCACCATTCGAGTGGGCAAGTTTTACCGTTCCGGGAGTCGCTACTGGCGATGCTCGGCGTCTCATTCGTCTCGATGCTCGTTGCGCTCGACCAGACCGTGGTCGGCACCGCGCTGCCGACGATCGTCGCGGATCTCAAAGGCTTCGAACTGTACGCGTGGGTCGCGACGTCGTATCTGCTGACGTCGGTGATCACCGTGCCGATCTTCGGGCGCCTCGGCGATTACTACGGGCGCAAGCCGTTCGTCATCGCGTCGATCGTCGTGTTCACGGCGGCTTCCGTGCTCTGCGGCGCGGCCAACAACATGCTGTTCCTGGTGATCGCGCGCGGCTTGCAGGGCATCGGCGGCGGCATGCTGGTCGGCACCGCGTTCGCCTGCATCCCCGATCTGTTTCCCGATTCCGTGGTCCGGCTGCGCTGGCAGGTACTGATGAGCACGGCGTTCGGCATTGCGAACGCCATCGGTCCGTCGCTCGGCGGCTTTCTCACGCAGTACTACGGCTGGCGCTCGGTGTTTTACGTGAATCTGCCCGTCGGCCTGCTGTCGCTGTTTTTCGTGTGGCGTTATCTGCCGCATCTGCGGTATGTCGTCCATGAAGGCAAGATGCGGCTCGACTGGCCGGGCGCGTTGCTGATCGCGCTGTCGCTCGGCAGCTTGCAGATGTTCGTCGAATTGCTGCCGAAGCACGGCGTCACGGCTTCGGCGCTTGCTTTGCTGGTCGTGAGCGTCGCGTGTGCGATTGCGTTGTGGAAGTGGGAAAAGCGCTTCCCGCAAGCGATTCTTCCCATCGACATGTTCCGCAACAAGAGCCTGTCCGCGCTGTTCGTGCTGGCCGTGCTCGGCGGTTTTGCGATGTTCTCGCTGCTGTTCTACGCGCCGCTGCTGTTTCAGGGTGGCTTCGGCATGACGCCGAACGAGGCCGGACTCGTGATCACGCCGCTCGTCGTGTTCATCACGATCGGCAGTATTGCGAATGGGCGCATCGTGTCGCGCGTGCCGAATCCGAATGTGATGCTGTTCATCGGCTTCGCGCTGTTCGCCGCGGCGTCGCTCGGCGTGGTGATCGCGACGCGCTCGATGCCGCATTGGCTGCTGATGCTGTTCATGACCTTTGGCGGCCTTGGCCTCGGCTTCGTGCTGCCGAATCTCACCGTGTTCGCGCAGCAGACGGCGGGCCGCGAGCATCTCGGCATCGCGACAGCGCTGCTGCAATCGCTGCGTATGATCGGCGGGATGATCGGCACGGCGCTGACGGGCACGCTCGTCACGCACATGTATGCGAGCGGCGTGCGCAGCGCGCTCGATGGCGATCAGGCGAGCCAATGGTTCGCCGATCTCGGCGATCCGCAGATCCTCGTGAACCGCGACGCGCAGCACACACTTTTGAGCGAACTCGCGAAGGCAGGGCACAATGGCGCCGTGCTGCTGGAGTCGGCGCGCGAATCGCTGGTGGGCGCGATCCATATCGGCCTGATGCTCGGCGCGCTGGTGTCGCTGTTCGCGATCTGGCAGAGCCGGCGCGTGCCGCCCGTCAAGCTGCGCAAGCAGATCGAGCCGGTCATCCACGCGGATTGACGGGAATGTAAGCGCTTTTGAATCGAAGATAGATCATGGAAGAACAGGACCGCGTCGCTATCCTGCATCAGTTTGGACGCACGTATCGCGCGTTCATGTCGGCGTTCGAAGGCCGCGTCGGGCATCCGATGCCGCGCTGGCGCATTCTGCTCGCGTTGTACGAGCAGGCGGGTGAGTCGTCGCAGAAGAAACTGGTCGAACGCTTGCGTATCGATCCGGGCGCGCTGACGCGACAGCTGAAGTCGCTCGAAGCGATGGGCTGGATCTCGCGCAGCATGGACGAGCGCGACAATCGCATCACGAATGTGAAGCTCACGGCGGAAGGCCGCGCCGCGATCGAAGCGAGCCTGCCGAACCGCAATGCGTTTCTGCACGACACGATGGCCGCCTTGCCCGACGATGTGCTGGCCGGCCTGTCGAGCGCGCTGACGATGCTCGAGGCGCGCATCGGCGAAGTAGCTGCGGCGACGGACGCGGAGACCGCGCAAGCCGGGCGCTGAGCCAATGATCGGCCAATAAAAAACGGCGCTGTGTCGTGAGACGCAGCGCCGTTTCGATCGAAGAAGAATCAGAAGAACGTTTCGATCACTTCCGTCACGCGATACGACGGATCGACCACCAGCACCTGACGCCACTTGTCGAACGTCAGGCACGGATGCGAGATGTCGAACGCGATCATGTCTCCGACTTTCAGATCGGCGCCTGCGGGAATCCGCAGATAGGCGTGCTGATCCATCAAGCCGAAAATTTCCCAGCCATCATCGGCGGTGACATCGCGCGGCGTCGGCGTGCCCGGACGATAATGCTTCGCGGGTTCGGGATAGCCGGCGTCGAACGCCGAGTCACGCTTACCGAGGCCGATGATCGCGCGATCCGGTTCGGGAATGGACTGCACATACGCCCACAGATGCAGCGCGGGCAACAGCCCTTCGCCCATGCGCTTCGCGACGGGATTGCGCTTGAAGATATCCGTCTGCGCCTTGCGATAGATGCCGACGTCGTGCGTCAGATAGCAGCCCGGCCGCAGCACGATCTCGATGCGGTCTTTGCGCGACGCCTTCGAGAACTCTTCCGCGACCACGTCGTACCACGCCGATCCCGCGCCCGACAGCACGGCCGGCGTGCGCGCGAAGCGGCCCTGGTCCGACAGTTCGAGCGTGAGCTTCACGGCGCTGCGCAGGAAGTCGCGCACTTCCTGTTCTTCCTTCAACACGCCTTCATACAGCTCGATGCCCGCGAGCTTCAACGAATCCGGGTAACGCGCGATCGCATCGAGCACGGCATGGGTTTGCGCGTCATCGCGCACACCTGTGCGACCGCCCGGCACGCCGAGTTCGACCAGCACCTGCAACTGCTTCTTCACCGAGCCGAAGAAGTTGCCAAGCTGCTCGACGCCTTCAACGGAATCCACGAGACAGAAGAACTCGAAATCCGGATCGCTCAGCAGTTCCGCGATCATCAGCATGTTGCGCTTGCCGACCAGCTGGTTCGCCATCAATACGCGCGACACGCCGCCGTGATACGCGGCGCGCACCTGATGTGCGGTGGCAAGCGTGATGCCCCACGCGCCCGTTTCGATCTGGCGGCGGAACAGTTGCGGCGCCATCGTCGTCTTGCCGTGCGGCGCGAGCTTCACGCCGTACTCGGCAACGAACGTCTGCATCCACTTCAGGTTGTGCTCGATACGGTCCGCATACAGAACGGCGGCGGGCAGACTCACGTCTTCGTCGAGCAGATTCCATTCGAGACGCGTCGCGTCCGTCAGTTGGATGCTCGCGCCCGGCACGTTGCCCAAGCCCTTGCTATAAGGGTCGATCGTGGCTCCCTGATAGTTTGTAACTTTCATGTCATCCTGCTCCATCGGCCAGTTAAATCGAATCGAAGTTGACTTTCGTATGTTACCGAAAGTACGATGTTTGATGAAATGTTATTTAGTACCACGCGTGCGCCGAGTAATGTTACCGGCGGCGCGCGGTGCTTGCGAGCCATGAATTCCACCGCCGAACCCGTTGCTTTCGATATTGTCGCCCGCATTGCGGAATGCGCGCCCGAATTGCGCTCGGCCGAGCGCAAGGTCGCGGCGCTGATTCTCGACGATCTGACGGGCGCATCGCGCGCGAGCATCGGCGCGTTGGCCGAGCGGGCGCAAGTGAGCGTCGCGACGGTCACGCGCTTCGCGAAAGCGGTTGGCTGCCGTGACGTGCGAGAACTCAAGCTGCGGCTCGCGCAGGCGGCCGCCGTCGGTCAGCGGTTCCTGCAACCGGGCGCGCAGGCCGACACACCCGAGCCATTGGCGACGCGCGTGTTCGACGAGTTGCAGACGGCGCTTACGCACAATCATCAGTTGCTGTGTCAGGCGCCCGTGGCGCAGGCCGCCGCTGCGTTGCGCGAAGCGCGCATGATTTACGTGTTCGGCATGGGCGGAGGCTCGACGGCGCTTGCCGATGAAATGCGCTTTCGGCTCGTGCGACTGGGGAGGCCGGTTGCGACGTATCAGGACGGTTTGCTGCAGCGCATGGTTGCATCGACGGTCTCGCGCGATACCGTGGTGATCGCGCTCTCGACGACGGGCCGCGTGCCGGAAATGGTCGACAGCTGCAAGATCGCGCGCAGCTATGGCGCGACGCTCATCACGTTGACGGCGCCCGCGTCGCCGCTTGCGAAGATGGCCGATTGGGTCATTCCCATCGTCGCGTTCGAAACCGATTTCATCTACAAGCCGTCGTCGTCGCGTTACGCGATGATGATGGCGCTCGACGTGCTCGTCACCGAACTGGCCGTGAGCCTCGGCGACGAGAGCCGCGAACTGCTGCGCCGCATGAAGCATGCGCTCGATGCGCATCGCGGCGGCGGCGACCGACAACCGCTAGGAGACTGATTCATGCACTCGCACCCCGAAGCCGCCGATACGCTGATCGTCGGCGCGCAACTGTACGACGGCACGGGCGCGCCGCCTGCCGAACGCGACGTCGCGTTGCGCAACGGCAAGATCGCCGCGATTGGCAACCTGTCGAACTGGCTGGCCGAAGAGGTGATCGAAGCGAACGGCCGCGCACTCGCGCCGGGCTTCATCGACGTACACACGCACGACGACACGCACGTCATCCGCTCGCCGCAAATGCTGCCGAAGATCACGCAGGGCGTGACGACGGTGATCGTCGGCAATTGCGGGATCAGCGCGTCGCCTGTGTCGCTCAAGGGTGATCCACCCGATCCGATGAACCTGCTCGGCCCGCGCGATGCGTTTCAGTATCCGACGTTCGCCGCGTATGTCGATGCCGTGAATGAAGCGAAGCCGTCCGTGAACGTCGGCGCGTTGATCGGACATACGGCGCTGCGCAACAACCATATGGACCGGCTCGACCGTGCGGCGACGCGCGAGGAAATCGACGGGATGCGCGTGCAGCTCGAAGAGGCGCTCTTGAATGGCGCGTTGGGGTTGAGTTCAGGGCTCGCGTATAGCTCCGCGTTCGCCGCGCCGACGGAAGAAGTGATGGCGCTCGCCGAGCCGCTCGCGGTGGCGGGCGCGTTGTACACGACGCACATGCGCACCGAGTTCGATGCGATTCTCGATGCGATGGACGAGGCGTACCGCATCGGCAAGCACGCGCGCGTGCCCGTCATCATCTCGCACCTGAAATGCGCGGGGCCGTCTAACTGGGGGCGCAGTGTCGAGGTGCTGGCGTCGCTGGAAGGCGCGCGGCAGTTTCATCCTGTTGGTTGCGACTGTTATCCGTACAACCGCAGCTCGTCGACGCTCGACGTCAAGCAGGTGACGGGTGATATCGACATCACGATCACGTGGTCGACGCCGCATCCCGAGATGGCCGGCAAGCTGGTGAAGGAGATCGCGGCGGAGTGGGGCGTGCCGCAGCAGGAAGCGGCGAAGCGTCTGCAACCAGCGGGCGCGGTCTATCACAACATGTCCGAGGACGATGTGCGGCGCATCCTTTCGCATCCGGCGACGATGGTCGGCTCCGATGGCCTGCCGAACGATCCGCTGCCGCATCCGCGTTTGTGGGGCGCGTTTCCGCGCGTGCTGGGCCACTATGCGCGCGATCAGCAGCTGATTCCGCTGGAAGAGGCGATTCGCAAGATGACGAGTTTGTCGGCGCGACGCTTCGGGTTGACGGAGCGGGGCGAAGTACACATCGGTTATCACGCCGATCTCGTGCTGTTCGACCCGGCGCGCGTGCGCGACGCGGCGACGTTCGACAAGCCGCAGCAGGCGGCGGATGGCATCGATGCCGTGTGGGTGAATGGCGTACTGTCGTATCTCGATGGCAAGCCGACGGGCGAGCGCGCGGGCAGGTTTGTGGCGCGTGGGGCGACGGCGGCGTCGCGGGCCGAGCTTACGCAGGGTTTCTGAATTTTTGCGTTCGCATTGGGTGCGGACGCGCTTACGTTACAGGAGTTGAACGATGAAGCGTTATGGCGTTGAAGGTGGCAAAGGTACGGGCGGTCAGGTGATGCCGTTTGCGCGTGCGGTCGAGGCGGATGGCTGGCTGTTCGTGTCGGGGCAGACGCCGATGGAGAACGGCGAAGTGATCAATGGCGGGATTGTTGAGCAGTCGCACAAGACGATTCAAAACGTGCTGGCGATTTTGACCGAGGCCGGGTATGGGCCTGAGCACGTCGTGCGGTGTGGGGTGTGGCTCGATGATCCGCGTGACTTTGCTTCCTTTAACAAGGTGTTCAAGGAGTACTTTGGGGCGAATCCGCCTGCGCGGGCATGTGTGGTGTCGTCGATGGTTATCGACTGTAAAGTTGAGGTTGACTGCGTCGCTTATAAGAAGCCTGCGGCGTAAGGTTTTTTGCTTGCTGCGCGGGGTGGTTTGCTTGACTTTGCGCTGGCATCCGCGATTCGTTAGCGTGCTTCAAGCGTCGCCCCTGTGCGGGGCGGCACCTACTTTTCTTTGCCGCCGCAAAGAAAAGTAGGCAAAAGAAAGCGGCTAACACCGCCAACATTTCTCCTTGCCTGAGGGCCCCCAACGGGTCTTACGCTTCACACGGCAGCATCTCTGTTCGCGTTCGTTGCCAACGCTTCGAATGACCGCCTCACCCACTTCAAACACCCGAACAAGAACTAGCGGCAGCGAATGTTCTGCGCCGCCCAGGTGGCAAACTGTGTGTAGGTTGTCGCGTCGTATAGCCTGGCGCTCTGACAGGGTGGAACGCGTGCGCAATCGGGTCCGAAGTGAGGCGTGTGAGCTGCTACGGCCTACACACAGTTTGCCACCTGGGCGGCGGTGGACTATCTGGCACGGCATGCCGTAATGCGGGGGCGTGAAGCGGGTGAGGCGTACCCGCAAGAGAGTTGGCAACGGACGTGGGTCACGTGGTCGCCGTGTGAAGCGTAAGAACCTTTGGGGGCCCTCAGGCAAACACAAGTGCTGGCGGTGTGAGCCGCTTTCTTTTGCCTACTTTTCTTTGCGGCGGCAAAGAAAAGTAGGTGCCGCCCCGCACAGGGGCGACGCTTGAAGCGAGCTAACGAATCGCGGATGCCAGCGAAAAGGCAAAAAAACCAGCCCAAGCGTCGCAGACAGAAAAAACCCAAATCACTGTCTTGCAGTCCGCAAATTATCCGGCATCGGCAGATTAAAGTTAGTACGGAAAGGATTGATATCCAGCCCACCACGCCGCGTATAGCGCGCATACACAGCCAGCTTCACAGGCTGACAAACCTTGAGCACATCAAGAAAGATCTTCTCGACACACTGCTCATGAAACCCCGTGTGGTTTCGATAAGAAATAATGTACCGCAGCAGCCCGGCCTGATCGATCTGCGGCCCCACGTAGTGGATCTGCACCGAACCCCAATCAGGCTGCCCAGTCACCGGACAATTCGACTTCAAAAGATTGGAGAACAGCGTCTCTTCAACAGGCGCCTCATCAAGCGCAGCCTTGAGCAACGAAGCATCAGGCAGATAAACATCCGTATCCAGATCGAGCCGATCTAGCGAAGTCCCTTCGAACTCATCGAGCCCGAGCTTGGAAAACTCCGCCGGCGGATAAAGATGCAACGACACGGACGACCCACACGCAGCGGAAACATCCCGCTTGATCGTATCGCGAACCGTCTCGATGGAATCGAACGAAGTCTGCGCAAACGATCCGAGATAAAGCTTGAACGACTTCGACTCAACGATATTCGGCGATTCCGCCGGAATATAAAAAGTGGCGACCGCAATCTGCGGCTTGCCGCGCGCATTGAGCCACGACAGCTCATACGCATTCCAGATATCCGTGCCGAAAAACGGCAACGTCGCGCCAATACCGATCTGCTCGCGCGCATTCTTCCGCGCGATCGGAAAGAGCAGCGATGCGTCGTACTGTTCGGTGTAGCTGGACGGTTTGCCCAGCGGTGATTGTTCGGGTGTCATGATGCGTTCACGATGCCACTCAATACATGCCCGATCGCTGTCACGTCACGGGCCGACTCGCAGTGGCGAATTTGGTCGTCGAAGAAAAAGTCCGGCTCGAACTCGCGCAAAAACGCGCTCTTGTCCAGCCCGCCAAGAAACATCGCTTCGTCGATTTCGATGTTCCAGGCCATCAATGTCCGTATCGCGCGCTCGTGCGCGGGCGCCGAACGCGCCGTCACCAGCGCAGTGCGAATGTGCATCGGCGCGGCTTCGTCAGCCAGCGTCTGCAGTCGATGCAGCGCTTTCAACAAAGGCTTCAGCGGTCCATCGGCAAGCGGCAAATCCTTGTTGTCGATCTCATGACCGACGAACGCACCCAAGCCGTCCTTCTGAAACACGCGCTCCGCTTCGTCGGAAAACAGCACGGCGTCACCGTCGAACGCAATGCGGATTTCGTCCGGATACTTGCTCGCCATTTTCGCCGATTCAGGCAACACGCGTGCAGCGGGAAATCCGGCGGCCAAAGCATCGCGCACGTCGTCCTGATTCGCCGACAGAAACAGCGACGCATTCAGCGGCTTCAGATACGCGAACGGGGCGCGGCCGCGCGTGAAAACGCCGCGCTCGATCGCCAGCCCATGCTCGCGGCACGAACTGAACGCGCGCAAGCCGCTGATGGGATCGCTACGCGACAGAATCACCACTTCCACACGGTGCGCACTCGTATTCAGCGCAAGCAGCTTGCGAATCAGCGGAAACGCGACGCCCGGCTTGGCCGGCACGTTCAGCCGCTCGCGCTGCAGTGCTTCGTAGTCGCGCAGATTGCCATCTTCGTACACACGGTTCTCTTCCTCGAAATCGAACAGCGCGCGCGAGGAGATCGCCACTACCAGTTTGTCGTCGAGCGAAAAGGCCATGCGCGTGCTTCGTTATCCAAGGAACAGTCGATACACCGGGTTCAACGTCTCTTCCCAATACGGATAGCCGAGTGTCGCAAGGAAGCGAGCGAATTCCGAATCTTCCGCTGACGGCACCTGAATGCCGACGAGAATCGAACTGTAGTCCGCGCCCTGGTTGCGGTAATGGAAGAGGCTGATGTTCCAGTTCGGCGCCATCGACGACAGGAACTTCATCAGGGCGCCCGGCCGCTCGGGAAACTCGAAGCGGAACAGGCGCTCGTCGTGCGCGAGCGGCGAGCGTCCGCCGACCATGTAGCGGATGTGCTGCTTCGACAGTTCGTCGCCCGTCAGATCGACGGTGGCGAAGTTGTGCGCCTCGAACGCGCCCGCGATCTGCGCCGACTCGCTGCGATTGCGGATCTGCACGCCGACAAAGATATGGGCCGACGCCGAATCCGCAATACGGTAGTTGAACTCGGTGACGCTGCGCGTGCCGACCAGTTCGCAGAAGCGCTTGAAGCTGCCGCGTTCTTCGGGAATCGTTACCGCGAACACGGCCTCGCGCGCCTCGCCGACTTCTGCGCGCTCCGCGACGAAACGCATGCGGTCGAAGTTCATGTTCGCGCCGGACGTGATGGCGATCAGCGTCTGATTCTCGATGCCTTCACGCTCCGCGTATTGCTTCGCGCCCGCGACGGCCAGCGAGCCGGCCGGCTCAAGCACGCTGCGGGTGTCCTGGAAGACGTCCTTGATCGCCGCGCACAGTGCGTCGGTGTCGACGGTCAGCACTTCGTCGAGATATTCCTGGCACAGGCGGAAGGTCTCTTCGCCGACTAGCTTCACGGCCGTACCGTCCGAAAACAGGCCGACTTCGTTCAGCGTCACGCGTTTGCCCGCCTTCAGCGATTGCGCCATCGCGCACGAATCGTCCGTCTGCACGCCGATCACCTTGATCTCCGGGCGCACCGATTTCACGTACGCCGCGATACCCGCCGCGAGACCGCCGCCGCCGATGGGAACGAAGATCGCGTGAATGGGCGCCTGATGCTGGCTCAGCACTTCCATCGCGACCGTGCCCTGGCCGGCGATCACGTATTCGTCGTCGAACGGATGGACGAAGGTCAGGCCGTGTTGTTCCTGCAGCTTGACCGCGTGCGCGTAGGCGTCGCTGAACGATTCGCCCGACTGCACGACTTCGACGGTCGGGCCGCCATGTGTGCGCACGGCATCGACCTTCACCTGCGGCGTCGTCACGGGAACCACGATGATCGCCTTCACGCCCATGCGGGCCGCCGACAACGCCACGCCTTGCGCATGGTTGCCCGCCGAAGCCGTAATCACGCCGCGCGCGAGGGCGTCGGCGGGAATGTGCGCCATCTTGTTGTAGGCGCCGCGCAGCTTGAACGAGAAGACGGGCTGATTGTCTTCGCGCTTCAGGTAAATCGGGTTGCGCAGCCGTGCGGACAGATTCCGCGCATGTTCGAGTTCGGTCTCACGCGCGACGTCGTAGACACGGGCGGTGAGGATTTTCTTCAGGTAGTCGTGGGAAGCCATGCGGGTCACGCGCGATGCGCTATTTCGGACAGGAAAGGATCAATGATAGCGCCAACCGTCTGTCCGGACGCGGCTGATCCGGGATTTGTCCGATTGCGTTCGCTTTATCAGTAAGCTTGGCCAGCCGACCGGACGGTCGAAAAATCGGACTCAGCGTGGGCACGGATGCGATGCATTTTGGGTGCGTCGTCACCTGGCAATTTCGTGGCGAATTCTGTCAAGCGAACGCGCAAAGGCTTGTCACGCTTACATTCGGGCGTCAACGCGCAATGGGATCATGCGGTAGAATCCTATTTTGGAACAAGGATCGGAAGATGCACTGGCAGCCTCGGATCGCCCATTTGATGCCCGTCCCGCGCGAGTCTCGCCCCGCGGCGCAGCGGCACGTGCGGCATGCACGATCGTGTAGCTGCCTCTGAGCGCCGCGAGGCGACCGGCCACCCACGTTCCAGCCATATCCCCGGCGATCCCGGGCGCTGGCCTGCCGGTTGCGGCTTCGCACACTAGAAAGATTTCCAGCATTGCGCCCCACGCGCACTGTCAGCGGGCCTCAACGATGAGCGCACGCCGCTGACCTACCGAGTCGTCCAAACATGAACGCACCTCAAGTTTTCGATCCGCACGGCGCCGCCGCCACCGTTGCCGCCGACGCCGAACCGCGTCTGCGCGAAATCCCATACAACTACACGTCGTTCTCCGACCGCGAAATCGTCATCCGTCTGCTCGGCGACGAAGCGTGGGCTGCCCTCGACGAACTGCGCGCGGAACGCCGCACCGGCCGCTCGGCGCGCATGCTGTACGAAGTGCTCGGCGACATCTGGGTCGTGCGCCGCAATCCTTACCTGCAGGACGACCTGCTCGACAACCCGAAGCGCCGCGCGCTGCTGATCGAAGCGTTGAATCACCGTCTGACCGAAATCGAAAAGCGCCGCCGCGCTGACCTCGTCGAACATGGCGACGACGCGGGCGTCGATCGCGCGGCGCGTGTCGAAACGCTGGTCGCCGCCGCGCGCCGCGCCGTCGATGCGTTCGCGGGCGAGTTCGAAAAGATGGCCGACCTGCGCCGTCGCTCGACCAAAGTGCTGGGCCGTCAGACGCAGAAGGACAACATCCGCTTCGATGGCCTCGCGCGCGTCTCGCATGTGACGGACGCAACCGACTGGCGCGTCGAATACCCGTTCGTCGTGCTGACGCCGGACACGGAAGCCGAAATCGCCGGTCTCATCAAGGCGTGCTTCGAACTCGGCCTTACCGTGATTCCGCGCGGGGGCGGCACGGGCTACACGGGCGGCGCGGTGCCGCTCACGCCGTTTTCCGCCGTCATCAACACCGAGAAGCTCGAACAACTCGGCGCGGTCGAATTGACGGAGTTGCCCGGCGTCGCTCACAAGGTGCCGACGATTTTCTCCGGCGCAGGCGTCGTCACGCGCCGCGTGACGGAAGCGGCCGAACAGGCGGGCTATGTGTTCGCCGTCGATCCGACGTCGCTCGACGCATCGTGCATCGGCGGTAACGTCGCGATGAACGCGGGCGGCAAGAAGGCCGTGCTGTGGGGCACGGCGCTCGACAACCTCGCGTGGTGGCGCATGGTCGACCCGGAAGGGAACTGGCTCGAAGTCACGCGCCTCGATCACAACCTCGGCAAGATTCACGACATTCCCGTCGCGCGCTTCGAACTGAAGTGGTTCGACGGCGAACACGCGCCGGGCGAAAAGCTGCTGCGCACGGAAATGCTCGACATCGAAGGCCGGCGTTTCCGCAAGGAAGGTCTCGGCAAGGACGTGACGGATAAATTCCTTGCCGGCCTGCCGGGCATCCAGAAGGAAGGCTGCGACGGCCTGATCACGTCCGCGCGCTGGGTGCTGCACAAGATGCCCGCGCACACGCGCACCGTTTGCCTCGAGTTCTTCGGCCAGGCGCGCGAGGCGATTCCGAGCATCGTCGAAATCAAGGACTATCTGTTCGAAACGTCGAAGCAGGGCGGCGCGATTCTCGCGGGCCTGGAACACCTCGACGAGCGTTATCTGCGCGCGGTCGGTTACGCGACCAAGAGCAAGCGCAACGCGTTTCCGAAGATGGTGCTGATCGGTGACATCGTCGGTGACGATGCGGACGCTGTCGCGACGGCGACGTCGGAAGTGATCCGCATGGCCAACGGCAAGAGCGGCGAAGGCTTCGTCGCCGTGAGCGCTGAGGCGCGCAAGCGCTTCTGGCTCGACCGAAGCCGCACGGCCGCGATCGCGAAGCACACCAACGCGTTCAAGATCAACGAAGACGTCGTGATTCCGCTCAATCGCATGGGCGAATACACGGACGGCATCGAGCGCATCAACATCGAACTGTCGATCAAGAACAAGCTGCAACTGATCGACGCGCTCGAAGCGTTCTTCAAGAGCGGCAAGCTGCCGCTCGGCAAGAGCGACGACGCGAATGAAATTCCGAGCGCTGAATTGCTGGAAGATCGCGTGCAGCAGGCGCTCGAACTGCTCGGCCATGTGAAGAAGCGCTGGGAATTCCTGCGCGACAAGCTCGATCTGTCGTTGCGTGAAGCGCAGCACTATCTGGTGGGACTCGGCTATGCGGGGCTCGCGGAGAAATTCGCGGACCGCGTCGACGATCAGCCGGACGCGAACGTATTCCATATCGTCCAGGACCGCACGGTGCGCGTGTCGTGGAAGCAGGAGATTCGCGCGGAACTGCGCCAGATTTTCAACGGCGGCGAGTTCAAGCCGATTCTCGACGAAGCGCAGGCTATTCATAAAAAGGTGCTGCGCGGCCGCGTGTTCGTCGCGCTCCACATGCACGCGGGCGACGGCAACGTTCATACGAACATCCCCGTCAACTCCGACAACTACGAGATGCTGCAGGACGCGCATCACGCGGTGGCACGCATCATGAAGCTCGCGCGTTCGCTGGATGGCGTGATTTCCGGCGAGCACGGCATCGGCATCACGAAGCTCGAATTCCTGACGGAAGACGAGATCGGCGAATTCCGCGCGTACAAGCAGCGCGTGGATCCGCATGGCCGCTTCAACAAGGGCAAGCTGCTCGAAGGCGCGGATCTGCGCAACGCGTACACGCCTTCTTTCGGGCTGATGGGATATGAATCGCTGATCATGCAGCAGTCCGATATCGGCGCGATCGCCGATTCGGTGAAGGACTGTCTGCGCTGCGGCAAGTGCAAGCCCGTCTGCGCGACGCACGTGCCGCGCGCGAACCTGCTGTACAGCCCGCGCAACAAGATTCTCGCCACGTCGCTGCTGGTCGAGGCGTTCCTGTATGAAGAGCAGACGCGCCGTGGCGTGTCGATCAAGCATTGGGACGAGTTCAACGATGTCGCCGATCACTGCACCGTGTGCCACAAGTGCGTGACGCCGTGCCCGGTGAAGATCGACTTCGGCGACGTCACGATGAACATGCGTAATCTGCTGCGCAAGATGGGCAAGAAGAAGTTCAACGCGGGCAACGCGGCGGGCATGTTCTTCCTCAACGCGACCAATCCGCAGACCATCAATCTCGCGCGCACCGCGATGATGGGCGTCGGCTACAAGGCGCAGCGCCTCGGCAACGACGTGCTGAAGAAGTTCGCCAAGAAGCAGACGGCGCATCCGCCCGCGACGACGGGCAAGCCGCCCGTGGTCGAGCAGGTGATCCACTTCGTCAACAAGAAGATGCCGGGCAACCTGCCGAAGAAAACGGCCCGCGCGCTGCTCGACATCGAGGACAACAAGATCGTCCCGATCATCCGCAACCCGAAGGCCACGACCGTCGATTCGGAAGCGGTGTTCTACTTCCCCGGTTGCGGTTCCGAGCGTCTGTTCTCGCAGGTCGGTCTCGCGACGCAGGCAATGCTTTGGGAAGCGGGCGTGCAGACGGTGCTGCCGCCGGGTTATCTGTGTTGCGGCTACCCGCAGCGCGGCTCGGGCCAGTTCGACAAGGCCGAGCAGATCGTCACGGATAATCGCGTGCTGTTCCATCGTGTCGCGAACACGCTCAACTATCTCGACATCAAGACGGTGGTGGTGTCGTGCGGCACGTGTTACGACCAGCTGGCTGGCTACGAATTCGAGAAGATCTTCCCGGGCTGCCGGATCATCGACATCCACGAATTCCTGCTGGAAAAGGGCATCAAGCTCGAGGGCGTGAAGGGCACGCGCTACATGTACCACGACCCGTGCCACACGCCGATCAAGACGATGGACCCGGTCAAGCTGGTCAACGAACTGATGGGCGCCGAGAAGAACGACGGCTACAAGATCGAGAAGAACGATCGTTGCTGTGGCGAGTCGGGCACGCTGGCTGTCACGCGTCCGGATATTTCGACGCAGGTGCGCTTCCGCAAGGAAGAGGAAATCCGCAAGGGCGCGGCGAAGCTGCGCGGCATTCCCGTCGTGGCGGATGCGAACGCGAACGCGCAGCCGGGTTCGGTGCTCAAGGCGGGTGACGGCCCGCAACCGAACGGCGGGAACGGCGCCAACGGTGCAAACGGCGCAGCGACCGACGTCAAGATCCTGACAAGCTGCCCATCCTGTCTGCAAGGCCTGTCGCGCTACAACGAAGACGCGAATATCGAAGCGGACTACATCGTTGTCGAAATCGCGCGACACGTGCTCGGCGAGAACTGGATGGCCGACTATGTGCAGCGCGCGAACAATGGCGGAATCGAGCGCGTGCTGGTCTAATGGCGCGATAAAGGTTCCGTTCGAGGACGACGATGGACTGTATCTTCTGCCGTGAAGACGGTGGCGATGTACTGTGGCAGGACGACACGCTGCGTGTCGTCCTCGCCGACGAACATGACTACCCCGGTTTTTGCCGCGTGATCTGGAACAGGCACGTCGCCGAGTTCTCCGATCTGGGCGACGGCGAGCGCGACCGCGTGATGCGCGTGGTGTATGCCGTCGAGCGCGCAATCCGGCGCATCCTGCAACCCGTCAAGGTGAATCTGGCGAGTCTCGGCAACCAGGTGCCGCACGTACACTGGCATGTGATCCCCCGGTTCTCCAACGACGCGCATTTCCCGCTGCCCATCTGGGCGCCGCGCCAGCGCACCGTTTCCGAGGCGATGCTGTCGCAGCGCCGCGCGCAGGCCACATTGCTGCGCGAAGCGGTACGCGGCGAAATCGAACACGCTCTCGCCTGAGGTCATCATGAGTGGATTGAAACCCGACACGCCGGTGCCCGCCGGCGTCGTCGTTCATGCCGTGTCGCGCGTGCTCGAATTGCAGTACGCGGACGGCAAGAGTTACCGCGTGCCGTTCGAGCTGATGCGCGTCTATTCGCCGTCGGCGGAAGTGCGCGGCCACGGCCCGGGCCAGGAGACGCTGCAGACAGGCAAGCGCGAGGTGTCGATCACGGCGCTCGAAGGCGTCGGCAACTATGCGTTGCAGCCGACTTTCTCCGACGGCCATAACACGGGCATCTATTCGTGGGACCTGCTGTGGGATCTCGCGACCCGTCAGGACGAACTCTGGGCCGATTATTTCGACAAACTTAAGGCGGCAGGCGTCGACCGGGACGCGCCGATGCCCGTATCCGGCCCTGCGCACGGCCACAGACACTGATACGATTCCCGCCTTCCCGTCGCTTGATGCGGCGCGACAATTTCTTAGAATACGCGAAAGGACGAAGCGCGATGACCAAAACCCACTTCGGCTATCAGACAGTCGACGAACAGGAAAAAGCGAAGAAAGTGGCCGGCGTGTTCCACTCGGTCGCCTCCAACTATGACCTGATGAACGATCTGATGTCGGGCGGGATGCACCGCGCGTGGAAGGCGTTCACGATCGCGCAGGCCAACGTGCGGCCCGGCTACCGGGTGCTCGACATTGCGGGCGGCACGGGCGATCTGTCGAAGACCTTCGCGAAGCAGGCGGGCGAGACGGGCGAAGTGTGGCACACGGACATCAATGAATCGATGCTGCGCGTGGGCCGCGACCGCCTGATCGACAAGGGCATCATCACCCCGACGCTGCTCTGCGACGCCGAAAAAATACCCTTTCCGGACAACTACTTCGACGTGGTGACGGTGGCATTCGGCTTGCGCAACATGACGCACAAGGACGCCGCGCTCGCGGAAATGCGCCGTGTGTTGAAGCCGGCCGGCCGCGTGCTCGTGCTGGAGTTCTCGAAAGTGTGGGATCCACTCAAGAAGGCGTACGACGTCTATTCTTTTAAGGTGCTTCCGTGGCTCGGGGAGCGCTTCGCAAAGGACGCCGAGAGCTACCGCTACCTGGCCGAATCGATCCGCATGCATCCGGATCAAGAAACTTTGAAAACGATGATGGAACAAGCTGGCCTCGAAGCCGTCAAATATTACAATTTGTCAGCTGGCGTGGTAGCCTTACATGTGGGGACAAAATACTAATGTCCCTAACTTCTCGTTTTTAAAAGGAAATTGCAGAAATGTCTGATTCGAATCTGTCATCTCGTTGTAAGGTAAAGGGGGCATGGGCGAGGAGAATCGGACTGATCGCGATGGTCGGGCTGATTTCGATCGGCACGCTGGCCTCGCTCGACGCCGAAGCGAAACGCATGGGCGGCGGCCGCAGTATCGGGCGTCAGTCGAACATTACCCAGCCGTCACAGCAGTCGGCGCCTTCGCAGTCGCCGGGCGCGCCGTCGCAAGCCATGCAGCAGCAGCGTCCCGCCACGCCGCCGCCCACGCCGGCCGCGCAGCCTAACCGCTCGCGCTGGCTCGGGCCGATCGCCGGTCTCGCTGCGGGTCTCGGCATCGCGGCGCTTCTGTCGCACTTCGGTCTCGGCGAAGCGTTCGCCGGCATGATGTCGAACCTGATCGTGATCGCGCTGATCGCGTTCGTCGCCATCTGGCTGATCCGTAAGTTCATGGGACGCAAGCGCGACGCGCAGACGCCGGCTTACGCGAGCGGCGCGCCGACGCTGAACGCGGGCGGCACGGGTTACGCGCAGGAGCCGCGCTACACGGCGCCGCCGGCTGGCTCGTACCTCGGGCCGCAAGGCAACCCGCTGACGACGCCTGAAATCGCAGCCGCGCCGGTCGTTCCGGCAGGCTTCGATACTGAAGCGTTCCTGCGCAACGCGAAGGTCTACTTCGTGCGTCTGCAGGCTGCGTGGGACGCGGGCAACATGGACGACATCCGCGAGTTCACGACGCCTGAAATGTTCGCCGAAGTGAAGGTCGACCTGAGCTCGCGCGGCGCCGAAAAGAACCAGACGGATGTCGTGAAGCTGGACGCCGATCTGCTGGGCGTCGAGGATCGCGGCAGCGAATATCTCGCGAGTGTGCGCTTCCACGGCCTGATCCGCGAAACGTCGGGCAGTGCGGCGGAGCCGTTCGAGGAAATCTGGAACCTGTCGAAGCGCACTGGCGAAGGCTGGCTGCTCGCAGGCATCCAGCAAGTGAATCTTCACTGATCCCGTAAAGGATTAGCCGTTCGGCAGAGCCAGGCTCGAAGCGAACGGACGTTACAATAGGAACCCGCGTCGGCAGTCGCCGGCGCGGGTTTTCTCTTTCCACTGCCGATGACCCTTGCCGCCAAGCCCTTCGCTGCTGCCGTCAACCATCTGCTCGCTCGCGAAACGTGGGCGCGCGAACGTCTCACCCCGTACGCCGGCAAGATTGCGCGGCTGTCCTGTCCTCCCGTCACACTGATCCTGCTGGTGCAGCCGGACGGCTATCTGAGCGCCGTCGACGAAAGCGAAGCGCACAACGCGTTCGACGTCACCGTCGCCGTGCCTTCGGATGCCGTCCCCGCGTTCCTGCAAGGCGGCCAGGCGGCCGTGATGAAGCACGTGAAGATCGAAGGCGACGCCGAGTTCGCCACGGCCATCGCGAAGCTCGCCGAGCATTTGCGCTGGGAGCCGGAAGAAGATCTGGCGAAACTGATCGGCGACGGGCCTGCGTGGCGGATCGCATCGGTGGCGCGCACGGTCGGCGATCATGCGCTGCGCACGGGTCGCAATCTGGTCGAATCGGTAGCCGAATATCTGCTGGACGAAAACCCGCAGCTCGTGCGCCGCGCCGCGCTCGACGACTTCAACGTCGAGCTGGCGCGCGCCCGCGACGCGCTCGCGCGCGTCGAGAAGCGCATCGAGCGTCTCGAACAGAAGGTCGAAGCCCGCGGCGCCAATGCGCCGGGCGGCGCCGCCACGTCGCGCGGCACGCGCTAGTCACCGGGCTCAACCATGCGTTTCCTGCGTTTCCTCAAGATCTTCTTTACCGTCATCCGCTTCGGGCTGGACGAAATGATGCTGAGCCGCATCAACGACCGCCGCGTGCGGATGTTGCTGCGTATCACCACGATCGGCCGGAAGTTCGACCAGCCGCCGGGTGTGCGGCTGCGTCTCGCGCTCGAAAGCCTCGGGCCGATTTTCGTGAAGTTCGGCCAGGTGCTGTCCACGCGCCGCGACCTGCTGCGCCCCGACATCGCCAGCGAGCTTGCCAAGCTACAGGACCAGGTCCCGCCGTTCGACTCGGCGGTGGCAATTGCGATCATCGAAAAATCGCTCGGCGCGCCCGTCGATACGATCTTCGACGACTTCGAGCGCGTGCCCGTGGCGAGCGCGTCGATTGCGCAGGTTCACTTCGCGACGTTGAAGACGGGCCAGCACGCGGGCAAGCAGGTCGCCGTGAAGGTGCTGCGGCCGAACATGCTGCCCGTGATCGATTCCGATCTCGCGCTGCTGCGTGACATCGCCGTATGGGCTGAGCGTCTGTGGGCGGACGGCAAGCGCCTGAAGCCGCGCGAAGTGGTCGCGGAATTCGACAAGTATCTGCACGACGAACTCGACCTGATGCGCGAAGCCGCGAACGGCAGTCAGCTGCGGCGCAACTTCGCGGGCCTCGATCTGCTGCTCGTGCCGGAGATGTACTGGGAGTACTGCGCGGCAAACGTGCTCGTGATGGAGCGGATGGTCGGCGTGCCGATCAGCCAGGTCGATACGCTGCGGGCGGCGGGCGTCGATATTCCGAAGCTCGCGCGCGAGGGCGTCGAGATTTTCTTCACGCAGGTGTTCCGCGACGGTTTTTTCCACGCGGACATGCACCCCGGCAACATTCAGGTCAGTCTTGATCCGGTGCATTTCGGCCGGTATATCGCGCTGGATTTCGGCATCATCGGCGCGCTGTCGGACTTCGATAAGAACTATCTCGCGCAGAACTTTCTCGCGTTCTTCAAGCGCGACTATCACCGTGTCGCGACGCTGCATCTGGAATCCGGCTGGGTGCCGCCCACGACGCGCGTCGAAGAACTGGAAAGCGCGATCCGCGCGGTCTGCGAGCCGTATTTCGATCGCGCGCTGAAAGACATTTCGCTCGGCCAGGTGCTGATGCGGCTCTTCTCGACGTCGCGCCGCTTCAACGTGGAAATCCAGCCGCAACTGGTGCTGCTGCAGAAGACGATGCTGAACGTCGAAGGGCTGGGCCGTTCGCTCGATCCCGAACTCGACTTGTGGAAGACCGCGAAGCCGTATCTGGAACGCTGGATGAACGAGCAGATCGGCGCGAAAGGCTGGTACGAGCGGCTGAAGATCGAGGCGCCGCAGTGGAGCAAGACGCTGCCGCAGCTGCCGCGGCTGATCCATCACATGCTGGCTCAGCGTCACGACGCGCAGCAGCGCGGCATCAACGACGAAACCATCCGCCAGATTCTGCTGGAGCAGAAGCGCACCAACCGGCTGCTGCAAGGTCTGCTGATGTTCGGCGTGGCCGTGGGCGTCGGTGCGGTGCTGGCGCGCGCATGGCTCGCCATCGCGTACGGCGGCTATTGAACGCGTTGCACGAGGTCTACCGATGAGCGATCCCAAGCCGAATGTTTCTCCCGCGCCGCCAGCTTTCGAGAGCCGCGATCCGAACGCGCCCGGCTTCTGGGACGAGCGCTTCGAACGCGGTTTCATGCCATGGGATCAGGCGGGCGTGCCGTCGGCGTTCAAGGCGTTCGTCGACCGGCACGCGCCGATGCCGGTGCTCATTCCCGGCTGCGGCAGCGCGTACGAGGCGTGGTGGCTCGCCGAAAAAGGCTGGACGCTCCGGGCGATCGACTTTGCGGCCCATGCTGTCGAAGCCGCCCGCGCTCAACTCGGCGCGCATGCGAGCCTCGTCGAACAGGCGGACTTCTTTACGTACCGGCCGCCGTTCGAGCCGGGCTGGATCTACGAGCGGGCGTTCTTGTGCGCGCTGCCGCCGTCGCGGCGCGCGGACTGGCTGGCGCGCATGGCTGAACTCTTGCCCGCGGGCGGATTGCTCGCTGGCTTCTTTTTCATCGGCGAGGGCTCGCCAAAAGGCCCGCCGTTCATCATCGAGCGGGCCGAACTCGACGCGCTGCTGTCGGCCCATTTCGAGTTGCTGGAAGACGAACCCGTCGGCGACTCGATCCCCGTCTTCGCCGGACGCGAGCGCTGGCTGACCTTGCGTAGGCGCGGTGCATAGACGCGGCAAGGGCTTGATTCCCGACTCCGCCGACCTCATCTAAAGAGGGGCGGCTGCGTCGGCCGTTCCACCCCGAATTCCGGGGCGTGCCATTGTTTGCGGCTATAATTCAAGGCTTTGCAAGCGTTCAAAGAGTTTTCAGTAGGGACAAGGTCATGCCGATCTACGCTTATCGTTGCGAGTCATGCGGCTTCGCGAAGGACGTGCTCCAGAAAATGAGCGACGCCCCGTTGACGCAATGCCCGGAGTGCGGAACCGATGCTTTCCGCAAACAGGTCACCGCCGCCGGCTTCCAGCTGAAGGGTTCGGGCTGGTACGTCACGGACTTCCGCGGCGGCAATTCAGGCAACAAGTCGGGCGGCGCTGCCAGCAACGCCCCGGACGCGTCGGCGTCCAAAACAGACAGCAAGCCGGAGGCGACGGGTTCGTCCGACAGCGCAGCTTCCGCGACTACGCCGGCTGCCGCGCCGACACCGGCAGCGACGCCCGCTCCCGCGAGCAGCTCGGGCACCTAGCAGTTTCGCCACCGTGAGGTGACGTAGACGCCGCGCAACGCAGTCGCGCGGATTTCTGGCGGTATACATGACGACGAAAAAGACGACGCTTAAATCGGTGTTCCTGACTGGCCTGCTGGTGCTGGTGCCTCTTGCCATCACGCTGTGGGTGCTCGGCCTGATCATCGGCACGATGGATCAAACGCTGCTGCTGCTGCCCCGTTCGTGGCAGCCGGAGCGGGCGCTCGGCTTCCGCCTGCCGGGTCTCGGCGCCGTATTGACGCTCGCTTTCATTTTTGTCGTCGGTCTATTGACGCAGAACTTTGTTGGGCAGAAGCTCGTCGGCTGGTGGGAACTGATCGTCGCGCGCATTCCCGTCGTCGGCCCGATCTACACCAGCGTCAAGCAGGTGTCCGACACGCTGCTGTCGTCGAGCGGTAATGCGTTCCGCAAGGCGCTGCTGATCGAATACCCGCGCAAAGGGTCCTACACCATCGGGTTCCTGACGGGCATCCCCGGCGGCGACGTCGTCAACCATCTCAAGGAAGAGCACGTCAGCGTCTATGTGCCGACCACGCCGAACCCGACGTCCGGCTTCTTCCTGATGGTGCCGAAAAGCGAAGTGATCGAGCTCGACATGACCGTCGACGCCGCACTCAAGTACATCGTCTCGATGGGCGTCGTTGCTCCGCCCGCGAATCAGCCGGCGCCGGAGCGCCGCACGCCTGTCGAGCCACCGCTGTAATGCCGGCTTGCGCCGCCCGTCACACGGTGCGGCGCGCGCCGTTCAACCAATGCAAAACGAAAGACAAACATCATGTCGATGAGATCTGAATACTGCGGTCTGGTGACCGAACACCTGCTGGGTCAAACCGTGTCGCTGTGCGGCTGGGTGAGCCGGCGCCGCGACCATGGCGGCGTTATCTTCATCGACCTGCGCGATCGCGAAGGCCTCGTTCAGGTCGTCTGCGACCCGGACCGCGCTGAGATGTTCAAGACGGCCGAAGGCGTGCGCAACGAATTCTGCGTCCAGGTGAAGGGCGTCGTGCGCAACCGTCCGGAAGGCACGACCAACGCCAGCCTGACGAGCGGCAAGATCGAAGTGCTGTGCCACGAACTGAACGTGCTGAACGCGTCGGTCACGCCGCCGTTCCAGCTCGACGACGACAACCTGTCGGAAACCACGCGCCTCACGCACCGCGTGCTGGACCTGCGCCGTCCGCAGATGCAACACAACCTGCGCCTGCGTTATCGCGTGACGATGGAAGTGCGCAAGTACCTGGATTCGCGCGGCTTCATCGACATCGAAACGCCGATGCTGACCAAGAGCACGCCGGAAGGCGCGCGCGACTACCTCGTGCCGTCGCGTGTGAACGCGGGCCAGTTCTTCGCGCTGCCGCAATCGCCGCAGCTGTTCAAGCAGCTGTTGATGGTCGCGAACTTCGACCGTTACTACCAGATCGTCAAGTGCTTCCGCGACGAAGACCTGCGCGCCGACCGTCAGCCGGAATTCACGCAAATCGACTGTGAAACGTCGTTCCTGGGCGAGCAGGAAATCCGTGACCTGTTCGAAGACATGACGCGTCACGTGTTCAAGGAAACGATCGGTGTCGACCTCGACGCGAAGTTCGCCGTGATGCCGTATTCGGAAGCTATGCGCCGTTTTGGTTCGGACAAGCCGGACCTGCGCGTCAAGCTCGAGTTCACCGAACTGACGGACGCGATGAAGGACGTCGACTTCAAGGTGTTCAGCACGCCCGCGAACACGAAGGACGGCCGCGTCGCGGCGCTGCGCGTGCCGAAGGGCAGCGAACTGTCGCGTGGCGACATCGACAGCTACACGGAATTCGTGCGCATCTACGGCGCGAAGGGTCTGGCGTGGATCAAGATCAACGAAGTGGCGAAGGGCCGTGACGGCCTGCAAAGCCCGATCGTCAAGAACCTGCACGATGCGGCCATCGCGGCCATCATCGAGCGCACGGGCGCGCAGGACGGCGACATCATTTTCTTCGCGGCGGATCGTGCGAAGGTCGTCAACGACAGCCTCGGCGCGCTGCGTCTGAAGATCGGCCACTCGGAGTTCGGCAAGGCCAACGGTCTGGTCGAGAAGGGCTGGAAGCCGCTGTGGGTCGTCGACTTCCCGATGTTCGAATACGACGAAGAAGAAAACCGCTACGTCGCCGCGCACCACCCGTTCACGAGCCCGAAGGACGAGCACCTCGAGTATCTGGAAACGGACCCGGGCCGTTGCCTCGCAAAGGCCTACGACATCGTGCTGAACGGCTGGGAAATCGGCGGCGGTTCGGTGCGTATCTTCCAGGAAGACGTGCAGAGCAAGGTGTTCCGCGCGCTGAAGATCGGCGCGGAAGAAGCGCGTCTGAAGTTCGGCTTCCTGCTGGACGCGCTGCAGTACGGCGCGCCGCCGCACGGCGGCATCGCGTTCGGTCTGGACCGCATCGTCACGATGATGGCGGGCGCAGACTCGATCCGTGACGTGATCGCGTTCCCGAAGACGCAGCGCGCGCAGGATCTGCTCACGCAGGCGCCGAGCGAAGTCGACGAGCGTCAGTTGAAGGAACTGCACATCCGCCTGCGTCAGCCCGAGCAGAAAGCGTAAATGTGACCGTTTGCGCGGTTGCGTCGTTAAAACAACGACGTGCCCGCCAAACTACTAGTGAAAAAGGCGCGTTATGCGCCTTTTTCGCTTTTTGCGTTACAGTCGTTGTAAGCTCTGCCGTCCGACATGCAATCGCGCGGTCCAGTCAGCAAAACCGCGCACCGCTTTATCACCATGCCGAAACCGCCGAAGATTCCGGAATCCGTACTCGTCGTCATTCATACGCCCGATCTCGACGTGCTGCTCATCGAACGAGCCGACCGGGAGGCGTTCTGGCAATCCGTGACGGGTTCGAAGGACCACATCGACGAACCGATCGCGCAGACGGCTATCCGCGAAGTCGCAGAAGAGACGGGCATCGTGATTGGCGGCGAGGTCGTGCCGCGTGAGGCGCTCGTCGACTGGCATCACCATATCGACTTCGAAATCTTCCCGACCTGGCGTCACCGTTATGCGGACGGCGTCACGCACAACACCGAGCACTGGTTCAGCCTGCAGGTGCCACAGCGTCTCGAAGTGACGCTTGCGCCGCTCGAGCACACCGCGCATCTGTGGCTGCCCTGGCAAGAGGCAGCCGAGCGGTGCTTCTCGTGGTCCAACCGCGACGCGATCCTGCAATTGCCGCAACGCGTGAAGGAGCGTTGCCGATGAGCGGCGGCAACGGCCGCCGCTTCGACCGGCTGACACAGCATTTGCCCGGCCGGCGCTACTGGTCCAGGTATCGCTTTTGTTCCGGCAACTCGGTGCGCCTGTTCACGGCGGGCGAGACGTACTTTGCCGCGCTGATCGAACGGATCGACGCGGCGACAAGCGATGTCGCGCTGGAAACCTACATCTTTTGCGACGACGCCTCAGGCCGTCCCGTTTCCGACGCGCTGATCCGTGCCGCCACGCGCGGCGTGCGCGTGCGCGTGATCACCGACGGTGTCGGCACCGAGCGCCTGCCGATGTTCAACGACTGGCAGGTGGCGGGCATCGAGCATCGCATCTACAACCCGCATATCTTCGGGCGATTCGGCTTCTCGCGCACGCACCGCAAGCTCGCCGTCGTCGACGACCAATTCGGGTATTGCGGCGGCATCAATGTCGTCGATGACTACGATCAGAACGGCACGCGTCTGCCTTACGCCCGCTGGGACTTCGCCGTCGAGCTGGAAGGCCCCGTCGTGGCCGACGTGCTCGAAGCGTTCGACGTGCAGTGGGAGCGCATCCGCATCGGCCATCGTCCGGCGCTCGTACCGCCGCCCGTCGGCGGGGCGACGCCGCAGGCCGCGACTGAACGCTTCGTGCGCGTGCGCCGCAGCACCCGTACGGCCGACATGCGCGCGATGGCCGAGCCGTGCGTCGCGTTCGTCGCACGCGACAACTTCGTCAACCGCCGCGCGATCGAAAGGGCGTATCTCACTGCGATCGGCCAGGCGCGCTCCGAAGTGCTGCTCGCCAATCCGTACTTCATGCCCGGACGCAAGCTGCGGCGCGCGCTGATCTACGCGGCACAACGCGGCGTCGACGTGCGTCTCGTGATCGGCAGGAAGGAATTCGCGATGCTCGATTACGCGGTGCCGTTCCTGTACCGCACGTTGTTGAAGGCGGGCGTGAAGATCGCCGAATACGAAAAGACGATGCTGCACGGCAAGGTCGCCGTGGTCGATTCGAACTGGGGCACGGTCGGCTCGTCGAATCTCGACGCGTTGAGCCTGATGCTGAACAACGAGGCGAACGTCGTGCTCGTGCTGCATCCGGAGATCGACCAGTTGCGCACCGCGATCGTCGCCGCGTTCGACGAGGGGCGTCGCATCGACGAAAAACACTATGCGGCGCGTCCCGCCGGCGAGCGTCTGCTGAACTGGTTTGCGTACAACACCTACCGGCTCGCGATGAAACTGCTGACGGTGGGCGGCTACGATTAAGAGGTGATACAGAAAAAGGCAGACAAAAGCCTATTCATAATAATCAATAATCGGAGACAACTCAGATCAGTTCTGGCAAATGATTCTAAAAATTCCGCATCCTCTTATAGGCGAATGACGGAAAATCAGAACGTGTTAGAAACCCGTTTCTAATAAAGTCCTTGTCTCGCGGACGGTCGCCCACAATAATGGTACGACCGTTCGATTTTTCTTTCGATCAAATCAGACGGTACACAGCTATGCGAAAAGGCGAACAAACGCGAGCCGCGATTCTCGATGCAGCACTCGATCTGGCAAGCCGCGACGGACTGGAAGGTCTGACGATCGGTCTGCTTGCCGAGCGCATGCAGATGAGCAAGAGCGGAGTGTTCGCGCATTTCGGGTCGCGCGAAGACCTGCAGGTCGAAGTGGTGCGCGAATATCACCGTCGTTTCGAGGACGAGGTGTTTTTCCCGAGTCTGCGCGAGCCCCGGGGCTTGCCGCGCTTGCGCGCGATGATCTCGCGCTGGATCGAGAAGCGCATCCAGGAAGTGACGACTGGGTGCATCTACATCAGCGGCGCGGTCGAGTATGACGATCGCGCGGAAAGCGCGGTGCGCGAGCAACTGGTCGCGAGCGTCACGATGTGGCGCGCGGCGCTCACGCGAGCCATTTCGCAGGCAATGGATGAGGGGCATCTGCGCGCGGACACCGATCCGCAACTGATGCTTTTCGAACTGTATAGCTTCACGCTCGGCCTGCATCATGACGCACGCTTCCTGCATCTGCCCGATGCCGTGCGCCTGACGTGGGCCGCGCTGGAAAAACTGATTGTTTCGTATCAGAGCGAGAGCGCAAGCCGCTAGCGAGGCTGGTTGGGTCCTCATCGGATGGATCCAGACGGCGGGGAGACTGGCGGCGGAGCTCGAGCCAACACCTTTGGATTGATTGGAGAGACTCATGGGACAGTACGCCGCGCCGTTGCGCGACATGCAATTCGTATTGCACGAGCTGCTGAACGTCGAAGCCGAGATCAAACAGATGCCGAAGCACGCTGATCTCGATGCCGACACGATCAACCAGGTGCTCGAGGAAGCCGGCAAGTTCTGCTCGGAAGTGCTGTTCCCGCTGAACCAGAGCGGCGACCAGGAAGGCTGCAAATACGAAGGCGATGGCGTCGTCACCACGCCGAAGGGCTTCAAGGAAGCGTACCGGCAGTATGTCGAGGCGGGCTGGCCCGCGCTCGGCTGCGATCCTGACTTCGGTGGCCAGGGCCTGCCTGCGTTCGTCAACAACGCGATGTACGAGATGATGAACTCGGCGAACCAGGCCTGGGCGATGTACCCCGGCCTGTCGCACGGCGCCTACGAGTGCCTGCATGCGCACGGCACGCCGGAGCTGCGGCAGGCGTATCTGCCGAAGCTGGTGTCGGGCGAATGGACGGGCACGATGTGCCTGACCGAGCCGCATTGCGGCACCGACCTCGGCATCCTGCGCACGAAGGCCGAGCCGAATAGCGACGGCTCGTACGCGATCAGCGGCACGAAGATTTTCATTTCCAGCGGCGAGCACGATCTCGCCGAGAACATCGTTCACCTCGTGCTGGCTCGACTGCCGGACGCGCCGCAAGGCACGAAGGGCATTTCGCTGTTCGTCGTGCCGAAGTTCATTCCCGACGTAAGCGGCAACCCCGGCGAGCGCAACGGTGCGAAGTGCGGCTCGATCGAACACAAGATGGGCATCCACGGCAACGCGACGTGCGTGATCAATCTCGACAGCGCGAAGGGCTGGCTGGTCGGCGAGCCGAACAAGGGCCTCAACGCGATGTTCGTGATGATGAACGCCGCGCGCCTGGGCGTCGGCATGCAGGGTCTGGGGCTGACGGAAATTGCGTACCAGAACTCGCTCGTCTATGCGAAAGAGCGTTTGCAGATGCGCTCGCTGACGGGTCCGAAAGCGCCCGAGAAAGCCGCCGATCCGATCATCGTCCATCCCGACGTGCGCCGCATGCTGCTCACGCAGAAGGCCTACGCGGAAGGCGCACGCGCCTTCACGTACTGGGCTGCGCTGAACATCGACAAGGAGCTGTCGCACGCCGACGAATCCGTGCGCAAGGACGCCGCCGACCTCGTCGCGCTGTTGACGCCCGTCATCAAGGCCTTCCTGACGGACAACGCGTTCGAAGGCACGAACATGGGCATGCAAATCTACGGTGGCCACGGCTTCATCACCGAGTGGGGCATGGAGCAATACGTGCGCGACGCGCGCATCAACATGATCTACGAAGGCACGAACTCGATCCAGTCGCTCGATCTGCTGGGCCGCAAGGTGCTCGGCGACATGGGTGCGAAGCTCAAGAAGTTCGGCAAGCTGGTGACGGACTTCGTCGAGGAAGAAGGCATCAAGCCGGAGATGCAGGAGTTCGTCAATCCGCTCGCGGATATCGGCGACAAGGTGCAGAAGCTGACGATGGAAATCGGCATGAAGGCGATGCAGAACCCGGATGAAGTCGGCGCCGCGGCTGTGCCGTACCTGCGCACGGTCGGCCACCTGGTGTTCTCGTACTTCTGGGCCCGCATGGCACGCGTTGCGCTCGACAACGAAGCATCAGGCGATCCGTTCTACAAGTCGAAGCTCGCCACCGCGCGCTTCTACTTCGCGAAGCTGCTGCCCGAAACGGCCTCGACGATCCGCGCCGCGCGCGCCGGTTCGAAGACGTTGATGGAAGTCGACGAAGCGCTGTTCTAAAGCCATCGCGAGGTGGCGCATGACAGTCATGCGCCGCCGCCACACTCACACACATACGCCGCGCGCCGCCCATCGAAGCCCGCGCGCGGTGACTCGCGACACCGCATAACGCCCCGGAGGAACGACGTGAGCAATCTGATCATTCGCAAGGTCGCCGTACTCGGCGCCGGCGTGATGGGCGCGCAGATCGCTGCGCACCTGATCAACGCGAAGGTGCCCGTGCTGCTGTTCGACCTGCCAGCCAAGGAAGGCCCGAAGAACGGCATCGCACTGAAGGCGATCGAAAACCTGAAGAAGCTGTCGCCCGCGCCGTTCGGCGTGAAGGACGACGCGCAATACATCCAGCCCGCCAACTACGACGACGATATCGCGAAGCTCGCGGAATGCGACGTGGTGATCGAGGCGATCGCCGAGCGCATGGACTGGAAGCACGATCTCTACAAGAAGGTCTCGCCGCATATCGGCCCGAACGCGATCTTCGCGAGCAACACGTCGGGCCTGTCGATCACTGAACTGTCGAACGGTTTCTCCGACGAACTGAAGGCACGCTTTTGCGGCGTACACTTCTTCAACCCGCCGCGCTACATGCATCTGGTCGAGCTGATCCCGACCACGGCGACGCGCCCGGAAATCCTCGATCAACTCGAAACGTTCCTGACGAGCGTCGTCGGCAAGGGCGTGGTGCGCGCGAAGGACACGCCGAATTTCATCGCGAACCGCGTCGGTATTTTCTCGATTCTCGCGGTCATCAAGGAAGCCGAGAAGTTCGGCCTGCGCTTCGATGAAGTCGACGACCTGACGGGCAGCCGCCTCGGCCGCGCGAAGTCGGCGACGTTCCGCACGGCGGACGTGGTCGGTCTCGACACGATGGCGCACGTCATCAAGACGATGCAGGACAACCTCGCCGACGATCCTTTCTTCCCGGTCTACGAAACGCCTGCCGTGCTCGCCGGACTGGTGAAGCAGGGCGCGCTCGGGCAAAAGACGGGCGCGGGCTTCTACAAGAAAGAAGGCAAGGCGATCAAGGTGCTCGACCCGAAGGCGGGCAGCTATGTGGATGGCGGCGCGAAGGCGGATGAGCTGGTCGGCCGCATTCTCAAGCGTCCGCCCGCCGAGCGCCTGAAGCTCTTGCGCGAATCGCAGCATCCGCAGGCGCAGTTCCTGTGGGCGATCTTCCGCGACGTGTTCCATTACATCGGCGTGCATCTGGAGTCGATCGCCGACAACGCGCGCGACGTCGATCTCGCGATCCGCTGGGGCTTCGGCTGGAACGAAGGTCCGTTCGAGGGCTGGCAGACGGCGGGCTGGAAGCAGATCGCCGAGTGGGTGCAGGAAGACATCGCGGCAGGCAAGGCGTTGTCGAACGCGCCGCTGCCCGTGTGGGTGCTGGAAGGTGCTGTCGCCGAAAAGGGCGGCGTGCATACGAACGAAGGCTCGTGGTCGCCGGCTGAAAAGCGCTTCGTGCCGCGCTCGTCGCTGTCCGTGTACGACAGGCAGGTGTTCCGCGCGCCGCTCGCAGGTGAAACGGGTGCCGATCCGAAGACGTATGGCAAGACCGTGTTCGAGACGGATGCCGTGCGCGCATGGGTTGATGATCGCGCGGGCGAGAACGACGTGTTGATCGTGTCGTTCAAGAGCAAGCTGAACACGATCGGACCGTCGGTGATCGACGGCATCACGCAGGCGATCGACGTCGCCGAGAAGGACTACAAGGCCGTCGTGATCTGGCAACCGACGTCGCTGAAACTCGGCGCGCCGGGCGGCCCGTTCTCTGCAGGCGCGAATCTCGAAGAGGCGATGCCCGCGTTCATGATGGGCGGCGCGAAGGGCATCGAGCCGTTCGTGAAGAAGTTCCAGCAGGGCATGCTGCGCGTGAAGTACTCGAACGTGCCCGTGGTCGCGGCCGTGTCGGGCATCGCGCTCGGCGGCGGGTGCGAGCTGGTGCTGCATAGCGCGAAGCGCGTTGCGCATGTCGAGAGCTATATCGGTCTGGTCGAAGTGGGCGTCGGTCTCGTGCCGGCGGGCGGCGGTCTGAAGGAAGCGGCATTGCGCGCGGCTGAGGCCGCGACGCAAGTCGGCGCGACCAACGATTTGCTCAAGTTCCTGCAGAAGTCGTTCGAGAACGCGGCGATGGCGAAGGTCTCCGGTTCGGCGCTCGAAGCTCGCGCGATGGGCTACCTGAAGCCGTCCGACACGATCGTCTTCAACGTCTTCGAACTGCTTGATACCGCGAAGAAGGAAGCGCGCGCGCTGGCCGCCGCGGGCTATCGTCCGCCGCTGCGCGTGACGCAGGTGCCTGTTGCCGGACGTTCGGCGATTTCGACGATCAAGGCGTCGCTCGTCAACATGCGCGATGGCCGCTTCATTAGTGAGCACGATTACCTGATCGCGAGCCGCATCGCGGAAGCGGTGTGCGGCGGCGACGTCGAGGCGGGCAGTCTCGTCGATGAAGAATGGCTGCTGGCGCTGGAGCGTCGCGCGTTTGTCGAGTTGCTCGGCACGCAGAAGACGCAGGAACGGATCATGGGCATGCTGCAGACGGGCAAGCCGGTGCGCAACTGATCGATTCCCATAGGACCAGAGTAAGCGCTGAAGCGCTAAATCTGTTCGACATGGCATGGGACCAGAGTAAGGCGCTAAAGCGCCAACTCTGGTCGACTCACCAAGGGATCAGAGTAAGCGCTAAAGCGCTAACTCTGTTCGACGTGGCGTGGGACCAGAGTAGGGCGCTAAAGCGCCAACTCTGGTCGACAGGAGAACCTCAAAAATGACCAAGCAATTGCAAGACGCATATATCGTCGCCGCGAGCCGCACGCCGATCGGCAAGGCACCGCGCGGAATGTTCAGGAACACGCGCCCGGACGAACTGCTGGTGCATGCGATCCGCTCGGCCGTCGCGCAGGTGCCGGGCCTCGACACATCGCTGATCGAAGACGCGATTGTCGGCTGCGCGATTCCGGAAGCCGAACAGGGTTTGAACGTGGCACGCATGGGCGCGTTGCTCGCCGGCTTGCCGAACACGGTTGGCGGCGTGACGGTGAACCGCTTCTGCGCATCGGGCGTGACGGCGCTCGCGATGGCGGCGGATCGCATTCGCGTCGGCGAATCGGACGTGCTGATCGCGGGCGGTTGCGAATCGATGAGCATGGTGCCGATGATGGGCAACAAGCCGTCGTTGTCGCCGCATATTTTCGATCGCAATGAAGATGTGGGCATTGCGTATGGCATGGGCCTGACGGCGGAGAAGGTCGCGGAGCGCTGGAAGGTGAGCCGCGAGCAGCAGGATCAGTTTTCGGTCGAATCGCATCGCAAGGCGGTTGCTGCGCAACAGGCGGGCGAGTTCGACGACGAGATCGCGGCCTACACGATCACCGAGCGTTTTCCCGATCTCGCGACGGGTGAAGTGAAGGTGAAGACGCGCGAGGTGAGGCTTGATGAAGGTCCGCGCGCGGATACGTCGATGGAAGGCCTTGCGAAGTTGCGCACGGTGTTTGCGAACAAGGGTTCGGTGACGGCGGGCAATAGTTCGCAGACTTCGGATGGGGCGGGCGCGTTGATCGTGGTATCGGAGAAGATTCTCAAGCAGTTCAATCTGACGCCGCTGGCCAGGTTTGTCAGCTTTGCTGTGCGCGGTGTGCCGCCGGAGATTATGGGCATTGGTCCGAAGGAAGCGATTCCGGCGGCGCTGAAGGCAGCGGGGCTCAAGCAGGACGATATCGACTGGATCGAGTTGAATGAGGCTTTTGCTGCGCAGTCTCTGGCTGTGATTAATGATCTTGGGCTCGATGCTTCGAAGATTAATCCGCTGGGTGGGGCTATTGCGTTGGGGCACCCGCTGGGGGCGACTGGGGCGATTCGTGCTGCTACCGTTGTGCATGGCCTGCGGCGGCGGAATTTGAAGTACGGGATGGTCACGATGTGTGTGGGCACCGGGATGGGTGCGGCTGGGATTATTGAGCGGGTTTGAGTGGGGTGGGGTTTTGCTTGCGGGCCGCTGGTGTGATAGCGGTTCGCATTTGGTTTCGCTGGCATCCGCGATTCGGTGTTTGCTGCGCAAAGCTGTTTGGTTTTTGGGTGTTTGCGCTGGCATCCGCGATTTGCGTTCGTGCTTCAAGCGTTGCCCCTGTGCGGGGCGGCACCTACTTTTCTTTGCCGCCGCAAAGAAAAGTAGGCAAAAGAAAGCGGCTAACACCGCCAGTTCTAGTTTTTGCCTGAGGGCCCCCAAAGGTTCTTACGCTTCACACGGCAATCACGTGACTTATGTTCGTTGCCAACGCTTTGAATGAACGCCTCACCCACTTCACACACCCGTACACGTGTTAGCGGCGGCGAATGGTATGTGCCGCCCAGGTGGCAAACTGTGTGTAGGTTGTCGCGGCGTATAACTCGGCGCCCTTACAGGGTGGGACGCTTGCCCTATCGGTCCGGAGTGAGGCGTGCGGAGCACCTGGGACCTACACACAGTTTGCCACCTGGGCGGCCGTGGATTATCTGATACGGCACGCTGCGACGCGAGTGTATGAAGCGGGTGATGCGCTGGATTGGAGCGTTGGCAACGAACGCGAACAGGAAAGTTGCCGTGTGAAGTGAGGGACCGGTTGGGGGCCCTCAGGCAGGGAGAAGAACTGGCGGTGTGAGCCGCTTTCTTTTGCCTACTTTTCTTTGCGGCGGCAAAGAAAAGTAGGTGCCGCCCCGCACAGGGGCGACGCTTGAAGCACGCTAACAAATCGCGGACGCCAGCGAAACGGCAAGCACACAACATCGAAGCGTGCGCAGCAAACACCGTAACGCGGATGCAAGCGCAAAGGCCAAAACGCCTCACCTAGGCCACCGCAAAAGCACCAACATGGAGGAGTGACAAATGGACATCGAAATCACCCGCACGCACGACGTGCAAACAATCGCCTTCACCCGCCCGGAAAAGAAAAACGCGATCACGGCAGCGATGTACCAAACGATGGCCGACGCGCTGGTCGAAGCGCAACAAGACCCGGCCACCCGCGCGGTGCTCATCCGCGGCAGCGCAGGAATCTTCAGCGCCGGCAACGATCTCGAAGACTTCATGAAGCAGCCGCCCGTCAGCGAAGACGCGCCGGTCTTCCAGTTCCTGCGCGCGATCAGCTCAGCGGAAAAACCGCTAGTGGCATCAGTAGCCGGCGCAGCCGTAGGCATCGGCACAACGCTGCTGCTGCATTGCGACCTCGTCTACGCCGCCGACGCAGCGACCTTCTCGCTGCCATTCGCGCAACTCGGCCTGTGCCCGGAAGCCGCATCGTCGCTGCTGCTGCAACGCGTCGCGGGCTATCAAGGGGCAGCGGAAAAGCTGATGCTCGGCGAACCGTTCGACGCCAAAGAAGCGCAACGCATGGGCTTCGTGAACCGCATCCTGCCCGCGGCCGAAGTCGACGCATTCGCACTGCAGCAAGCGCAGAAGCTGGCCGCCTTGCCCGCGTCATCGCTGC
Organism: Paraburkholderia steynii; assembly: GCF_900100565.1. Lineage (NCBI taxonomy): Bacteria > Pseudomonadati > Pseudomonadota > Betaproteobacteria > Burkholderiales > Burkholderiaceae > Paraburkholderia > Paraburkholderia steynii. The sequence goes on along the minus strand of NZ_FNDI01000005.1, from coordinate 7,750 downwards.
GCGTAACCAAGCAGCTCATGAAACGCGCCGCGCAGCACGAAATCCAGACCCAAATGACCGACGAAGCCGTGCATTTCGCCAAGATGCTGCTCGCACCCGAAGCAAAGGAAGCGTTCAAGGCGTTCTTCGAGAAGCGCAAACCGGACTTCCGCCAGTTCAGCTAAACGGGAAACGAGGCGGCCGCGTCAGACAGTGTCGTAATCGACGTAGCCCGCCTCGCGACAGAAGCTCACTAACCGCACGCCCGCCTCGCGCGCAATCGTAATCGCGAGCGACGACGGCGCCGAAATCGTCGCGACCATCGGAATATCGACGCGCGCCGCCTTGCGCACCAGTTCGTAGCTCGCGCGGCTCGACAAAAAGACGAAGCCTTCCTTCGTATCGACGCGATCCAGCGACAGCCGCCCGATCAGCTTGTCGAGCGCGTTGTGACGGCCCACGTCCTCGAACGCATAGTGGATCGCGCCCGTCGCGTCGCACCACGCGGCGGCGTGCAGGCCGCCCGTCATCTTCGTGAGCGCCTGGTGAGCGGGCAGTTCCTTCGCGGCGCGAGCGATCGCATCTGGCGCAAGACGCTGCAGAAAGCCCGTGTCAGGCACGCGCTCCGGCGCCAGATCGAGCAGATCAATGCTCTCGATTCCGCACACGCCGCAACCCGTCCGCCCGGACAGCGCGCGCCGCTTTTCCTTCAACGCGACGAACGCCTGCTGCACGACGGTCAATTGCACCTCCGCATGCGGCAATTTGCCGTCGCGGAACTCGACCTCGATGTCCTGAATGTGCGCGCCGCGCTCGACAATCCCTTCCGAAATCGCAAAACCCACCGCGAACTCTTCCAGGTCGCGCGGCGTACACATCATCACCGCGTGCGAAATGCCATTGAAGACGAGCGCAACGGGCCACTCCTGGCCGACATGATCGGCGACGCTCTCGACCGCGCCGCCACGGTGTCGGCGCACCGCCTGCTCGACGATGCCCGGTTGTTCGCCCGTTTCCAGTTCGTTCACCTGCTGACTCCTGCACGAATGCTGCGACCCGGCTTAGGGCCGCCGCGCCGCCAATATGGTTCTAAAATACCTCAGACCGGCATAGCGCGTTGCCCGCCGAACAAGAGGAATCTGTCATGGGACTCAATGATGCGCCCCTGCTGTTCAACTTCGAGGTTGAATCTTCGGAGAATCTGAAATTCATTCCGATGGTCGTCCGATTCAATCTCGACCGTTTCGGGCTGCGGATCTCGCTCGAACAATGGCAGATGCTGCCACACGAAGACCGCGTGTTGCTGGCGCGCTTTCCCGTCGAGGACGACACCGCGATCGAGCCGAACTTCGATCACGCCCTCTTCGAGATGATGCGCACGCACGCGAATATCGAGCCCGAATGGTTCACGCCCGAGGATAACCCGGCATGGCGCGACACTGCAGTCGTGCCGGATACCGTTCTGAATCAGGCGCAACTCGCGAATCTCCCCGCGCCGAGCGCGGCGCAGTGGGGGCGGCTCGAGCCGTTTCAGCGCTATGTGCTCGCCAAACTGTCGCGCAAGACGGCGAGCAACCATGATTTCCTGCCGGCAATGAAGGAATTTGGCCTCGCCAGCTGAATCTGGCGCAAGATTTTTTCGTTTTTACCCTCAATCTCTTCCGATCGCTGCCGTTATCCAAAGGTTGGCGCGTAAAGCGCTGCGCCCGGCTGCGCTCGTTTGTCCGCGTGGTCCGTGCGTGCCCTATGTGAGTGACCGCGCATCTGACTGGCTTCCCGCGCGCCCCCGCCTGCAGGATCGAACGACGTTCGGAACCTATGATCTCTTTTCTATCGAAGCGGCTGCTGATCAATCTCGCGGTCGTCGCCGCGGCGGTCGGCGCGAACGCCTTCGTCGCGTACACGCAGATTTGCGGACAGCGCGACGCCGATGCGCGCACGGTCCGCTCGACGGCTATCCGCCAGAATCTGGAAGCCTATCGCGCGACGCTCGAGGACGGCCTCGACATGCTCGGTCGCTATGAGGCAACGGCCGAACCCGCGACCGCCAATGCGGTGCCCGCCATGTCCGCTTCGCTGGCGAAGATCGACCGCGCGTTGCACGAGCAGCTGGCGAACCAGCCGAACGTCGCCGGCGCGCTCGCGCAGCTCACGTCCGACGGCTCGCGGCTTCAGCAGGACATCGCGCTCGCGCTGGCCAAAACCACCGCGCCGGAACAGGACGGCTCGCGCGCATGGGCTGCGCAGACTTATACGCGGCTCGGGATGGAAGTCGACGGGCTCGAAGCGCGGATGGACCAGTTGCGCGCGCAGGAAGACCTGTCGCTGAAAGCGGCGCTCGACGCATCGATGCGCGACTCTCGCTACGCGATGCTGTTCCTGATCGTGACGATGCTCGCGGGCAGCGGGTTGCTGATCTACACCTTCGGCGCCCGGGAAAATGTCGCGCGCGAAAAACTGCGCATCGCGAAGGCGCTGCATCGGCACGATGAGCGCTTTCGCGGGCTGTTCGAGCAGCATCCCGTGCCGATGTACATTTTCGACCGCGACACGCTGCGCTTTCTCGCCGTCAACACGGCGGCCGTGCAGCAATACGGCTACTCGGAGAGCGAATTTCTGGCGATGACCGTGCGCGCGATCCGCCCGCACACGGAGGTTGCGCGGCTCGAATCGCACTTGCAGCGCAGCGACGTGGCGCCGGGCGGCCCGCGCACGATGGCGGGCATCTGGCATCACCGGCGCAAGGACGGCTCGCAGATCAGCGCCGACATTTCGTATCACGCGATGACCTTCATGGGCCGGCCCGCGCTGTTCGTGCTCGCCGACGACGTCACCGAGCAGATCAACGCCGAAGCCGAAGCGCAGCGTTCGAACCAGATGCTGGAAACGGTGATCGACAACATCCCGCAGCGCATTTTCTGGAAGGACAAGGAGCTGCGCTATCTGGGCTGCAACATGGCGTTCGCGCGCGACGCGGGCCTCGCCTACCCGGAGCAGGTGATCGGCAAGCGCGACGAGGACATGCCGTGGCGCGCATTCGCCGACGAGCTCAGCCGCCAGGATAGCGAGGTGATGGCCTCCGGCGTGCCGAAGATGAACTACGAAACCGACATGGTGATCGACGGCGTGCATCGCACGACGGTGACGAGCAAGCTGCCGTTCACCGACAGCGACGGCCGCGTGATCGGCGTGCTCGGCTCGTACACCGACATCACCGAGCGCAAGCGCGCGGACCTCGCGCTGCGCTTGCAAAGCCGCGCGCTCGATGCGAGCGTCAACGCGATCCTGATTACGGCGCCTTCGAAGGAAGGCAATCTGATCGAGTACGTGAACCCGGCGTTCAAGCGCATCACGGGCTACGATCCGCAGGAAGTGATCGGCCAGGACTGCCGCCTGTTGCAGCGCGACGATCGCGATCAGGAAGGTATTGCCGCAATCCGCCAGGCACTCGCGGCAAATCGCGAAGTGAGCGCGGTGCTACGTAACTACCGCAAGGACGGCGCGCTGTTCTGGAATCAGCTGTATATCGCGCCCGTGCCCGACGCCGACGGGCAGACCACGCATCACATCGCCGTCATCAACGATGTGACGGCGCTGATCCGGTATCAGGAACAGCTCGAATATCAGGCGAACTACGACAGCCTCACGCGCCTGCCGAACCGCAACCTGCTGCGCGACCGGCTGCAGCATGCGCTGATCGTCGCGCAGCGGCATCACAAAGGCGTGGCCGTCGTGTTCATCGATCTCGACGGCTTCAAGAACGTCAACGACAGCCTCGGCCATAGCGTCGGCGACCGGCTGCTGTCGGTAGTCGCGGACCGTCTCGCGCGCTGCGCGCGGGCCAGCGACACGGTTGCGCGTCACGGCGGCGACGAGTTCGTGATCGTGATGACGGATACCGTCGACGAGCAGTCGCTGATCGCGTGGATGGAGCGCGTGCGCGCGTCGATTTCTGAGCCGGTATGGCTCGACGGCACGGAGTTGTACGTTGGCTGCAGCATGGGCGCGAGCCTGTTCCCGCAAGACGGCGACGACGCCGAAACGCTGATGAAAAAGGCCGATCTCGCGATGTACCGCGCGAAGGACATGGGCCGCAACACGTTCCAGTTCTATCAGCCGGAGATGAATGTATCGGCGGGCGCGCGGCTCAATCTGGAGCGGCGTTTGCGCCGGGCGCTGCGCGACAACGAGTTCCTGTTGCACTACCAGCCGCAGGTCGATATCGAAACGGGCCAAGTGGTTGGCATGGAAGCGCTGGTGCGCTGGAGCGATCCGGAAGTCGGCCTGATTCCGCCTTCGCAGTTCATTCCCGTCGCCGAGGAAAGCGGACTGATCGGGCCGCTGTCGGAATGGGTGCTGCGTGAGGCGTGCCGTCAGAACAAGGCCTGGCAGGATGAAGGCTTGCCGCCCGCGCGCGTGTCGGTGAATCTGTCGGCGCGGCAGTTTCAGCAGCGTGATATCGCGAAGCTCGTGATGCAGGTGCTGGAGGAAACCGGGCTCGATCCGCAGTATCTTGAGCTGGAGCTGACCGAGAGCACCATCATGCGCAACGCGGAAGAGGCCGTGTCGATGCTCAACGAACTGCACGCGCTCGGCATCGGACTTGCAATCGACGACTTCGGCACGGGGTACTCGAGCCTCAGCTATCTGAAGCGTTTCCCGGTGGACCGGTTGAAGATCGACAGATCGTTCGTGTCGGATATCGGTGAATCGTCGGACGACGAGACGATCACGTCGGCAATCATCGCGCTCGCACACTCGCTGAATCTGCAGGTGATTGCCGAAGGCGTGGAGACGTCGACGCAGCTCGACTTTCTCAAGGAGCGCGCGTGCGACGAGATGCAGGGCTATTTCTTCGCGAAGCCGCTGCCACACGATGCGATTCCCGGCATGCTGCAGCGGGGCGCCGAGAACGCGGCGATGATCGCGGCGAACGCCTGATCGTCAGGCATTCACGGGCGGATTGAAGGCCGCGCTGTGTGGGCGCGGCACGCCGGATTCGATCCGGCAACTCAGTCCAGTTCAGGCAGCGCGCGCGGGCGGCGGTCGCTGTCCGTCGCGACATAGGTGAGGGTCGCTTCCGTCACCTTCACCGTTTCTTCCGAGAGGCTCATGCGCTGCGCGTAGACCTCGACGGCGACCGTCACCGACGTGTTGCCCGTCTTCACGATATCCGCATAAAAGCTCAGCAGATCGCCGACGAACACCGGCTGCTTGAACACGAACGAATTGACGGCGATGGTCGCAACTCGGCCATTCGCGCGGCGGCTTGCGGGAATCGAGCCTGCGATATCGACTTGCGCCATGATCCAGCCGCCGAACACATCGCCATGGACGTTCGCATCCGACGGTTGCGGGACGACGCGCAGCGCGCACGGTTTCTGCGGGAGGTTGAGAGTCTGGGTCATCGGGGCATCCATGAATTCAGTTGGGTCGACAGGGATGGCGCTCGCGACGACGGCATGACCGGAAGACCAGTGTCAGCGCGGCGAAAGCGGCGCCAGCCGGCTTCTGCGACAATGTTGCTAGATCAGGAATTGTACGGGAAAGCGCACGTTGGCACTTATTGCTGGCGTGTCGCGTTCGGGATGCTGTTTTGTTCGTCGAACGCACTTGCCCGTCACATTCCCCACGAGTCACGCGTCAAGCGTGCAGCCTTTCCCCACAATAGAACCATGCGTCGCTCTTCCGCTTCGTCCGAACCGTCGCCGATTTCGAATCTGCCGCGCAACGACTGGCAAACCATCGTCTCGCTGTTGCCGTACCTTGCGACCTACAAATGGCGCGTGGTGTTCGCGCTCAGCTGCCTGATCGGCGCGAAGGTTGCCAATCTTGGCGTGCCGATCGTGATGAAGCGCATCGTCGACGGTCTTGCTTCCGTGCAGCATCTGACGGCGCTCGGCCGCGCGACCAACGCGCCGGGCATCGTGCTGCTGGGCGGCGTGGGGCTGCTGGTGGTCGCGTATGCCGTCGTGCGGTTGTCGACGTCGCTTTTCACCGAGCTGCGCGAAATTCTGTTCTCGAAGGTGACGGAAAGCGCGGTGCGTCAACTGGCGCTGAAAGTGTTCCGGCATCTGCATGCGCTGTCGCTGCGTTTTCATCTGGAGCGGCAAACGGGCGGCATGTCGCGCGATATCGAACGCGGCACGCGCGGCATCACGCAACTGATTTCGTACTCGCTCTACAGCATTCTGCCGACGCTCGTCGAAGTCGGTCTCGTGCTCGGCTTCTTCGTCGTCAAATACGAGGCGTATTACGCGATCGTCACGTTCATCGCGCTGGCCGCGTACATCACGTTCACGGTGAAGGTGACCGAGTGGCGCACGCATTTTCGCCGCACGATGAACGAACTCGATTCGAAGGCGAACTCGCGCGCGATCGATTCGCTGCTGAACTACGAGACGGTCAAGTACTTCAACAACGAGGAATGGGAAGCGCAGCGTTACGACGAGAACCTGAAGCGCTATCGTGCGGCGGCGATCAAGTCGCAGAACTCGCTGTCGGCGCTGAACTTCGGGCAGCAGGCGATCATCGGTACTGGGCTCGTGTTCATCCTGTGGCGTGCGACGCAAGGCGTGATGGCAGGGCGGCTCACGCTCGGCGATCTCGTGCTGATCAACACGTTCATGTTGCAGCTGTATATTCCGCTGAATTTTCTTGGCGTCGTGTATCGCGAGCTGAAGCAGAGTCTCACCGATATGGACCGGATGTTCACGCTGCTTGGCGCGGCGCGCGAAGTGCCCGATGCACCTGATGCGTTGCCGCTTGTCGTGAGCGGCGCGCAGGTGAGCTTCGAGCATGTGAACTTTGCGTACGAGCCTGCACGTCCGATCCTGCATGACGTGAGTTTCACGATTGCAGCGGGCACGACCACGGCTGTGGTTGGCCATAGCGGCTCGGGCAAATCGACGCTCGCGCGGCTGCTGTTTCGCTTCTACGATCTGGATCGCGCGACGGGCGGCGCGATTCGCATCGACGGGCAGGATATTCGCGATGTGACGCAGGATTCGTTGCGGGCGTCGATTGGCATCGTGCCGCAGGATACTGTGTTGTTCAACGACACGATCTATTACAACATCGCGTATGGCCGGCCTTCGGCGACACGCGACGAAGTGATTGCGGCGGCGCGCGCGGCGCATATTCATGAGTTCATCGAGAGCTTGCCCAAGGGGTATGACACGCCGGTCGGCGAACGTGGGCTGAAGCTTTCTGGTGGTGAGAAGCAGCGTGTTGCGATTGCGCGGACCGTGTTGAAGAATCCGCCTGTGCTGCTGTTCGATGAAGCGACTTCAGCGCTTGATTCGCGGTCGGAGCGTGCTATCCAGCATGAGTTGGATTTGATTGCTCGCGAGCGGACGACTTTGATTATTGCGCATCGGTTGTCGACGGTTGTGCATGCGGAGCAGATTATCGTGATGGATAAGGGGCGCATCGTCGAGCGCGGGACTTTTGGCGAGCTTCTTCTCGTTGGTGGGCTGTTTGCGCAGATGTGGGCCTTGCAGCAGGAACGTGCTGCGCACGCGGAAGAGGTTTTGGATTTGCCTGGGGCCCGTGAGTAAAGTTTTTGTTGTCTGCGACGCTGGGTGGTTTGCTTGTTTTTTCGCTGGCATCCGGGTGGCTGGGTTTGCTGCGCAAGCGGTTTGATGTTTTTGCCGTTTCGCTGGCATCCGCGATTCGTTAGCGTGCTTCAAGCGTTGCCCCTGTGCGGGGCGGCACCTACTTTTCTTTGCCGCCGCAAAGAAAAGTAGGCAAAAGAAAGCGGCTAACACCG